>CAZJXF010000005.1:0-51907 GCA_964549995.1 uncultured Desulfatirhabdium sp. | reverse complement strand
ATACTGTAATTTCAGTTAGTTAAAAATCGACTTTTTGCGAGACCATCAATCATGACACTCAAGTGGTTTGTCATCCGCACGAAACCTCACCGGGAAATGAATGCACGACTTCAGTACGAGCGACAACAATATGAGGTCTACCTGCCTATCATTCGAACAGTGGTGCGTCACGCTCGTAGCAAGAAGGAAGTTCTGAGGCCGTTCTTTCCGGGGTATCTTTTCCTCCGGCTTGATCCGGAAACCTGTGACTGGATATCCATTTGCTCCACCTACGATGTCGCTGGACCGATCCGCTTCGGGGATGAATACGTTCCTGTTCCCGATTGGGTGATCGATGATCTGAAGGCTCGGGAAATCGATGGCGTGATCTGCCTGCAACCGGTCTCGCCGGAATGGCTCGTACCTGGTGCGGCTATAGGGGTCCGGGTCAATGAGGGGGTCATTGTGCCCGGCATCGTCTATTCTGACAGAGGAAAGGACAACGTGATCGTGTTGTTGGAATTGCTCGGACGGGAAGTGAAAAGCCGTATTCCACTCGATCGGTTACAGCCGTCCGAACGGATGGCGAATCCATGAAACCTGCCGTCGTCATCACCACCATTCAAGCACCGACCTCTTCGATCCGTCGTTGGTGCAAGACCATCGATGGACCGATAATTGTCGTTGCAGACCGGAAAACACCCGATCCCTGGATCCTGGACGGATGTCATGTACTTTCCGTTTGGAAGCAGCGGCAGATGCCGTTTCGGCTGCTGCGGATGCTGCCGTGGAATCATTATGCCCGCAAGATGATCGGCTATCTGGCTGCGATAGAGCACGGGGCGGATATCCTCATCGATACCGATGACGACAACGAGCCCCTGCCATTGTATGAAATCCTGCCGCAGGAAGGCGCCTATCCACAACTCAGGGGAGATTCGGGGTTTTTCAATGCGTATCGGTGGTTCACCGATGGGTGGATTTGGCCAAGGGGGTATCCGCTTCGCTATGTGGCTGCATCGCTTATTCGGGATCACTGGAAAGCGGCGATGGGGTGCTGTCGCATCGGCATCTGGCAGGGATTGGTCGAAGGGGAACCGGATGTGGATGCCGTCTATCGGATGATCGTCCGTCGCAAGTGTCGGTTCTACCGCAAGGAACCGCTCGTCCTCGAAGAGGGAACCATCTGCCCGATCAATTCCCAGAATACGGTGTTTTTCAAGGAAGCCTTTCCGCTACTCTATTTGCCTGCATTCGTTTCCTTCCGATTTACGGACATCCTGCGAGGGCTCATCGCACAACCCATTCTGTGGGCTGCCGATCTGCGGGTCGGCTTTACGGCGCCTACAGCCTTCCAAGAGCGAAATCCCCACAACCTGATTCAGGACTTCCGTTCGGAAATGCCCTGTTACCTGTATGCGGAAAAGGTGTGTCGCATAGCCGCAGACACTGTTCGGAAGCAGGACGGCGTAGCCGATAATCTGTTGCGTGTCTACGAAGCCTTGTTGAAGCATCGGATCGTTCGGGATCCGGAACTCCAGCTGCTCGATGCCTGGCTTGCAGACATTGCCCATTTGGGTGGTAGGACATAGCGATTACAGGTTGATGGACTCGCAAAAAGTCTCCATCTCCCGATTTTCTTCCAATGCCGGGCTTCCAGCAGGAGGGCGGGTGGTGTTTTGCGAAGCAGCGGAAACGTGTTTGAAGCAGCCCGATCCTACGAGATCGGGCTGCTGAGTTTTTCCGCTGCGCAAGCAAAATGCACCCGCTCTCCTGCGGGTTCAACAAGAGCATCTGACTTTTTGCGAGGCCATCACAGGTTGCATCAGGCCGAAACCGCAGCCCCCGTTCGTTCCAGCTTGCCCCAGGATACCCACGCCCCCTTGAGTGCCTTGAGAAGCGACTTCCACATCACCCAGCCCAACAGCGGCCGATAGACGATCCGCATCACCGGAACCAGCGCGATTCGCCACAGGGAATCGCCTTCGCGTTTCAGGGCATAGGCCGCAGTGGCCATTTCACAGACCAGAAAAACGGAAAAATAGGCCATCATCGGCCCGCCGAAAACGCCGAGCGCAAGCCCCAGCAGGAACATGAGATCGACAACGGGACTGAGGGCCACCAGCAGGATATGAAAAAACCAGACATTGGGCAGGGAGAAGCAGCCCAGGGCCTTGTATTTCGGATGGAAGGCCATGTCCCGGTGTTTCCAGACACACTGCAAGGTACCGAAGGCCCAGCGGAACCGTTGCTTCGCAAGTCCTCGGATCGTTTCAGGCGCTTCGGTGTTGGCGATGGCATCGGGTGCATAGACGATGCGGTATCCGCAGCGGTGCATCGAAAGCGTGAAATCGGTGTCCTCGGCCAGGGTATCGGAGCAGATACCGCCCGATTGCATCAGGGCAGCCTTCCGAACGGCGTTGATGGCCCCCGGAACGACCGTAATGCCGTTGATCTTGTCGTAAGCCATGCGGTCAAGATTGAAGCCGGCAGCATATTCAATGGCCTGAAACCGGGCGACGAGGGAGCGCTGGTTGGCGATTCGAACATGGCCGCATACAGCACCCACCCGAGGATCCCGAAGGGCCTCGATCAAATGGGAAAGGGTATCCGGTTTGAAGCAGGTATCTGCATCGAGCATGACGACGATGTCGTTTGTGGTATGTCGCATGCCGTATTGAAGGGCTTCGGCCTTACCGCGGTTTTCCTGGCGAAGGAGATGGATCCGGCTGTCTGTTTCGGCAAGTGCCTGAACTTGTGCCGCCGTATCGTCCGTCGATCCGTCATCGACGACAACCAGCTCGATACGACCTGGGTACCGGGTGTTCAGCACGGAACGGATCGTTGCCTCGATCACGCGCGATTCGTTAAATGCCGCTATCAGAACGCTGATGTCCGGGGAGTAGGTAGCATCCAAGGCTTCAGAGGGGGATCCGGTCCGATGCCGCCGCTGTCGGTTCCGAAGGGTCGCCAACACGAGGATGGCTGCAGTGCGCAGCAGCACCAAAACGGTCGATACCACCAGGAACCCGCCCAATGCCTGCTCGATGCGGTAGAAGACTTTGAGCCCGCTGCCGCTTACCATCCGGCTGAAGGATTGCTGTTTGGGCGCAATGGGAGGCATCCCCTGATCCACCGACCAGTTCAACAGGGTCGAGAGGGTGACGACGCGGTCTGCCCGCCTCTCGAAGTACGCCAGAATGTCCGGCAGGGCTTCCACAGTCTGCCTGCGGTTGCCGCCGGCATCGTGAAGCAACACGACATTTCCGCCGAGCAGTCTCCCCGCCTGCACACGACGTACGATTTCGGCAGCTCCGGGCCTGGACCAGTCCTCGGGGTCGATGTCGTGCATGACGGTCAAATAGCCGAGATCCTGGGCGATTCGTAATGCGGCAATTTCATCGGGTTTCGACGGCAGGGCATCGGCTGCATAGGGTGGTCGGAACCAGACCGTGGATCGGCCTGTCAAGCTTTCGATAAGCCTTTGGGTTGCGTTGAGTTCGAGAACGGCCCGCTCTCGGGAGATCACCGCGAGGTTGGGATGTGTGAAGGTGTGATTGCCGATTTCATGACCTTCGGCCACCATGCGTTGAATCAGGTCGGGGTATTTCTCGGCCTGCGAGCCGATAACGAAAAACGTGGCCTTGGCATGTGCTTTCTTTAGAATATCCAGGATCTGAGGTGTCCATTTCGGATCGGGACCGTCATCGAAGGTAAGGGCGACTTCGTCTTCTTTTCCCTGTCCCTGATGGACCACGGTGACACCGGAAGGAAACGCGGTATAGGATGCGACAAGTCGGCCGTTATCGTCGCTCCGTACCGATCGATTGCCGCTCTCCGGGCCGTCTTCAACCGTCAGGACATTTCCGCTGCCGAAGTGGGCCGTTCGCTCACACTCAAGGGTCTCCTGCCATCGATCGGCGGATGTCATCCACTCGGGGTTTTCCAACACCTTCCACACGATCGGATCCTCATATCCGAGGGTATAGAGCCCGATCCCCGATATCTGAAAGCGCCTGACCCGGTTCAGCTGATTGGCGAAACTGACCGCATCCAGGAACCAGACGGAATGTTCGATACCTTCGTCCGTGTATTCGAAATGGGGGTTGTAGCCAGGGCCTTTGCTTTCGATGGTTTCGACACCCGAGCGTTCGGCACAGGCCATGATGTCACTGAACCCCTTGATCCTTGCCTGTTTGGCTCCTTTTTCCCAGTCGTACCCATAGGTGCCGAATTCGATGATCCACTGGGAAGGCTCCCCATAATCCATCATGGTTTCAAGCCAGCCTTCGAACCAGGGCTGGGAAGCGATGGGCCCGGGATCGTCGTTTTCCGTATATTCATCGTGCAGTGCTGCAACGAAATAATCCACTTCCTCGCAGAGGGCGTCCAGGTCGAAGGCTTTCAGATCCGGACCCATCGGCACCCGGAGCCACGTTTCCACGTGAATGTCGTGTAAGGCCCGTGAGATTTTTAGGATCAGACGGGTGATGTCCGCTCGATATTGGGAATCGATTTCCCCCCATTCGATGAGCAGGGCATCGGCATCCACATAGCGCAGGTTCACCATCAGGTCTGCAATGAATCGGTCCTGTTCGGAATCCGTTGCAGCGGAAAGCCATTCCACGGCATCCGTCTGCCACTTGTTGCCGTAGAGGTTGTTCAGAAGGAGGACAATTTTCAGACCGTTTTTCCGAGCGGCTTCGATGATCTTGACGTTGGGGGTGATGACCATCCCTCCGCCCGTATCCACCAGCGTCATCCATTCGACGGAAACATGGGTGAGGCTGTGGGCATGAGCCTTCAGGGACTCAAGACCTGCCGGGTTTCCCCCTTCCAGAAATCCGACCCGAGGCGGTTTGGTTGCTTTTTTAATGGCGGCTCGCTCCGTCAATTTCTCGGAGCTCTTGACAGTGGGAAACGCAGAAGCCTGCCTGGTGAATTCCAGCCATTTGGCCTTCGGAGACATGGCAAGAATGGCGGCATCTTCCCGCTGAAGGGCATGGAGCCTGGCCTTGAGCTGCAGGAAGGTCTTGTTCAACGGGAATGTCGGCGGCACGAGTAGGGACTGGACGAAGATAACGGATGCCGTCAGGACCACTACCGTGACGGTGATCAGGATGATCCGTAACCGAGGCCATCGTTTTCCGCATCGGTCCTGAAACACGAAGGAGGCATCGGAAGGGCTCATTCAGGTTCCCCTTCAAAAAGAACTTCCCGCATGTCTTCAACGACGAAGGGGGTGATGCGCATACCGATCGTCCCTTTCTTCACCCAAACGCGGGAAATGGTGATGGCTTCGCCTTCCGGTGTTACGATAGCCGGAAGTTCCTCAGCAAAGGCGATATCCTTCACCAGAAATTCATAACAATAGGTTTGGGCGCTCAGCATATCCACGATAAGAACGATCTTGGCTGGGTCATAGGGGTGCCGCCGGGGAGTACCCGTAAAGGCGACGTGGGTTTTTCTCAGTTCGAGGATGTTTCCGGGCTTTTTGAACTGTTGGATTTCGAATTTTCTGCCTTGCTGCAGCATATTGGCGTTCATGATCCAACCTCCGGTCGAAAAAAAGATGGTCTTATTCGGTGAAGATCCCCAGGACCAGGGATCGAAAAAAGTCTCCAGCAAAATTTCAGGCGGCTTCTCATTTCGATTGTCAAAGAGAAACCCCGTATCCGTCATCGCCGATTGCTGGAACACAGGCGGCTCGATTTCCATGATCTGTCAGGTGTGATGGTCTCGCAAAAAGTCCAAAAGTCTCATCCGAGTCGCATTGGGGGAGACACGCCTTTTTCGTTGCATCGGATAAACTCAGCCGCCCGATCTCGTATGGGCCGGGCATGTGGCCAGACTTCAGCGATGGGCCATTGGAATGCAACATTTTGTTATTCAAACAGATATGACTTGAATGAGCATGCCCGGCCCAACGATCTCCGGCGGCTTCAAACAAGTATCCGATGCAACATCAAAAGGCGGTTCTCCCCCCATGCTCAGGCCCGGAAACACCACACAATCGGGGGTACAGCGACTTTTTGCGAGTCTATCAGATTATAGATCAGCAGAGATTCAAGTCAACTTGAAGCTTGATAGCTTGATAGCTTTGAAAAAATTCAGTGAGTCTCCAACGAGCCGCCTGGTGGCGGGCACACCTTTTTCGCTGCATCGGAAAAACTCAGCCGCCCGATCTCGTATGGGCCGGGCATGGTGCCAGACGCTCCAGGAGAGGGCATCTCATTGAAATGGCAAGCTTTTCAAATACAAGCCGAAGTGTTTTGCATGCCCGGTCCAACGAGCTCCGGCGGCTTCAAACAAGTTTCCGCTGCAGCATCAAAAGGCATACCCGCCACCAGGCTCAGGCCCGGAACTACCCGAAAATCCGGGGTAGATCGACTTTTTGCGAGGCCATCCTATTCTAACTTCTGTCTTCTGACTCCTAACTTCTGTCTTCTGACTCCTGACTTCTGACTCCTGCAAGCCCCCCATCATGGCTCGTCCACCAAGCCCCTGTGCACCAACCGCTGGCACGATTTGTGCTTCCCTTCTCCTGGAAAAGATGGGTCGATTCGATCCGAAACCTCCGACCGTTATCCCGACTGGGGATATCGGATGGAATGAGGGTCGAAATCAATTGCAACCATTTGGGTTGTGAATGAAGCCAACCTCAAAGGGAATGACGCAATGGAAGCAGTCGGTGCCGGAATTTTGACGAGCAGGTGGTCCAAGTTGACACTGAATACGGATGTCCTCATGGCTGGGGCCGTGGTGGCCATTCTGATGATCATGATCGTACCCTTACCGACCTGGATGTTGGATATTCTGATTTCCTTCAGCATCACCTTTTCGATCGTCATCCTGCTGGTCGGTATGTACATTCACAAGCCTCTCGAATTGTCGGCCTTCCCTTCTATTCTGCTCATCACGACACTTTTCCGATTGTCGCTCAATGTCGCTTCCACCCGGATGATCCTGCTGCATGGAAACGAGGGGATGGATGCCGCCGGTTCGGTCATCATGGCCTTCGGGCAATTTGTGGTCGGCGGCAATTACCTCGTCGGCATCATCGTATTTCTCATTTTGATCATCATCAATTTTGTCGTCATTACGAAAGGTGCCGGCCGAATCGCCGAAGTCGCCGCTCGGTTCACCCTCGATGCCATGCCCGGAAAACAGATGGCGATCGACGCCGATCTCAATGCAGGACTCATTTCCGATCAGGAAGCCAAGCAGCGACGAAAACTCATCGCCCAGGAAGCCGAATATTATGGGGCCATGGATGGTGCGAACAAGTTCGTGCGTGGCGACGCCATTGCCGGCTTGATCATCACGGGTGTGAACATTGTCGGTGGGCTGTGCATCGGCATGCTGTATTACGGCATGAATGTCACAGACGCAGCCCGCAACTACACCATACTGACGGTCGGTGACGGCTTGGTCAGCCAGATTCCGGCACTCATCATTTCGACGGCTGCCGGTATCATCGTGAGCCGGGCCGGATCCGAAGCCAGCCTCGGAAAGGATATTTCCGGCCAGCTGCTGGTGCAGCCGAAAGCGATCGGTGTGTCTGCAGCCGTCCTGTTCGGGTTCGGTCTGATCCCGGGCCTTCCCACCATTCCTTTCTGGGCACTTGCAGCTCTGTCGGGAACGTTGGCCTATGTCACCCGTCAATCCGCCCCCCGTTCGGATCAGCCCGAAGCGGTTTCCTCAAGTGCTGCCCAGCAGGCGAAGCAAACCAAAATCGAAGCTGCCGCCTCGGCCATTGCACCGTTGGACGTGTTGGCACTGGAAGTGGGATATGGTCTCATTCCCCTGGTCGATGCCGAACAGAACGGGGAGCTTCTCGATCGTATCAAGGCTATCCGACGTCAGATTGCTCAGGAGATCGGCATTCTCGTTCCATCGGTTCACATTCAGGACAATATCCAGTTGAGACCGGCCGAATACGTCATTCTGCTCAAAGGAAACGAGGTCGCTCGAGGCGAACTGATGCTGGGGCATTATCTCGCGCTCAATCCGGGAAATGCCGTCGAATCGATCGAAGGGATTCCGACACGGGAACCGACCTTCAACCTTCCGGCCTATTGGATTCAGGAGGAAACCCGGGATCTGGCCATTGGGAAGGGATATACCGTCGTCGATCTCGCGACGGTTCTGACGACGCATCTATCGGAAATCATCAAGCGCCATGCCCATGAATACCTCGGACGTCAGGAGGTCCAAAAACTTCTCGATACCGTGAAGGAATCCCACCCCAAGGTCGTGGAAGAATTGGTCCCGAACCTGCTTCCGCTGGGGGCCGTCGGAAAGGTGCTGCAGAACCTGCTGATGGAGCAAGTGCCCATCCGGGATCTTCTGACGATTCTGGAAACCCTTGCGGATTATGCCCCGATGACGAAGGACATCGATGTCCTGACGGAATATGTGCGTCATGCGCTTGCCCGGACGATCACCAGACTCTATGCCAACGCGGATGGAACGCTGACGGTGATGGGGGTCGATCCACAAAGCGAAGGCATCATTGCCAAAGCCATTCAACAGACCAATCAGGGAAGCTTTCTGGCACTGGAACCCGAAATGGTGCAGCGACTGGTGAACGACATCAGCCGGGGAATCGAAAAATTCGCGGCCCAAAATTTGCAGCCCGTATTGATGTGTTCCTCTCAAATTCGCATTCATCTGAAGCGATTGCTGGACCGTTTCATCCCCAACATGGTGGTGCTTTCCTATCACGATGTGCTGACGACGACACGAATACAGGCCATTACGACGGTGAGGTTGACGGATGCAGATTAAACGATTTGAAGCGCGCAACATGACGGAAGCCCTGCGGGTCATCAAGAAGGAGTTTGGACCCGATGCCGTGATTCTATCCGCCAAGAACTTGACACGTCAGGCTGCTGACGGGGGAAGACCGGAAGCCTACGTCGAAGTGCTGGCTGCCATCGACGAAACGGACGTCAAGACGGTCAAACCGGCCGTATCGAAAACCGCCCCCTCTTCTCGTCCACAGCCGCCGGTCGCTGCAGCAAAGGCCATATCGGCCTATATCGGTGATGAGACAGACGACGATGTCCCGGTAGCACCCAAAAAATCCCTTCTCGGGTCGCTTCAGGCAGGCATTCAGGTGTTTTCCCGTTTGAAGACGAGTCGGAAAACGGATGCCGCAAATTCGAAGGAGGGATCCTCCTCTGCGGAGGTGGTAGACGCTTTCCGTCGCAAATTGATGAGCCACGGTGTGGAGGAGCGCTGGGCCCTGGAACTGGAAGATATCCTGCGACGTTCCATCAAGGGGGGGATGCAATGGGGTACGGAGACCTGCAACGACAAACTCCTTCAGGTGTTGAAAGATATCGGGCTATCCTATCGTCCCCTTGCCGAAGAGACCCGGAAACGACGGGCCTATGCCCTTGTCGGCTCCTCCGGATGCGGCAAGACGACTACGGTTGTTCGTCTGGCCACCTTGTATCACCATGTTCTCGGAGAAAAGCTCGTTTTGGTAAGCCTCGATACGAAGCGGGTCGGAGCCAGTGCATCGCTTCAGGCCTATGCCCGTATTCTCGGCGTTCCCTTCGAAATGGCCGTCGATGGAAAGGACTTGCTGCAGGTGATGGAATCGGTCGAATCCGATGCCATCGTTTTGATCGACACCCCGCCTCTGATTCCCATCGATCCGCAACAAACCCAGGAATTGCAGCAGACCCTTGCTTACGCCGGAATCGATCGTCTCGCCCTCGTTTTGCCGATGGGGATGAAGAACGAGGATATGAAGGAAATGGTGAAACTTTGCAAGCCATTGCCCGTCAAACGGCTGATCTTCACCAAATTGGATGAAACGCGCTATTACGGCGGCATTCTCAACGTGATGCTCGCCAGCAAACTCCCCATATCCTTTCTGACTTCCGGTCGGGACATCCTCGATGGTCTCAAGGTAGCCGAGTTGAAAACCGTTCTGCATCTGTTGCTCGACATCGAAGAAGAACACGATACGGATACACCACCTACCATGGGCGCGCTTGATCAGGAAATCGACCGGTTGGTGGCCGTATCGAGAGGGAGAGCCTATTATGTGGCGGACCAAAAGGAAGATGTCTACCATCGGCCGGCTTGCAACTGCGTGCAAGGGATTTCGGCCGAAAACCGCATCGTTTTCAATAGCGCTGCAGAGGCCGAAATGAAGCATTATCGTCCCTGCATGCTGTGTTGCACGGAGCCGTCTTTCCAACAGGCGGTGCCACCTGTCCGAAAAGAGAGGATATCCGCTCGACTCATGCGTTCCCGATGAAAGGTAATGGTCGATGATGCAGGTCAAACGCAGCTCAAGCAATGTCATCCAATTGGCTCCTAAGCGGCAATCTGCCGAGTCCGGCCGGTCTGTCCAACGCTCGAAGGATCGCGAAACCCGCATTATTGCCATTACCAGCGGCAAGGGGGGTGTCGGCAAAACCAACATTGTGGCCAACCTCGGGATTTCGCTCGTCAAACTCGGCCAGAAAGTGATGATCCTGGATGCCGACATGGGGCTTGGGAACTTGGATATTCTGCTCGGCATCTCTCCCAAATTCAATTTGAGTCATGTCGCCGTGGGAGAAAAACGTATTTCAGACATCATCGTCGAAGGACCCGGCAACATCCTCATTCTTCCAGCGGCATCCGGCATTCAGGAATTGGCGCAGCTTTCCAAGGCTCAGACCACACACCTGCTTTCGGAACTCTATCGGGTCCTCGATCCGATCGATATCCTTCTGATCGATACGGCTGCGGGTATCAGTTCCAATGTGTTGCACTTCAACGCTATTTCCCAGGAAATCATTGTCGTCACCAGCCCCGAACCGACGGCCATCACGGATGCCTATGCGATGATGAAGGTTCTCTCCATGCAGTACGGTGCCAGGTGTTTCCGCCTGCTGGTGAACATGGTCAACAACATCCAGGAGGCACACGAGGTGTATCGCCAGTTGTCTCTGGTTGCAGACCGGTTCCTCGACATTCGCATCGAATACCTTGGGCATGTGTTTTACGATCGCAATGTCGTGCGCGGTGTCAAGTTGCAGCAGGTGGTGACACTCAGCAACCCGACGACCTTGGCCAGCCGCTGCTATGAGTCCCTGGCTGCCCGAATTCTGGAAACGAGCGAGCTTTCTTTTCCGATGCGGGATGCCAGAGGGTTTTTAAAACATTTGATCGCGAACAAGATGGATTTCGGGCAATGATGAGCTACGCCGCCGTGATGCATTTCCAACACTATGCCGACACATCGCAGAACCGCGACAGAATGATCGAAGCCTATCTGCCCCTCGTCAAGCGGATTGTGCAGCGAATCGCCTGTCGTCTTCCGGCATCCGTGGATATCGAAGACCTGTATCATGCAGGAGTCCTCGGATTGATCCAGGCGATCGACCATTACGATCCGAGCAAAGAGAACCGACTTGCAACCTATGCGACCTTTCGCATCCGAGGGGCTGTTTTGAGTGAATTGCGTTCTCGGGATGTCATCTCTCGAACGAACCGCAAGAAAGTCCGGACCTATGACGAAACCCGTGAGCGGCTGACCCATGAATTGGGGCGGGATCCGGACTTTGAGGAAATTGCTGCAGCCATGGGCATTGGGTTGGACGAATTGAATGCCGTGTGTCAACAGGCCGCAGTGACCATCGTCAGCCTTGAAGAGCTTGGCGGCGAGGAGGATGACGGGAAGGATGTTGGGTTAAACACCCTGGCGGATGCTTCGGAAACCGACCCCTCCGAAGAAATCATCCGCCTTCAGCTGAAACAGGTACTCTCGGATGCCATCCGAAGGCTCACCCAAAGAGAGCAAATGGTTCTCTCCCTCTACTATGTCGAGGAATTGACACTGAAAGAAATCGGTAAAGTGCTCGATTTGACGGAATCCCGGATTTGCCAGATTCATTCCCAGGCGTTGTCGAAGCTCCGACAGATATTGCGAAAGCGGATGGATGGGATCGATATTTGCAAGCCTCTATAGTCGTCTATCGTTTGGGATACCGATGCAGAATCGAAAGGAGGCATGTAGGATGGAATGGGGAATGACGTGGACGACGATGCTGATCGTCATGGATATCATCGGCATATTGGTATGTGCATCCATCGTGATCGTTCTGTATCGAAAGCGGAAAAAAGCCGCGAAGGCAATTTTGCCGCTGGATGCACGAGGGGCTTTTCAGGCCATACCCGGCAAAGGAACGCAAGGGTCTGGCTTCGATCAGATGTTCGAAAATGTCCTTCGGTATCCCCAACCCCTGACGGGAAAAGAGGGGAAAACCCAACCGACGGATCCTTATGAAGAAGCGCGATGGCTCGCGGAAATGGGGATGAGTATCCAGGGAATCGCCGAGCGGGTCGATCTGCCGCGATGTGAAATCGAGCTCATCATCGATTTGTGTCGGGTGCGTGCCTCGCATAGCCTGAAGGGACGCAAACTGGCGGAAGCGGTGTGAAAGGAAGTGGATGCATCGTTCGGAAGTGCGGTGGGGCGATGGAACGGCTGTCCCCGTCAGGTATCCACAAAGGTTTTACGGTGCTGTACCCCGCTTTTTGAAAGCCAAAAGGATCGGATTCGATAGCATTCTGAAACACGGGAGAACAAGATGAGCGGTGAACTGTCGAGCATTCTGTCGGGGGCGTTGGTGCAGGAGGCCCGTCTGGATGTTCTTGCCAACAACGCCGCCAACATCCATACCGTCGGATACAAGGAAGACAAAGTGTTTCGGCTTCCGGATACCCAAGGCCCTGTCTGGGAAAAACCGGATGGCACCTTGTTGGACGGATTGACCTTGAATACCCAGGTAATCGTTCCGGTCGGCTCCTTCGTGAACCTGGATGCCGGAAGGATGATCCAGACGCACAATACGCTCGATCTGGCTATCGACGGCAAGGGGTTTTTCGTGGTTCAGGCGGGGGGAAAACAGCTCTATACCCGCAAAGGCGACTTCACGCTCGATGCCAACGGCACGCTCGTCACCCAAGAGGGCCATCCAGTGATGGGAAGAGGGGGGCCGATCACCATCACCGGCACCGAAGTAGAGATTACCCCGGAAGGTGCGGTGATCGTGGATGGAGAGGAAACCGACCAGATCGAGGTGCTTGCCTTTCCCGAATCGATACGCATGCTGAAAGCCGGGGATTGCTATTTCGAACCCGCCGATCCGAACGTTCAACCCGAACCGGCGGAAGGGGCAACCATTCATCAGGGATTCGTCGAAGGATCGAACGTGGATCCCATCCGGATCATGACGGAAATGATCGATGCCCTGAGAGGCTATGAATCGTATCAGAAGGTCATGCTGTCGATGAACGATACGATATCGAAGACCGTGAACGATGTCGGCCGGATTTCGTGAGAAATGCCGGTCTTTTTCCCGTTGTATGAGGAGGAAGTCTTATGTCATCGCGAGCCTTGTCCATAGCGGCAACAGGCATGCAGGCCCAGACCCTGAACATCGATGTGATCGCGAACAACCTCGCCAATGTGAGCACACCGGGCTTCAAACGAAGCCGGGCCGATTTTCAGGACCTGCTTTACCAGAACCTGAGACCTGCCGGTACCTCTTCCGCTGCAGGAACCCAGGTACCGACAGGGCTTCAGCTCGGACAGGGAACCCGTCCGGTAGCCACCCAACGGCTTTTCATGCAGGGCGACTATCAGGTCACCAAGAACGAACTCGATGTCGCCATCGAGGGAGACGGGTTCTTTCAAATCATGCAGCCCAATGGTGAGATCGGCTATACCCGTTCCGGAAGCTTCAAGTTGAACAGCGAAGGGAAGGTCGTCACATCCGAAGGGTATTCGTTGGAGCCGGAAATCACCATTCCGAGAGATGCCGTATCGGTCACGATCGGCAGCGACGGAACGGTATCCGTCATCCAGGCAGGTCAGGTGAACAGTGTCGAAATCGGGACGATCGAAATCGCACGGTTTGCCAATCCGGCCGGGTTGCGCGCCATCGGCAGAAATCTCTTCCTGCAGACAGCGGCATCCGGCGATCCCGTTACCGGAGCTCCGGGCGCTGAAGGTCGGGGAACGCTTTCTCAGGGCTTTCTGGAAATGTCGAATGTGAGCGTCGTCGATGAAATGGTCAACATGATCGCCGCCCAGCGGGCGTATGAAATCAACAGCAAAGCCATTCAGGCTTCGGATGACATGCTCCAGATGGCCAACAACCTGAAACGGTAAGGGAAGGTCGTCATGAAACGATGGAAACGGATGAAATGGACCGGTCGGGCGATGATCCTGATGGGGGTGATGATCGCTCTTGCCGGACAGGCGACTGCAGCCGGAATCACCTTGAGCGCAGGCAGGCAGGTCCAGGTGTCCGGTGCAACCATCACGATCGGCGATATTGCCGCCGTTGCCGGCGATGACCCCGACATGGTGCAGCGCATCCAGGAAGTGTCTCTGGGGAATTCGCCCATCCTGGGAGCGAGTCGAGCCATCGATCGATCCTATCTCGACATCCGCCTGCGGCAAAACCGCATCGATACGAACGACATCGCCATGCTCGTTCCGGACACGATCGAAATCACCCGGAAAAGCGTCGAAATCCCCAACCATCGGATCGAGCGGATCGTACTGGATTATCTCGAGCCGCGGCTTCCCTGGGATCGAAACAAGACCCAGATCACCCTGAGAAGCACTTCCGATGTGGTCAACCTTTCGGATGAGGACTTCACGGCCGAGGTGTCGCTTCCCAACCGAACGAATCTGATCGGCTCCGTTCCGCTTCTGGTACGGTTTTTCGTGAAAAACCAGGTGGAACGCAAAATTTGGGTGACGGCCACCATCTCGGTCGAATCCCCGGTAGTCATCGCCAAACAAGCCATCAACCGACGTCAGGTCATTACCGAAGACATGCTCGATGTGGTTGCTGCCGATTTGGCAAAGCTTCCTTCCAACGCCATGACGGACATCGAAGAAGTGGTCGGCAAACGGGCCTTGCGCGTCATCAACCCAAGCGAGGTGTTGCGCACGGATCTCATCGAACTGCCGCCGCTGGTCAAACGAAACGATATCGTGACGATTCTCGCCGAAACGGGTGTCCTTCGGGTAACGGCCAAAGGGGAAGTGAAGGAAAACGGCAGGCGGGGCGATCGCATCCGAGTGATGAATCTCGACTCCAAGAAGGAAGTGTTTGCTCGGGTTGTCGATCCGACAACCGTTCGTGTCGACTTCTGATGATGTGGATGATAAACGGCGGCTTTACGAAACATGATGGACTCGCAAAAAGTCGCCACTTACCGATTTCCTTCCAATGTCGGGCTTCCAGCAGGAGGGCGGGTGGTGTTTTGCGAAGCAGCGGAAACGTGTTTGAAGCAGCCGGATATCGTTGGATCGGGCGGACGCGCTTCATCTCTTTTGGATAGAAAATCCGGATGTTGTCTTTCAGAAAGCCATCGTTTCCATCTTGGCCATCCGCCCGATCCTACGAGATCGGGCTGCTGAGTTTTTCCGCTGCGCAAGCAAAATGCACCCGCTCTCCTGCGGGTTAAACAAGAACATCTGACTTTTTGCGAGGCCATCAAACATAGGGGGGCTCATGAGACCGTTCAACTCCAAAGTGAACTTTCAGACAATGGCCTTGGTGGTGGGAGGCCTTTGTTGCATCGGCTGGATCGGATGTGCGAATCCAGCCAAGAAAACCCATCTCGAAATACCCGATCGCCCGATATATGCACCTGCAACCCTGCCTCAGCCGGAACCACGGACCGATGGTTCGCTCTGGTCGGACAATGCCCAGCTGAACAACCTGTATGCCGACGCAAAGGCCCGTGGGGTGGGAGACATCGTAACGATCAAGATCGTCGAATCTTCGAAGGCTTCCAACAGCGCCAGCACCAGCACCGGCAGGAATACCGCCTTTTCACTCGGAATCGACAAATTCCTGGGGCTTGAATCGGGCTATCCGAAGGCAGGTCAAACCTTCAATCCGTTTTCCAGAATCGAAGGCGGGATGAAGAACGCCTTCGACGGAAAAGGGGATACGACCCGAAAAGGGGATTTGACCGCCTACATGACGGCCAAGGTGATCGACAAGTTGCCCAACGGCAACCTCGTTATCGCCGGTTCCCGGGAAGTGATGATCAACAACGAAAAACAGCTCATCGTTTTGACGGGGACTATTCGGGAGCGGGATATCTCTCCCGATAACGTCATTCAGTCGACCTACATATCGGATGCGAAGATTGTCTATACGGGAGTAGGTGATGTGGATGACACCCAACGGCAAGGATGGCTTGCGCGTTTTCTCAACGTGATTTCGCCTTTTTGATGGAAGAGGCCGGGCATGAAACCAATGGTACGACGTAAGGAGCGAAAGCTCTGGATAGGTGGGCTTGGCTGGGTCGTGGTCTTCGGGGTGCTGGTGATCGGGATTTCGATCGCTCATGCGGCGCGGATCAAAGACATCGCCGATGTGCAGGGGGTCCGCCATAACCAGCTGGTCGGCTATGGTCTTGTGGTGGGCCTCAATGGTACCGGTGATGGGAACAAGACGATCTTTACCGTTCAGTCGCTCGTCAGCATGCTGGAAAAAATGGGAATCACCGTCAATCCGAACGACATCAAAGTGAAGAACGTCGCAGCCGTCATGGTGACAGCCGATATGCCTCCGTTTGCCAAAGCCGGTATGCAGATCGATGTTTCGGTGAGCTCCATCGGAGATGCCAAGAATCTGCAAGGTGGTACCTTGTTGTTCACCCCCCTGAAGGCTGCAAATGGGCAGATTTTCGCCATTGCCCAGGGGGCGGTCAGCACAGGGGGATTCGCGGCCCAGGGAGCCGGGGCGAGTGTCCAAAAGAATTTCCAGACCGTCGGACGTATTCCGAGCGGTGCGACGATCGAGCGGGAAATGCAGACGGCATTCAACGATCGAGAGCAGCTGCGGATATCGCTTCGAAATCCCGATTTTACGACTGCAAGCCGCATGTCGGAGGCCATCAACCAGGCGTTGCTCGAGCCAGCAGCCAAGATGACGGATGCGGCAACGGTGGATGTCCGGGTTCCCGGCAAATATCTCGACAACGTTTCGGGGTTTGTGACCATGATCGAAAATATCGGTGTAGCGCCCGATACGGTTTCGAAGGTGGTCGTCAACGAACGGACAGGAACGGTGGTGATCGGAGAAAATGTCCGAATCTCGACGGTAGCGATCGCACACGGCAATCTGAGCATCTCCATCAAGGAAGATGCGAAAGTCTCCCAACCGATGCCGTTTTCTCAGGGTCAGACGGTCGTGACACCCGATACGAATGTCAATGTGAAGGAAGAAAAGGCGCCGATCTTTCTGATGGAGTCCAATGTGACGATCGGAGACATCGTTCGGGCGCTCAATGCGCTGGGTGTGACCCCCCGGGATCTCATCTCCATTTTCCAGGCATTGCAGGCATCCGGGGCCTTGCAGGCCAAACTGGAGATCATGTAACATGAACACGATCGATACGGTTATACCGGGTCAGGGAATGATGGTCGGCAACCGGTTGTCCCCTTCCTTGAGGATCGATCGTCCGCAACAGGGGATTCTTCCGACGGGTACGGACGATGCGGAAAAGATTCATCGCTCTTGTCAGGAAATGGAATCGCTGTTTCTGAAGCAGCTTCTTCAGGAAATGCGGAAAACCGTTCCGGACAGCGGTTCTGCAGGCTTTGGAGGTGGAAAGAAGATGTTCTCGGAGCTGATCGATACGGAAGTTTCCAGAAAGCTTGCAGAAAAAGGCTTCGGTCTTGCCGGAGTTCTGGAGGCGCAGCTCATGCAGCGATTGAGGATCGATAACGAGGTCGGTGAGGAATGACGGTATGCAAAAGAAAATTATTCAAGATTTTTGCCAAACAGCCGATATATCCATCAAAGTCCTCACCACCACTTGCAGGAGTGACATATGATGAAGATCATCGATAATACCGCAACCGGACAAGCGCAGTATGCCCGAATGTCTTCGAAAGGCATTCGGAGTGAGCAACCGGCCTCCAGAGGGAATCTCTCGGTGGATGCGGTCGATGAGCAGAGCGACAAGGTGATGCTTTCGGAAATGTCTCGAAAAATGCGAAAGGCCATCGATACGCTCCGTCAATTGCCCGATGTTCGGCAGGACCGCATTGCATCCCTCCGCACGAGTCTCGAGGCTGGAACCTATCGACTCGACCCGGAACAGATCGCCGGAAAAATGATCGAGGAAATTCGGGCCAATCGATCGATAGCCCCCGAAGATTGAGTGCCGTCTTACGGCCATCCGCATGAACGGAATGAAAAACGGATAACCAACCGATGAAAAACCACTTTTTCGTTTGTCAATGCTTGATGGATTGGGTAAAGTAGGCTGCAACTCATGTGGTGGTGAGGAACGATGCATGCGTCATTGAATCCCATAGGCGATTCCTTCATCGAATTGATGGAACAGCTTGTCGCTCAATACAGGCGATTGGCAGATCTGTTGCTTCAGGAAGAGCAGGCGATTGTCGCCTTTTCGATTCAGACGTTTCATCGGGTTCGAGAAGAAAAGCAGATCCAGATCGTCCGCATTCAGGCCATCGATTCCAAGAGAAAGGTCTTTCTGAAGAAGCTGGCTTCGGAATTCGGGATAACGGCAGCCTCCTTGACCCTGTCGACCATTGCCGAGCGCATGGAACCTCCGCTTGGTGAAAGGATCCGTCATCTCTCCGCAGAGCTGAAGACCGTGCTCGATATCGTTGCGGAACGAAATCGAAAAAACGACAATTTGATCGGCTATTCTCTTTCCCTCATTCGTTCCTCCATCGACTTCCTCACCCACCTGATGATCCCGGCGCCTGTTTACGGCAGAAACGGCGGTGTTGTGCCATCGAAGGGAAGCGGGCTTCGTCTTCGCAGCATGGCATGATACGCTTGATCATTTGCCTGACAGTTGGATAGTATTGGGTCGGAAATTCCAGTACCCAAGTGCGATTCACCTGGACTTGTCCTTGCTGAAAAATTGGGAGCGCGTTTCAATCCGTCCCTTGCAAATCCTGGCATCCAACGGGGCGGATAGTTGGATGGTTCATCCGGCCTATGATCGAGTCCATCATCTGTTGATGGACTCGCAAAAAGTCCGGCATATGGACGGCTTCGCAAAAAGGCCGCAGGCAAGGAGTGCAAATCCTGAGAAGTGAGGCGTACTTAGACGTACGCCGCAACGACGAAGGATGCAGCACGACACAGCATCCGGCCTTTTTGCGAAGCCGTCATCTGTTAACAGCTTCAATCTACTGAGGAAATGGCATGGAAACCCTGATACGGTTCTTGGATCAGATTTTGGATGATCTCGATACGATCGGCTTTTCGGATACCGATGGATGGCGGCGCATTCAGGATGGTCTGGATGCCATTTCAGACGAAATTCCGAAATCGCATGAACATCTCAAACCATTGTGTCGTGCCATGGTTCGGGTGGCTACCGCTATTCGAGAGGAACGGGTAGCCAATGCCTTTGCCGCCGTCTCTGCGATGGTCACCGGGGTACACGTGCTGAGCAAAGCCCTTGGGGGAGAAACGGTTGAAGCCGGCGAACTGGATGGGGCGCTTCAAAGCATTCGTTCCGTTTCTGCCGATGATCAGGATGAAACCAACGATACGGATGCTCGGGACCCGAATGCCGGAATGGATAGCCTTGCCCTCATCAACGACGCGGCTATGCGTCTGATTCAGATCGAAGCAGGAGACCGCAGTGCGTTATCCGGTTGGATTACATTTGTTGAAGGATTTTTTAAGGAACGCCAGTTCCATGATTCTGTCGTCCAACGGCTGAAATCTGCGCTACTGGAAGCCCATCGCATGCTCGATCCCGATAGTACGGACTGGGATGCCGGTTTGGAGCGAATCGGCCGATGGCTGGAAGAAGCTGCAGAAATCGAAGATACGGGCGTGGAAGTACCGATGTCTGAAGCTACGGTTACGGTAGAAACCGAATTCTCCGATAGGGGGGTATCTGCTGATTCGGATACGGATACGGATGCGAATGACATCAACTATATGCCGAAAAATCCGGATCGGGACTTGATCGCCGAATTTGTTGTCGAAGGCAACGAATTGATTTCTCGGGCGGAAGAGGCGCTGCTGACCCTTGAAGTCGATCCGGAAAACATGGATGCGGTAGCCACGGTGTTTCGGGCCTTTCACACGATCAAGGGAACGTCGGCTTTTCTGGAGCTGAGCCTTCTGGCCGACATGGGACACCATGCGGAAACCCTGCTCAGCCGAGTGCGGGATAGGGAAATCCGCTATGCAGGGGGATATGCCGATCTCGCCCTGCGTTCGCTCGATATGCTCAAGGCCATGCTTCAGGACGTCCAGGCCGCGCTCGAAGGAGCTCCGTTACGCAAACCCTCCGGATATGACGAATTGATGGCTGTCCTGGTCGATCCTGAAAAAGCGGGAATTTCCGAAACCAGTGACAGTGCGCCTTCTCCTCGGGTTGGGGATATTCTGGTCGCTCAGGGAAAGGTGGATCGAAAGACGATCGAAGAAATCGCCCAATCCGAAACCGATGCTCCGATCGGGCTGGCCCTTGTAAAAAAGAATGTCACAACCATCACCGATACGGCACAGGCGCTGCGCACCCAGACCAAGCTGACCGGAACCAAGCAATTCGTCGAGTCTTCGGTTCGGGTCAGCACCGAACGGCTTGATCGCCTGATCGACATGGTGGGGGAGCTGGTCATCGCCCATTCGATGGTGGCACAGGATGCCGTGGTCATGCACGCCAATCACTACGACCTGCTCAAAAAGGTCAACCACACCAACAAGATCGTCCGAACCCTTCAGGATTTGTGCATGTCGATGCGCATGATCCCCTTGAAAGCCACCTTTCAGAAAATGGCCCGGCTGGTTCGGGATGTCGCCCGCAAGGTCGGCAAGAACGTCGTCTTCGTGACAGAAGGGGAAGATACCGAAATCGATCGCAATCTGGTCGACGTCATCAACGATCCCCTGGTGCATATGGTCCGAAACGCCGTCGATCACGGAATTGAAAGCCCCGATGTCCGGCTGAAACTCGGCAAACCCGAACAGGGAACCGTCAAATTGTCCGCCTACCATGCAGCCGGAAACGTGGTGGTGGAAATTGCGGATGACGGAAAAGGCCTCGACAAGGCGCTGATCTTGAAAAAGGCCGTCGAAAAAGGGATGATTCCGGAAAATGCCGCATTGAGCGATCGGGAAATCTACAACCTGATTCTGGAACCCGGTTTCTCGACGGCAGCCGTTGTGACGGACGTCTCCGGCCGAGGTGTGGGAATGGATGTCGTCAAGAAGAACATCGAATCCTTGCGCGGTCAGGTGGAAATCACCTCCGAACCCGGAAAAGGAAGCGTCTTCCGCATGAAATTGCCGCTGACCTTGGCCATCATCGACGGTATGGTCGTTCGTGCGGGAAATGAGACCTATGTCATTCCGACGGCATCCATCGTTCGGTCGATCAAACCCGATGTTTCTGAAATTTCGACTGTGCTGAAGCAGGGAAATGTCCTGAAGCTTCAGGACGAGCTGATCCCCTTGTTCCGATTGAGGGATGTCTATCGCATTGCATCGACCTCAAATCCGGAAGAAGAACTCATCGTGATCGTGGAAGACGAGAACACCAAGGTCGGGTTTGTGATCGACGAGCTGGTCGGTAGACAACAAGTCGTCATCAAAAGCCTCGGAGAGGCGATGCAGCAAATTCCGGGGATATCGGGAGGCGCGATCATGCCCGATGGGCGGGTTGGCTTAATTCTCGATGTGCCTGGCTTGATCAAGCTTGCTGTAACCGATAAGGGAATTGGGACATTCAAAGGATGGAACTCGGTTACACCGAATTGACCGATGCACAGTTTCAACGCGTCTGCGACATCGTCTATCGTTTCAGTGGCATTCACCTGAAGGAAGGGAAGGAATCCCTGGTTCGAGCGCGGCTCATGAAACGCCTTCGAGCATTGGGAATTGGGTCGTTTCAGGACTATCTCCGATTGATCGAAAGCCCTTCCGGTCAGGATGAACTTCGTCAAATGATTGACGTGATGACCACCAACAAGACGAGTTTCTTCCGTGAATCCGCTCATTTCGATTTCCTGGTGGAGCACATCCTGCCCACGATGCATCAGCCTCGGCTGCGCTTCTGGAGTGCCGCCTGCTCTTCCGGAGAGGAGCCCTATACCTTGGCGATGGTGCTTTGTGAACACCTTCGCGACATTCACTCCCGTGACGTCAAAATTCTGGCTACAGACCTCTCGAGGCCCGTTCTTGCCAAGGCTGCCCAGGGGCTTTATACGGACAAACAACTTGAGGACGTCCCGGCATCTTATTTGCAAAAATATTTTCAAGTGAGATCGGCCAAAGAAGGGCGGATGTATCAGATTCATCCGTCTCTCCGATCGCTTGTCCGTTTCGCCTGCCTGAATCTGCTGGAGCCCTGGCCGATGAAGGGGCCCTTTCAGGTAATCTTTTGCCGTAACGTCATGATTTATTTTGATCGGCAGACCCAGGAGCGCCTCGTCAACCGGTTTCATGAATTGATCGAACCCGGTGGCTATCTGTTTGTCGGACATTCAGAAGGGCTTTCGGGGGTGAAGCATCGGTTTCAGTATATCCGTCCGGCTGTATATCGAAAAAACGGAGGAGACGGCAACGACCGAAAGATGACACGACACCGATAAGGGATGATGGCCTCGCAAAAAGTCAGATGCTCTTGGTTGACCACCCGCCCTCCTGCTGGAAGTCCGGCATTGGAAGGAAATCGGATAGTGACGGCTTCGAAAAAAGGCCGCAGGCAAGGAGTGCAAATCCTGAGGAGTAAGGCGTACTTAGATGTACGCCGCAACGACGAAGGATGCAGCACGACACACTATTCGGCCTTTTTTTCGAAGCCGTCAGGAATGTCTGATAGACGATGGTCTTGTAAAAAGTTCATAGGAGGCAAGCAAGAAGGAGGAATTTCATTCAACTGTTATGAATCATATTGTTGCGGTAGGAGACATGAAAATCGGTGGCAGCGGGGATACCTTAGTGACGCATGCCCTCGGCAGTTGCCTGGGATTGATGGTCTATGACCCGGTTGCCCGGGTCGGGGGACTGCTGCATGCCATGTTGCCGCTTTCCAAGATCAATCCCCAGAAGGCGTCGGAAAATCCCTATATGTTCGTGGATACGGGGGTTCCGGAACTGTTTCGACAGCTTTACGACATCGGCGGACAGAAAAATCGAATGGTCATCAAGGCTGCAGGCTGTGGTCAGCCGTTGGGCAACAGCGAAATGTTCAAGATCGGTGAACGGAACTATACCGTCTTGAAAAAGCTGCTATGGAAAAACAATCTGTTGCTGGAAGCCGAGGACGTCGGCGGTGTGATCAGCCGTACGGTATATTTCGATCTGTCGAACGGTCAGGTGGTGATATCCTCTAAGGGAGAGAAACGAGAGCTGTGAAAACGCAATTGCTTGAAATGATCCGCAAGGATGTCGGCAATTTTCCTGGAATGCCGGGTGCCGCATCCAAATTGCTCGCGATGTTGAACAATACCGAAACCCCCATCACCGAAATTGAAGCCATTCTGCGATACGAGCCCGGCCTGACAGCCAATGTCCTTCGACTGGTCAATTCGGCATATTTCGGTTTTTCAAAGAAAATCGGTTCCGTTCGGCAGGCCATCCTGCTGATGGGCTGGAAACGACTGACGCAGCTGGTCATTGCCTCTTGTGTCAGTGCCATCATGGACAAGCCTGTTGCCGGATATGACCTTGCCCCAGGGGATCTGTGGCGTCATGCCGTCGCTGTCGCCGTAGCTTCGGAGGGTTTGGCGAAGCTGTTGAAAATGGGGGGTGTCGACGAAATTTTCACGGCCGGCTTGTTGCATGATGTCGGGAAAATGGTTTTAGGACGATTCGTGGCGGAACATCGGGTGGAACTGGAAATCGAATCCTATCAGAACCGATCCTTCGAACAGATTGAAAAGGAAATTTTCGGAATGGACCATGCGGAGGTCGGTGCGCTCATCCTCTCGAATTGGGGCCTTCCGGAAGACTTGGTGCTTGCCGTTCAATACCATCACGAACCGGAAAAGACACCCAAGACCCTCCCCAGCGTGGATATCGTTCATGTGGCCGATATCGTCAGTTTGATGATCGGTATCGGTGTCGGCCGCGAAGGGTTGCAATATGAAGTCAGTAGGGAAGTTTCAGACAGACTGAAATTGGAAGCCTATCATATCGAACGGATCGCCAGCGAAACCCTCCAATGGGTGCATGCGTTCACGGCCTCGATGCAAGCGGAATAAGGGGGGGCGTGGCGGGTGGATATCGAACAGGGAGGTTCCGACCCAACATGGTGCCAAGAACCCGAAACCAAAAGCCGGTAAAGCGGTTGACGGGTTGCCCGTTGTATCAACGAACACGGAACATTTCGGTATGGACTTTGGATGAGGATATCCTATGGGAATGAACATCTTGGTTGTGGATGACAGCGGCGTCATGCGGCAAATGATCATCAAGGCACTCAACATCAGTGGACTGCCGCTTGGCGAAGTCCATCAGGCCGGTAACGGTAGAGAAGGACTGGAAATGCTGGACCGACACTGGGTCGATCTGGTGATTCTCGATATCAACATGCCGGTGATGAACGGTGAGGAAATGATGCACGAGATGAAACGAAATCCGGCATACGGCGATATCCCGGTGGTTGTGGTATCCACGGAAGGAAGCGCCACCCGGATCGAGCGGATGAAAGCATTGGGGGCTCGATTCGTTCACAAACCTTTTACGCCTGAAATCATTCGGGATACCATTCAGTCGCTATTGGTGACGGGAGATCAGCCATGACAGCAAAAGCCATCCATGCCACGCTGATGGAAGTCGCATCGGAAATGCTCGAGTCGTTGGCCTTCATGTTTTCGACCCCGGAAGGAGCCGATTTCGATCCGCCGGACGACGGTGAATTTCGGATTCTCGCCGTAGACTTTCACGGTCCGTTTTCTGGGAAACTCGTTTTAATGGCTGCCGAAGAAACCCTTTCGGAATTGACGGCCAGTATGCTGGGCGTGGATGAGCACGATATCGTATCGGAACAAAAGGAAGACGCGTTGAAAGAAACGCTCAACGTCGTCTGCGGGAATCTCCTTCCTCGAATTGCAGGGGTGCAAGCGGTGTTCAATATCACCAGTCCTGTTGCCATGAGTCGTATCGAGCTGAATGCTCTGCTGCAGGTGCGGCAACCCCTTGCGAAAGTGATGCTGGATCTGGATTCCGGCAGCTGGATGTTTTGGCTCTTTCAGAGTGCTGGTTGATGCCCATTGTTCTGGAGGCTTGCAGCGAGCTTGATGGGCTCTCAAAAAGGCCGGATGCTGTGTCGTGCTGCATTCCTCGTCGCTGAGGCGTACGTTTACGTACGCCTCACAGACAGGATTTGCACTTCCGGATGTGGCTTAAAGCCCTTCACCATGGAAATTTATCGGGAACAAGTTTTGCATAAATGATGTGCCAGAGCGTCTCGCACTTTTGCACTACGCATCACGCACTACGCACTGCGGCTCTCGGATTTTCAAGATAAGGAAAAGGCTTCATGATCAAGGTTCTCATCGTGGACGATTCGGCCATCGTTCGGAAGATTTTGACCGAAGAACTTTCCAAATGCAGCGACATCGAAATCGTCGGGACGGCTGTCGATCCCTATGTCGCCCGGGAAAAGATCGCCAAGTTACGACCCGATGTGCTCACCCTCGATTTGGAAATGCCTCGGATGGATGGACTTTCGTTTTTGGCGAAACTGATGAAGCATTATCCGATGCCTGTCGTGGTGTTAAGCTCTCTGACCCCCAAAAACAGCGAGCTGGCTATCAAAGCGCTGGATCTGGGTGCTGTCGATGTCCTGGCCAAACCCGGAACAGCCTTTTCCACTCAGAATGTGGCCCAGCAGCTCATCCGATCCATTCGGGCGGCCGCCACGGCTACGATTCGACGCCAACCGGCAGCCACGGATCGGTCCAATGACAACGGAATCTCGTCAAGCAAATTGCTTTCCCAGACCACGCACAAAATTATCGCCATCGGTGCATCCACCGGCGGCACAAAAGCCATCGAAGAAGTGCTCATCCGCATGCCGGGAACATCGCCCGGAACCGTTATCGTTCAACATATGCCCGAACATTTTACGTCTTCCTTCGCCAAACGGCTGAACGATATCTGTCCGATGGAAGTCCGGGAGGCGAAAGACAACGATTTCGTTACACCTGGAGTTGCCTTGATCGCGCCTGGGAATCGCCACATGGTGCTCCAGCGCAGCGGCGGCAATTATCTGGTTCGGATCAAGAACGGGCCGATGGTCCATTACCAGCGTCCGAGCGTGGATGTACTGTTTCAGTCCGTGGCTGCAGCTGCCGGCAAGAATGCCGTCGGCGTGCTGCTGACCGGCATGGGGGCGGACGGAGCCAAAGGTCTTCTGGAGATGAAACAGGCAGGTGCGCCAACGATCGCTCAGAGCGAGGCCACCTGTGTGGTGTTTGGAATGCCCAAGGAAGCCATCAAGTTGGGGGCTGCCGACCGTGTGGTGGATTTAGAAAAGATTCCGGCTGCCATCATCGATGCCCTTCAGATGGATGGCAAGACGCCGGGAGCCTGAACGACGGCAGAGGAGGAAGGGATATGACCACGATCAATCAGTCCTTGTGGATCGGCAGAGATGCACTGGTGGCCCACCAAGGCGCCATTGCCGTAACAGGGCACAACATCTCCAATGTGAATACCCCGAACTACTCCAGGCAGCGGGTGGTGCTGGAAACCAAGGCTCCCATCACCGCCTATCCCGAAGGCATGCTCGGCTCCGGCGTTTCTTTGAAGACCGTTCAACGGGTGTATGACCGCTTTCTGAACAATCGGCTGAATACCGCTCTTCAGGAACAATACCGATGGGTGGCTCAGCAAGAGGTGGCGCGGCAGGTGGAAGCCGTTTATCCGGAAACGGAGGATACAGGCCTTTCCAGTCGGATCGGGGCGTTTTTCAACGCCTGGCAAGACCTTGCAGCGCATCCATCCGGATATGCCGAACGGCTTGCCGTCATTGGAAAGGCCCAGGATGCCGCCCTCGGGATGAAACAATACCACGACAGCCTTTCAGCGCTCCAACGGGATGTGGATGGTCAGATCCGGGATGGCATCAGCACCATCAATAGCATCGCCCAAAATTTGAACCAGTTGAACGACCAGATTGTCCGGATGAAACAAAGGGGACAGAATCCGAACGATCTGGAGGACAAGCGGGACGCCCTTCTTGCCGATCTTGCGGAATACATCGATTTTACGACGAATGAATCTCCGGAAGGTCTCGTGACGGTGACACTGGGAGATGACAAGGTGCTGGTCGGTCGACCGCCGGAAGGAAAACTCGTTGCTTTGGACAGAGGGGATGGATTGGCCGACGTTGCCTGGAGCAGCGATCCGGGTACAGCGATCACCGATCGGATCGGTGCTGGAAAGATGAAGGGTTGGATCGAGAGTCGAGATGAAACCATCCGGAATGGCCTCGATCGGTTGGATACTCTTGCGCGTGCATGGATGCATTCGGTGAATGGGTTGCACCAGGCTGGAAGGGGATTGGATGGCACCAGTGGGTTGGATTTTTTTATCGGAACTGGTGCCGCCGACTTGTCGGTCAATCCGGATATCGAAAATGACCCGGGGAAGATCGCAGCAGCGGCGGCCGATACCACGGACGATACCCTTCCGGCTGACAACCGTAACGCTTTGGCGATGGCTGCCTTGGAAAATCAATCCATTGCGGATCTCGACTCCGCTACCTTCAGCCAATATGCCGCACTGACTGCAGCTCAGGCGGGTCAGAGCGTACAGGAAGCTTCCCAGAGCCTTTCCTACCAGCAAGCCGTAGTGGCTCAGCTGCAGAATTTCCGCGATTCCCTATCCGGGGTATCCCTCGATGAAGAGATGGCCAGTTTGATTCAGTTTCAACAAGGGTATGCGGCTTCCGCCCGGTTGATCACTACGGTTAATCAAATGATGCAGGATTTGGTGAACATGGTCTGATGCCCTTGCCATCCGATATTCCAGATGAGACAGCCGCCGAGGAGCTTTTCCCGATCCTCTTTCAGGATGTACTGCCGATCGCCATGGAACGGCTCGATGCGGATGACCCTACACCCCGGGCGGGAATCGAGCCGCTTACCGGCAGTGATGGAGAACCGTTGCGGCCTGATGAGCTTGCAGCCGAAGGTGTGAGCGAGGTTGTATGGCAGAAACTGGTTGCAATCGAGCGCAAGCTTGACGTGTTGCTGGATTGGGCCCTACGGCGAAGCGGTTCACCGATCGCTTTTGAGGAATTACCGGTCGTTCTCAATGAACACGGCATCCGGATCCGGATGCGTACGGCTTCGACGCTGCTGCAACGATGGCGGATGCGTATTCGGCTTCCCGTTGTGCCTCCGACCTATATCCTCGTGTCCGGTGTCGTCCATTCCGTTCGTCAAGAAACCAGGGGGCTGTGGGATGTCGTGATACGATGGATCGACATGGATGACAGCGTCTTGCGTCTGATTCGATTTTATGCGATGAATCGACAGCGTGAAGTGATTCGGAAGCGAAAGGCGCAAGTGGAATAGATTGCCGGAAAGAATAGGTCTGAAGGCTGTAGTCTGTAGTCTGTAGTCAGGAGGTCGACGATAGACGTCAGAAGGCAGGGGAAAACCAGTTGATGGTCATTTCCTTGGAAGGACAAACTGGTTTTCGATAGGATTGCTGTTTCAAGGCGTATTCTCATAACCCGTTGGACAATCACGAACAATTGGATCCAGGATAGGATGTCCGGGCATGTTCGTCATCATCGGAATCGTCGTGGTTCTTGGCATGATCGTTGCCGGCTATTTGATGGAGCACGGCAACCTCAGCGTGCTCTTTCAGCCTGCTGAATTGGTGATCATTTTCGGTGCGGCAATCGGATCGTTTATCATTTCCAATCCGAAAAAGATCATCACGGGGACGATCCGGGATGCTCTCAAGGTGTTTACGGCCCCCGATATCGGTAAAACCCATTATGTGGAGCTGCTGCTCTGCCTGAACGAGATTTTCATGAAAGTAAAGCGGGAAGGATTTCTCGCCATCGAACAGGATGTGGACAATCCCCACCAGAGTGCGACATTCACGAAATACAAGACGGTCAGCTCCGATCATCATATCATCGATTTCATCTGCGATAATTTCAGGACCATCATTTCGACGAACATGACACCGAACGAGCTCGAAGAATTGATGGATGTGGATATCGAAGCCCAGCATCACGACCATATCGCTTCGGCCGAAGCCATCACGCGGGTTGCCGATGCCCTTCCGGGGTTGGGCATTGTGGCAGCCGTTCTGGGTGTCGTTTTGACGATGGGAAAGATCAGTGAGCCCCCTGAAGTACTCGGGCATAGCATCGGAGCGGCACTCGTCGGTACCTTCATCGGAATTCTCTCCTGTTACGGGATTCTTGGGCCGATTGGAACGAATCTCGAGCACAAGGCCAAGGCCAAGAGCAGCATGCTGAACGTGATCAAGATCGCCATCGTCCAGACGGCACAGGGGGTAGCTCCCCAGGCGGCTATCGAATCCGCCCGAAGGGCGATTCCGGCGGATGACCGACCAGGCTTCAACGAATTTGCCGAGGAGCTGAAACAATGGAAGGGCAGCCAATAATCGTCAAGAAAGTGAAGAAGGTCGTGCATGGCGGTCATCATGGCGGCAGCTGGAAGGTGGCCTATGCCGATTTCGTGACGGCCATGATGGCCTTCTTTCTGCTGATGTGGCTGGTGACGATGGTCTCCCCGGAAAAGCGGGCCGGTGTCTCTTATTATTTCAAACACTTCAACTTGTTCGATAAGGGAGGGCTTTCCTTCGTCCAAAGCCACATGACATTGAAAGTCAGCCCGATGGACGAGCAAACCTTCGGCAAAGTGGAAATCGACGAGGAAGGAACGGAAATCGAGGTTCAGAGACGGAAGGCTTTTGAAGAGGCGCTCAAACAGGAAATCGAGGCCAAGCTGGCTGACGTCAAGGACCAGATTCTCGTCAACCTGTTTGAAAACGGGGTCCGAGTGGAAATCGTCGAAAAATCCTCGAGTGCCATGTTTCCTTTGGGAAGTGCGGTCATGACGGAAAACGGCAAGCGAATATTGAGTGTATTGACGCGCGTCATCCGGGAAGGGGACCGAAAAATCGCCATCGAGGGACACACGGATGCGTTGGGATACTCCTCGTCCCATTACAGCAATTGGGAACTCTCTACGGAAAGAGCCTCTGCAGCCCGGAAAGAAATGGAACGCAACGGGTTTCCGGTAAGCCGCTTGATGCGGGTCACCGGGTTTGCAGACACCCAGCCCCTGATTGCGGAGAACCCGAGCGATCCGAGGAACCGCAGGATCAGTATTCTCATTTTTGATCAACCGAAACAGGTGAAGGTCATTTCTCCTGCTGAAATCAATCTTCCAAAACCCTAATCTGTCTGGATCGAATCTGTTTCCGAAGGAGGAGAAAAGCAATGCGTATCACGAATAGCATGATCGGGAACGGAGTTCAGCGACATCTTGCGAAAAACGCCGAAAACGTCTATCGGCTTCAGGAAACCGTTTCCAGTGGGAAACGGGTGAATCGGCCTTCGGATGACCCGGCAGCCATCGGTCGAATCGCCGAATATCGTAAAGCCCTGGCTTCCATCGATCAGTATAGCCGCAACATCGGAAACGCTCAGACGGAACTCAACCTGGCGGAATCGAATCTGACCGAGGTTACCGAACAAGTCACCCGGGTGAAGGAGCTGTTGCTCTCGCAGGTTACCGATACGGCGACGGCCGATACCCGAAAGATCGCTGCAGAAGAAATCCGACAGATTCGAGATACGATTCTGCAATTGGCCAACACAAAGATCGGGGATCGGTATCTGTTCGGAGGAACCCAGACCTCGCTGCCTCCATATGACGCTTCCAGCGATGCCCCGGCATTTCAGGGGAACGATGGGGAGTTTTCGACCATGATCGCCCCCGGTGTGACCATGACCACGAATGCCAATGGCAAGATGGCCTTCAATCGAGACGTCGATACGGTGAAGCTTCTGACGGATGTCATGACGGCCCTGCAGAGCGACGATATCGAAACCGTTCGGGGCTCTCTCGGAAGTGTCGATCAGGCATTGAACCAAGTCATCGATGCCCGAGCCGATATCGGCGTGAAGCTTGGCCGCCTCGATACGACCGCCGGATACTGGGACAGTGTTCAACTGAATGTCACCCAGAGTCTGTCGAATGTAGAAGATGTCGATATGGCCGAAGCCATCGCCCAGCTGAACAGTTGGCAGACGGCCTATGAGGCTTCACTGGCGGTTTCCGCAAAAGTATTCCAGCAAAGCCTGGTGGATTTTCTACGATGAGACCGGTGGCATACATATACCTTACCTGGATAGGGCTGCTGCTGATCGCCGGCCCGCAACAGGCGCTTGCTATCCGAGCAACGGATATCCAGCGCTTGACTGCTGCAGGCATCGACGGTGCCGCACTCGCCACCATTATTGAAGAGAAAGTCATCGAAACGGTTGCCTTTACCGTGGATGAACTGATCGCTCTCAAGAAACAGGCCAGGCTTTCCAACGAAACGATCCGACTTCTTGTCAAGGAGCGGTCTTTCTTGAAAAATCGGCAGCCGGTCGTATATGGAAAAGAAGTGCAACCCCTTCGGATGTCGACAGTGGAGGATATTGTGGCATTGAAGCGGGCAGGCATGAGCGATGAGATCATCCAGGCGATCATCCAGGTTTCCGCCGAATCGACCCAAACTCAGGATCGAGAGCGGGCCTGGCTGATGCTCGAGCAGATGGGGATCGTGGTTGACAGCAGAAAGGGGCCTGGGGTTCCCTGAGGCTATTGTTGAAGCGTTCCATGAATTCAGAAACCAAAGAAGTTACAGCAGTCAATTATTTCTTGGAACCCGGCTATGTGGTTCTACCGGCAGCGCCGACCCTGATTTCGGTTGTTCTCGGTTCCTGCGTCGGGGTGTGCATTTACGACAGAAAGCGCAAGGTGGGGGGAATGAGTCATTTCCAGTTTCCGGCAACTTCCAATCCTGCCGAGGCGACAACCCGTTATGGAAATGTAGCCCTAATTACCCTGATCCGAATGATGACGGAATCCGGAAGCAAGATCAAACATCTGGAGGCTCAGATTTTCGGGGGAGCGCATCGAAAGGATCTGAGTACACGCAATATCGGAGAGGAAAACGTGCGAATGGCCAGGCGGGTGTTGGCACGCTATCGCATCGCCGTAACGAGTGAAGATGTCGGCGGAGAGAAGGGCCGGAAAATCGTCTTTGCATCCCATACCAACGAAATCGCCGTCTACCGAGCGGAAAAGCTGCGTCAATCGGACTGGTATCCCTACGAGGGAAGACGATGAGTGAACCGATTTCCTGCGCGCGCTGTATCCATTACGAGGTGACGTGGGACCCTCGTTTTCCCCATGGATGTCGCCTGTTCGGTATCAAATCGGCTGAACCGCCCAGCCGGGTCGTTCAACGAAACTCCGGGGGCAAACCCTGTCAGGGGTTTGCCCCAAAAAATCGATAGCTTCCTCTAATGATCGGTCCGATCCGTCAGATCAGTCTGATCCGACCGATCGGACGGATCAGACCAATCTGACCACTCATACCGATCGGTCCGCCTCCAGATTGACGATTTCCTGAGTGCTCAGCACCTTGTCGATATCCAACAGGATTTTCACTCCCCCTCCCATCTTCGCCATTCCCATGATATAATCCGTGTTGACCCGGACACCGAAGGTCGGGGTATTTTCGATATCTTCTTCCTTGATGTTCAATACTTCGGATACCGAATCCACGACGATGCCGATGATCAGGGATCCGCTCTGTCCGGAGATTTCAACGACGATGATACAGGTGCGGTCTGTATAATCCATCGGCTGCATACCGAATTTGAGGCGGAGATCCACGACCGGAATGACTTTTCCACGCAGATTGATCACACCTTTGACAAACGGTGGCGTTCTCGGGACCGACGTAATGGGCATCATTCCGATGATTTCCTTGATTTTCAAAATACCGATGCCGTATTCCTCGTTGGCAAGCGTAAAGGTCAGGTATTTTCCTTCCTTGCTGGTCATCTCACTGACGGCCTTGCTGAGCGTTTGAGCGACAGATGCCATGGTTTTCTCCTTTCTACAAAGGTTCGTCATCCGATGAGAGGGGCTTTTCCATCCAAGCGTTTCCGCCTGCGATATCCACTGCTGCCGGCTGATTGAAAAAAGACCGTTAAAAGGACTTCAGGTCGCCATCGTCAAACGGTATCAAGCTTTCTGGAGACACTTCCCGGGTTCCCGAAGCGGCCACCTGTTGAGCGGTCTTGCGGGCCGGAAGCTTGGATGTGGTGCGTTTTGCTGGCGTCTTCGGAGCCGTGGTTGCCGTCTGGATCGACGCGGGTTTGTTCTTCGAACCGGCGATAATGGTCAGGATTTCCTCGACCATGTGCTTCATTTCAGCCGCCTGAGCGTTGAGCTCTTCAGCGGCGGAGGCCGATTCTTCCGCATTGGCCGCATTCTGCTGGGTGACCTGATCCATTTGGGCCACTGCGGATGTCAATTGCTGAATGCCTTCGGCCTGCTCGTTCGATGCCGTAGAAATCTCGGAGAGCAGCTCTCCGACCTTTCGGGTGCTGTCGGAAACCTGGACGAATTCAACGCTGGTCTTGTTGACGAGGGTTGATCCCTCGTTGACTTTCTTGATTGTATCCTCGATGAGATTGGAGGTTTGTCTGGCAGCTTCGGCCGCTCTTCGTGCCAGATTTCGGACTTCGTCCGCAACAACGGCGAAGCCTGCTCCGGCTTCACCAGCTCTGGCAGCTTCCACAGCCGCATTGAGGGCCAGAAGATTCGTCTGGAAGGCGATTTCATCGATCGTCTTGATAATCTTGGACGTTTCCTCACTGGCTGCTGTCATGTCCTTCATGGCGACGATCAAACGGTTCATGGATTCTCCGGCACTTGTGATCACGTGAGACGCTTCGATCATCATGGCATTGGCCTGACCGGAATTGCTGGCATTCTGCTTGGTCATCGCAGCCATCTCCTCCAAGGATGAGGAGGTTTCTTCGATGGCTGCAGCCTGTTCGGATGAACCCTCGGCCAATGTTTGGCTGGCTTCGGAAACCTGGGAGGCTGCCGAACGAACCTGCTCGGCTCCGTCATCGAGTGAGGAGATGATCCGATAGATCGGTTTGGTGAGGGAACGGGAAAACCAGAAGACGCCGGCTGCGGCTATCAGAATACAGATTAGAGAGGTGATGACGATGGCCTTGCGAAGAGAATGGACGTCCGCCAGGAATTCATCGACCGTTACGGTGGCGGCAACGGCAAATCCGCAGGAGGGCACCGGTGCGTATCCGGTCAGCTTCAGGGCCCCCTTGAAGGTATATTCGCCCAAGCCGCTTTTCCCGCCGAGCATCTTTTCTGCGGCATCTTTCATTTCCGGAATTTTCAGGATATTCATCTCCAGAACCTGCTTTTCATCCGGATGGACGACCATGGCACCGGTGTTATCCACCAGTACGGCATACCCGGTCTTGCCGATTTTGACGGAAAGAACCTGCTCGGCAAGAAACTCCGTTTTAACGATCAGCCCGAGCATGCCGACGAGCTTGCCTTTCGGTGAAAGAATCGGAGCAACGATAGGAACGACGGGTTTACCGCTCTTTTTGGATTTGACGGCGTTTGCGATAACCGGCTTGCCGGTCTGTACCGATTTCTTGAAGTACTCCCGATCCTGAAGGGTGATTCCCTTGTATCCTCCCTGGACACCGTCGGAGAAGACTTTACCGTTCGCATCGGAAACAAAAATCCCTTCATATCCCTTACCGATCTGCTTCATGGCGTTGGTCAGCTTGGTGTCGAGATTGTCGATTTCTGCCTTAGCATTCTCCACGCCGACTTCGGCAACCTTCGTTGCAGTTGCGATGGTGGTGTTGCCGACACTCAGTTCCTCGGCCAATTTCAATTCTTCGGTAAAGAGGACATCGACCGTTCCGGCAAGGCTTTTGGCCACATTGAGAAGGGAATTGGAGGTGATTTCCTGAACTGTCCAGGTCGATCGAACGGTGGACCAGGTTCCGACGATGGCCAGAGGGACAGCCATGATGAGAATTCCGCCGAGAATGAGTTTGAAGGCAAGGGATCGATGATTCATACGAAAATCCTTTAAAGAAGAAAATGATGGAATATCCATGACGGACTCCGAAACAGACCGTCATCCATGACAGGGTTCGTCCCTACGTCACGATGGGCTATAGCCGACCGCCCTTCTCATGTCCCCGATACGGGTTCATGGAAATGCGATATACATCCTATATCGACATTTTACGATGAATCTTGAACGAAAAATCGATTTGAATCAAGGGCCATGAATCCATTATGATGGGCAACCGATTGATTTGTGATCAGAACATTGATTCGGAGAGTCCGATGCCTGCCGATTCATCCCACTTGGGTCTACAGAAAGAAGTCTTGTTGTGCTGGGCTATGGAGGCCGTTCCCGTTCCAATGATGATCGTGGATGCAACGGCGATCTTTCGTTACTGGAATGGGGCCTGCGAGCGCATGTTCGGGGTCGGTGCCGAGCATGTTCTGCATCGATCCATCTCGGAAAGAGAACGATTCGGCGCTCATGCCTCCTGGCTGGATTACCTACGCTATGTCTTTCGGAACGACAGCAAAGCCATTCAGGCTCATTTCGAAAACGCGCGACCCGTGAAAAACGTTCCCGGTGCATGGCAGGCCACAACCCAGCTTCAGTGCGACAACGATATCCGGGATGTCGAACTGTATGCCGCCCCTATCCGCAACGGTTCCGGTGATTTCCTGGGAGTGTTTCAGACGATTCGGGATCTACGGGAACGGAAAAAGCTCATCGATCAGTTGGTGCATGCACAAAAGATGGAAACCCTCGGAACGCTCGTTGCGGGGGTTGCGCACGAGATCAACAACCCCCTCAACCTCCTGCAGTACAACATCCCCCTGTTCGAAAAGCTCTGGCAGGATATTCTTCCGGTGCTTACCGGACAGGTTCTTCCAGACAAGGAATCCCGATACGCCGGTCTGCCCGTCACCTTCCTCCAGGACAACATGCCGGCACTGCTATCCGATATGAAACTCGCGGTCGAACGAATCGCGAAGATCGTATCGGGATTAAAAAGTTATTCCCGATTCGGTGACCCATCCGAAAGAAAACCGTTCAACCTGAATGAAGCCGTTGAAAATGCCCTTCGTCTTGCCCAAGCGACGATTCGGGGAAAACGGATCGCCTCCAGAGTCGAGTTGGCCGATGAGCTTCCGCCATTGGTCGGGAGCCTTCACAGCATCGAACAGGTCGTTCTCAATTTGATCATCAATGCCGTTCAGGCGATCGACCATTCCCATGGACAAATCGATATCCGAACGGATGTACGATCCGATGGATACATGGTGCTGACGGTGACGGACAACGGAAAGGGGATCGACCCATCCATCGCTCCCAGGATCTTTGACCCCTTCGTCACAAACAAGCAGGACAAGGGGGGAACCGGTCTCGGGTTGTCGGTTTCCCACAACATCGTGCGGGCCCACGGCGGTACCGTGCGATTCCGAAGTCAGCCATCCGCTGGAACGACGTTTCAGATTCTCTTTCCGGTTGGTGAACGAAAGCCGATTCGTCGTATCCTGGTCGTCGATGACGATCCGCTGATTCGGGATCTGTTATGCGATGTGTTGACATCCAATCGTTCCTGTACCGTCGAAGAGGCAGCCAGTGGTATCGAGGCCTGCATTCGGCTCGGGTCGTTTCATCCGGACCTGCTGGTCCTCGATTTGTTCATGCCGGGGATGAACGGTCTCGAGGTCTGCCGGATCATTCGAAACGATCCGGAATTCAAGGCTGTGCGCATTCTGGTGGTCACCGGGCACAGCAGTCATGCAAGCCTTGATGAAATCCGTAGAATGCAACAAACCGATGTACTGTTCAAACCCTTCGATATCCAGGAATTTCTGAAAAAGGTTGACAACATTCTTTCAGAATAGGTATCTTCGATCGCTGTATTCAATATGGTACCGAGCATTTGCCATGGAAATCCTTCCGGAAGATGCGCCGATTCTGGTTGTAGATGACGATAAGGGATTGCTCCTCAGTATTCGTACCACGCTGCTGAGTGCCGGTCTTCCAGAGCCTGCTGTGGTGTCGGACAGTCGTCGGGTCATGCCATTGCTTCGAAAAAATCGCTTCCAAGTCCTGCTGCTCGATCTCGTGATGCCCAGGATGTCGGGGATGAGTGTCCTCGAAGCGGTCAAGAAAGACTATCCGGAAATCGTTTGTATCATCGTGACCGCAACCGATGAAGTGGCGACGGCAATCCAGGCAATCAAATTGGGGGCCTACGACTATCTGGTCAAGCCGGTCAGTGCCGAAGATCTGGTCATTGTCGTACGAAGGGCTCTCGAGCGGTACGAACTCCGAAAAACCATCACCCGGTACGAAACGAAACAGTCCTTTGCTGCAGTCGAACATCCGGAGGCTTTTCAGGGGATGGTGGCGGAGGATGAATCGATGGCATTGATTTTCCGACAAGTGGAGGCCGTCGCACCGACGGATTACAGCGTCATCATTGCCGGCGAGTCCGGAACCGGCAAGGAAATGCTTGCCCGTATCCTGCATCAATTGAGCAGACGTCGGGACAAGCCGTTCGTTGCCGTGAATATGGCGGCTTTCAACAAGACGCTGTTCGAAGACGCCTTTTTCGGTCATACCAAAGGGGCCTACACCCATGCCGTCGATGAGCGGAAGGGGTTTTTCGAAGTCGCCGATGGAGGTACCCTTTTTCTCGACGAGATTACGGAGCTGGATGCCGGTCTTCAGGCGAAGCTGCTCCGTGTCCTTCAAGAAAAGGAATTCTATCGGATCGGCAGTGCCACCAGTCGCAAGATCGACGTTCGGATCATCGCAGCAACCAATCGGGATATCCTGAACGAGGTCAAGGCAGGACGATTTCGAGCCGATCTGTTCTATCGACTGAGCATGTACACGATCAAGATTCCGCCGTTGCGGGAAAGACGCAAGGATATTCTACCGTTGGCCCGGCATTTCGTACGCATGTACGGCACCGGCAAGACGCCCCCCGTAACGGAAATATCGGAAGAACTGGGTCGCAATTTACTCAATTATTCTTTTCCTGGAAACATTCGGGAATTGGAAAACATGATCGCCGGCGCCGTCCTGCTCGAACACGATACGGTGCTTCACCCCGAAAGCGTGCATGATTTGCCGCAACGCTTCTCCCAAGCGGTTGTGGAAGATGGGGACTGGCCGACGCTGGATGAGCTGGAAAAACGGTATTTGATCCGAGTGCTCCAAAAAACCGGTGGCAATCGAAAAAAGGCGGCCGAAATATTGGGGGTCAATCTCACCACCATTTACCGGAAGATCGAGCGCTTGGGGCTCGATACCATCCGCTGATGCGTAGACCCGGAAGAAGGAGAAAACGGAGAATCGACGATGGCGATTTCAGGGAGTCCGATGGCAGCGGATCCCATGTGGGAAAGTGGATCCTGAACATCGAGGATGGGAAATGGTTAATGGCGACATCATCCGAGGGGATGCCATCAGTACGGTGTTGAACGAATTGATCCAGCGCCGTACCTTAGTGCGTATCAAGCTGATCGGAAAAGATTACGAACAGTTGGCACTGATTCATGCCATCCGGGCCAGAAAAGGAGAATGGTATTTTCTTATCGAAAACCCGATCGAACTCCAGGATATCCTGATCGATTATTCCGGATTGCCCTTTTTGTTCGAGTTCACCAGTCCCCAAGGCGTTCCTTACAGCTTTACCACTCTGGGAGATTGGATGGAAGACGAAGAAATATGGCTTCGTTTTCCAGAAACCATCGAAAGAAGACAGCATCGGCGAAACTTTCGCATCGAAGTGCCTCCGAATACATTCCTGTATTTTTCACATCAGGACCGGAAACACACCTTGTCCGTCGTCAACTTGAGCCTCGGCGGATCGTTGGGGGCGCTAGTGCAGCAGGAAAAGAACGGTAGCAGTCGGCTCAATATAGCCATCGGTGATACTATCGAGAATGTAAAGTTGGTGTTTCGAAACGGACCGCTAACCCGACAATTTAACATTCTTAAGGCGAGGGTAGTCCGTACGGAAGAGAAGCAGGCGCCTCCAATCTTTTGCCTGGCATGTGAATTTCTGGAAATGGACAAGGAAAACGAACGGAAACTGACCGAAATTATCTTTGAGCTGCAACGGCAGATTCTCAGAAAACGCATTCGGGATATCTGATTGCGAAACCGACCACATGGTGAATACCATTCCATTGAACGAAGATCGGGGGCGTGCCCCACATAGGAGATTATGAGCTGTAAAATTTTAATCAACGCCGTCGATCCGGCTGAATGTCGGATTGCGAAGGTCAAGGACAACAAACTCGCCGAATTTCACATCGAAGGTGCGTCCCGGGAAATCACCCAGGGCAATATCTACAAAGGGGTGATCACCCGCATCGAACCCAGCCTTCAGGCCGTGTTTGTCGAATACGGCGCCAAGCGACACGGCTTTCTGCAAAAAAGTGAAATCCACAACGACTATTATCAAGACAACCCGAACGGGGATTTTTCTATTCAACGCCTCGTCAAGAAGGGACAGGAGCTGATGGTTCAGGTCATCAAAGACCCCTATATGAGCAAGGGGGCGATGCTGACCACCTTCATTTCGTTGCCCGGCAGGCATGTCGTTCTGATGCCGGGCAGCGAAAGCAAGGGCATTTCCCGGAAAATCGAAGATGAAGAAGAGCGAAAGCGGCTCAAAGAGATCATGAACGGCATTTCCTTACCGGAAGGCTATGGCATGATCATCCGGACGGCAGGTGAAGGGGCATCCAAGACCGAAATCGTCAAGGACATGAACTACCTCATGAAGTTGTGGAAGACGATCAAGGACAACGTGATGCGTGTTCCGACGCCTTCCCTGCTCTACAAAGAACAGAACATCGCCCTGCGATCGATTCGGGACTATTTTACACCCGAAGTGACCGAAATCCTGATCGACGATCCGACCGTTTATCAGGAGGTTCGGGATTTCGTCGAGCTGGTTTCCCCCAAATCATCCAAACTCGTCAAGCTATACAAGGGGACCAAGCCCATCTTCACCAAGTTCGACCTCGAAAACCAGATTGCATCGATCTACGAACCCAAAGTACCTTTGAAGTCCGGCGGAAGCATCGTCATCGATCAGACCGAGGCATTGGTGGCCATCGATGTCAATTCGGGAAAGGCTACCCAGAAAAGCTCGATCGAGCAGACGGCGCTCACCACCAACATCGAGGCTGCGGAAGAAATCGCACGGCAATTGCGGCTGAGGGATTTGGGCGGGCTCATCGTCCTCGATTTCATCGACATGCGGGAGCAAAAACACAAGCTCGAAGTCGAAAAGGCTTTGAAAACTTTCCTGAAAGACGACAAGGCCAAGACCAAGATTGGAAAGATTTCGAAATTCGGATTGCTTGAAATGTCGCGGCAACGGATCCGGCCATCGATTGAATTCAGCAGCTTCATTCCCTGTCGCTGTTGTAAAGGAAAGGGGCGGATTCCCTCTCCCGAAACCCTTGCCATTGCATTTCTGCGTTCCCTCAGTTTGGAAACCCTGAAAGAAGACATTACCGGGGTGAAGGCCTTCGTGCCACCCGAGGTGGCCACGTTCCTGCTGAACCAGAAGCGGCGCAACCTTCTTGCTCTTGAAACCGAAAGAGGGTTTATGATCACCATCGAGCCCGATCCTGCACTGGTTCCGGGGGAAAGTCGCATTGTTTGTGAAAAGCGCTCGGCGGACGAGGGGGCGGATGGCAATGGGGGACGCCATGCGTCCGTAGCCTCTTCCGTATCATGAAAGTGCGGGATGCGTCGTGCGAAAGTGCGCATTTGCAAAAGCCTGTAGAGGCGACCCGCCGGTTCGCCGCTACCAGATCCGGCGGCTCAGGTTTTCCGTTGCAGCGAAAACGGCGTATCCGCCACTATGCAGCTCGCTGCAGATCTACTGACTTTTTGCGGGTCCATCATGTCGTTGATGATCTTCTCCCAAAAAGTCCATCATATGAACGGCTTCGAAAAAAGGCCGCAGGCAAGGAGTGCAAATCCTGAGGACTGAGGCGTACTTAGACGTACGCCGCAACGACGAGGGATGCAGCACGACACAGCATCCGGCCTTTTTGCGAAGTCGTCATGTAGTTGCCCATCACGAAATCCAACGACCAATGAAGGAGGAAACAACACGTGGTATCCGTAGCGTATGCAATGGGACAGGGAGGAGCGCCGGCCCAGGGCGCTGCCGGTGGGTTGGCGTCTTTCATTCCGCTGATCCTCATGTTCGTCATTTTCTACTTTTTGCTGATCCGTCCTCAGCAGAAGAAGGCAAAGGAAATGCGGGAAATGATCGCCAATCTGAAGCGTGGGGATCGGATCGTGACCAGTGGGGGCATTCACGGTCAGATTACCGCTCTGGACGATGCAACGATCACGCTGGAAATTGCCGACAAGGTTCGGATCAAGGTCAATCGATCGAGTGTCGCCGGACTGGTCGGAGCAAGCTCTGCTTCATCCAACAAGAAGGCCAGTGAGCCCGACAAGCCGAAAGAATCGGAAGAAAAACCATCCTAAACATCGAGTAGATAGGCAGGCATATGGAAGCAGGGCATTCGAAAGAGGCGACTTTCGGTAGCATTGAAGCTCTTCGGTGATTGGTTGACCAGTGATTCCTGCTTTTGGATGTCTGATTTCCGATCTTCGTAGGAATCGGCCATGCAACCCGGGTTTCACCCCGGTTAACGAAAGTCGCAGGAGCAAGCTACAAAAAATGGGGGCCATCCGCTTTCTTCTGACTTCTGACTCCTGATATACGACTTTCGTAGGAATCGCCCATCATACTGCCCACTGCCGACTTTCGTAGGTATGACGTCATTTACGGAAAGGGAACGTTCGTGAAACAACATTGGGGAAAACTGGCGGCTGTCGTGATCGTTCTGGTGGCATCCGTCATCTACACGCTTCCAACATGGAAGCCCAATCTCTGGCCATACAAGAAAATCAATTTGGGACTCGACCTTCAGGGTGGTATTCACTTGATCCTGGAAGTGCAAAGCCAGAAGGCAGTCGAGGGGGTGCTTGAACGACAAGCCTTCGAATTACGGGATCGTGCCCGAAAGGCGTCGATCAAATACGACCGGATCGATCTCGTCGATGGGAAGAAGATCGTTGTTTCCATCACTGGTAAGGATGCCATCGACAAGTTCGAAAAGATCATAACCGACGGATTCAAAGATCTGCGTATCGCTTCCCGAAGCACCGATGGGGATGTTCTCTCCATGACGCTCGACATCCCGGACAAGGAAGCCGAACACATTCGACAAATGGCCGTTCAACAAGCATTGGAAACCATCCGGAACCGAATCGACCAGTTCGGTGTGTCGGAGCCCGATATTCGAATTCAAGGAGAAAACCGTATTCTGGTTCAGCTGCCGGGCGTCAAGGATACGCAGCGGGCGAAGGACTTGATCGGCAAGACGGCCCTTCTCGAATTCAAGCTCGTCGATGAATCCCACGATGTCGATGCCGCCGTCAAAGGCAACGTTCCGGCCGGGATGGAGCTTCTCTACGAAGTCCGGGAAGACAAGGAAACCCGCCGGGTCAGCAAGACCCCCTTCCTCGTCCAAAAACGCGCCCTTCTGACGGGAAATTACCTGACGGATGCCCGGGTACAGATCGATTCCCAGTACAACGAACCCTATGTCGCCATCAAGTTCGACAAAAAAGGTGCCCAGCTCTTCGAGAAGATTTCCGAAGAAAACGTCAAACGAAGACTCGCCATCGTACTGGATGGCAAAGTCTATTCCGCCCCCGTGATTCAGGAGCGGATCGCCGGTGGGGAAGCCCGCATCACCGGCCGATTCACGACGGAAGAAGCACGAGACCTGGCGATCGTGCTGCGTGCCGGAGCTTTGCCCGCACCCGTGACCATTCTCGAAGAGCGAACCGTAGGTCCATCCCTCGGCAGCGACTCGATTCGGCAAGGTGTCTTTGCTGGAGTTGTCGGTGGTCTGCTCGTGGTTCTCTTTATGGCTGTCTATTATAAAGTAGCGGGTTTGATCGCCGATCTTGCGCTGATCTTCAACATCCTGATGATCGTTGCCGGTCTTGCCGGCTTCGGGGCGACCCTGACCCTGCCAGGCATTGCCGGTATCGTGTTGACCATCGGCATGGCGGTCGACGCCAACGTGCTCATCTTCGAACGGATCCGGGAAGAACTGCGAACCGGGAAATCTCCAAGATCGGCCATCGACGCCGGGTTTCGGATGTCGACATGGACCATCCTCGACTCCAACATCACCACCTTGATAGCGGCAGTGGTCTTGTTTCAGTTCGGCACGGGGCCGGTCAAGGGCTTTGCCGTTACACTGAGTCTCGGAATCGTGTCGAGTGTTTTTTCGGCGCTCGTGATGACCCGACTCATCTTCGACTATCTGACGGCTTCCGCCAAGGTCAAAACGTTGAGCATCTGATGGGGCCTATCTGGCGGATGAGAGTTGAAGCGCTGCACAGCATCGGGCCCTTTCAGCAAGTCGCCGTAAATACCGTTCAATCTGTTGTCATCAACCAATAGGAAACGATTATTCCATGGAATTCATCAAACCCAACACGAACATCGATTTCATCGGCAAGCGCAACTATGCCTATGGATTTTCCGGTGTACTGATTGTGATTACCTTGTTAGCCCTTTTGTTTCAAGGAGGGGTGAAATACGGCGTTGATTTTGCGGGAGGGACACTGATTCAAGTCCGTTTTTCAGGAGCGGTAACCGTCAGCGCCATTGAGAAAGGTTTCGAGGGGATCGGCATCTCCAAACCACAAATTCAAACGATAACGGATGCCGGTCATTCGGAATATCTGGTTCGAACCGAAAAACCGGTTCAAACGAATGAACAGTTTTCGAATCAGGTGGAAAAGGCGCTGAAGGATTCCACAGGACAGGATGCCGAAATCCGACGAATCGAAATGGTCGGCCCCCAAGTCGGCAAGGATCTTCGGGAGAAGGCCCTGTTTGCCATTTTCTATTCTCTTCTCTTCATTGCCGTCTACATTTCTGGAAGGTTCGAATTCAAGTGGTTTCAGTCGGCCATCATCGCTGCTGTCCTGATGGGGGCCGTCTACGGATTGGAGCTTCTCGGTGTCGGTATGGCCTATGTGGTACCCGTGGCTCTGATCGTTACCCTTGTGCTGTTCTGGTACTTCGATCTGCGGTATGCCATGGGAGCCATTGTGGCCTTGATTCATGACGTCACGATTACGATCGGCTGTTTTGCCCTAACGGGAAAGGAATTTTCGCTGCCGATCATTGCGGCCCTCCTGACCATCATCGGATATTCTCTGAACGATACGATCATCGTGTTTGACCGGATTCGGGAAAATGCCAAAAAATTCCGGAAACTTCCCTTCGATGCCCTCATCAATCAAAGCGTGAACAACACTCTGAGCCGCACGATTCTGACGGCCGGTACAACCCTCGTGGCTGTCCTGGCCCTTTTCGTGTTGGGGGGTAGCATTATCCACGATTTTGCCTTCGCCATGCTGGTCGGCATTGTGATCGGAACGTATTCTTCCATTTATATCGCTAGCCCCATCCTGATGGCCTTCCAAGGCATCGGTAAACGCAAGTAGGGCTCAATCAACAGACCATAAATCCTTGTCGCATGGATCGGCTCATTCCCTGGATGTTGTTGAAGGAAGTCCCCGGCATCGGATGCCTTCTGGCGAAACGACTCCTCGAACGCTTCGGATCGCCGGAAGGCATTTTTGCTGCAACCGATCGGGAATTGCTGGCCATCGATGGGATTTCATCGAAGCTGCTGGAAGCCCTTCGAAGTGTTCGCGTCACCGATGACATGCGTCGGGAAATCGATCGCACCCGGGAGCTTGGCGTCCGCATCATCCCGCTATCCGATCCCGATTATCCATCACTTCTTCGGGAAATTCCGGATCCCCCGCTGCTTCTGTACTGCAAGGGGAACTCGAAGAACCTTGCTCCTGCAGTGGCAGTTGTCGGCTCCCGCAACGCCACCTTCTATGGGCTGACGACTACCCGACGCATCGCTGCCGATCTGGTCCGCTGCGGGGTGGTCATTGTCAGCGGGCTTGCCCGTGGCATCGATACGGCGGCCCATGAGGGCGCATTGATGGGCGGAGGCCGTACGGCTGCCGTTCTGGGAAGCGGGCTCGAGCGGATCTATCCTGCCGAAAACCAGCGGCTTTTCGATCGCATCGTCGAGCAGGAGGGGTGCGTGTTTTCGGAGTTCTGCCTCGATGCGGAGCCGGATGCCTTTCACTTTCCCATGCGAAACCGCATCATCAGCGGTCTGTGTTTGGGAACCCTCGTTGTCGAAGCTTCGAAACACAGCGGATCGCTCATCACCGCGCGGCTCGCCCTCGAGCAGAACCGGGAAGTTTTCGCCGTACCGGGAAACATCCATTCTTTCAAGAGCACCGGCACCCATACCCTCATCAAATCCGGAGCGAAGCTTGTCGAACATGTCGGAGACATTCTCGAGGAGCTTAGGCTCGATGTCACCGCTGTCACCGGTTCCGGCTCCGGACGGCTTTTCGACGATCCGCCCGCCGATCTGGACCCGGAAGAGACCACGGTTGCAGCCCATCTGTCGGTGTATCCGATGGTCATGGACGAGATTGTCCGAAGGACGAAACTTTCCGCCGGAAAACTTGCCGCAGTGCTGATGCGGCTCGAGCTCAAAGGGGTCTGTCGCAAGATCCCCGGCAATCAATACGCACTCTGTCGCAGTGAACAAGGAACGCTCTCGTGAAACGTCCGCTTCTCATCGTCGAATCGCCCACCAAAGTCAAAACCATCCAGAACTACCTCGGCAAGGACTACCAGGTCATGGCAACCGTCGGCCACATTCGGGATCTGCCCGAAAAGGAGATGGGGGTCGACATCGAAAACGGGTTCAAACCAACCTATATCACCATTCCCGGGAAAAAGAACGTTATCTCCGCGCTCAAGAAGGCAGCCGAAGACACGACCGACATCTATCTCGCCCCGGACCCGGACCGGGAGGGAGAGGCCATCGCCTGGCATACCGCCCAGATTCTGAAAAAAACGGGACGTACCTTTCATCGGGTTCTCTTTCATGAACTGACGAAAAAGGCCATTCTCGAGGCGATCCAAAGACCGCTGGAACTCGACCGCAACAAATTCGAAGCCCAGCAGGCCAGGCGGATTCTGGATCGGCTGGTCGGGTATCAGATTTCTCCGCTGCTCTGGAAGAAGGTGCGGGGGGGCCTCAGCGCAGGAAGGGTCCAATCCGTTGCGGTGCGGATGATCTGTGAACGAGAGCGGGAAATTCAGGCTTTCGTTCCGAAAGAATACTGGACGATAACGGCCCTGCTGCATGGATCGCTACCCCCTTCTTTCCAGGCCAAGTTGCTGAAGAAAAACGGAAAGAAGCTGGCCATTCCCGACGAGGCGACAGCGCTTGCCATCGTCGAGGCCCTGAAGGCGTCTTCCTTCGTTCTGGAGGATATCGCTCGGAAAACGACCAAACGAAGGCCCCAGCCGCCTTACATCACGAGCAAGCTCCAACAGGAGGCCATCCGCAAGCTGCATTTTTCGGCCAAAAAGACGATGCAGATCGCCCAACAGCTCTACGAAGGGGTGGAACTGGAGGGAGGGCAGCCCGTCGGGCTGATCACCTACATGCGGACGGACTCCACACGGATTGCAGCGGAAGCGGCCGAAGAAGCCATCGGTTTCATTCATCAGACGTATGGAAAGGACTTTACGACCGGAAAGCCCCGCTACTATGCCAACCGGAACAAGGTTCAGGATGCCCACGAAGCCATCCGACCGACCGCCATCTGGAACACGCCGGAGAAGGTCAAACCCTATCTGAGCCCCGATCAGTTGGCCCTCTACACCCTCATCTGGAAGCGCTTCGTGGCTTCCCAGATGGCCGATGCCCTGATCGATACCCTCACGCTGAGTATTGCGGCTGCGGAATATGGCTTGAGCGCCAGTGGCTCGAGCGTTCGGTTTCCCGGATTCATGGTGCTGTATCAGTCCGTTGAAGACGAAAAGGAAGACGCCGAAGCCTCAGGGCTGGAGAAACTTCCCGATTTGAAACAGGGAGAAGTGCTTACCCTGGAGAAGCTCGATCCGGCACAACACTTCACCCAGCCGCCGCCCCGGTATTCGGAGGCTTCCCTCGTCAAGGCTCTGGAGGAAAATGGAATCGGAAGGCCGAGCACCTATGCGGCCATTCTGTCGACGATCCGGGACAAGGGATATGTCGAACTCGTGAAGGGCTATTTCATACCGAGCGAGTTGGGGTTTTTGGTGAACGATCTGATCGTTGCGAGTTTCCCGGATGTCTTCGATGTGGAATTCACGGCTCGAATGGAATCCGATCTCGATCGGATCGAGGCTGCCGAGATGGAGGCGCAGACGATCCTCGAGCGTTTCTACGAGCGTCTCCACCAGAGTTTGCAACAGGCCGAACAACAGATGACCAGCGTAAAAGGGCAGGGGGTTCCGACAGACATCGATTGCCCCCTGTGCAAGAGCCGCAAGTTGCATATCAAGATGGGGAAGAACGGCCATTTTCTGGCCTGCAGCGGATACCCCGAATGTCGCTTTACCAGCGATTACACTCGAGATGAAAAAGGCCTGATCCGAATCGTCGATCGGCCTTCGCCGGAGCCGACCGATCGGGTGTGTGAGCGATGCGGCGCTCCAATGGTCCAACGAAACGGCAAATTCGGGCCCTTCCTGGCGTGTAGCGCCTACCCGAAATGCAACCATACCATTTCATTGCAGCAGCAGAATGGAAGCGGCAGGGACACCGGTGTGTCCTGCCCGCAGGCCGGATGTGACGGACATCTGGTGCAGCGAACATCGAAGCGGGGAAAAACGTTTTACGGGTGTACCCGGTATCCGGAATGTACCTATGCCATCTGGGACAGGCCCGTTCCAACGCCGTGCCCCAGCTGCGACGCTCCGTTTCTGGTGGAAAAGACCACCAAGGCCAAGGGCACCCGGCTGGTGTGTCTGACATGTGGGTATGAAGGCGAGCCGAAGGCGAATGGAGATCGTGAAACACGGGATGCGTAGTGCGTAAGTGCGAAAATAGCCAGTAGGGGCGACCCGTCGGGTCGCCCTTTCAAGGTCAAGCATAAACCAAAATTCTGAAACGCTGCACGGTTCTGGAATAACGGCCGATTTTTCATCTCCGAGGTCAAGCAATCCTCCCATTCGGCTCGCTGAAGACCTACTGACTTTTTGCGAGACCATCAGGCTTGATAGCCACGCAAAAAGTCAAACATATGGACGGCTTCGCAAAATGGCCGCAGGCAAGGAGTGCACATCCTGAGGAGTGAGGCGTACTGAGACGTACGCCGCAACGACGAAGGATGCAGCACGACACAGAATCCGGCCTTTTTGCGAAGCCGTCAGCCTTCTTCCCTCGTGATATGCAGGGCTTCGGCTTTCCAAATCTCCTCGTTGTATTCACGGATGGTACGATCGGACGAAAATTTTCCAATCCGGGCGACGTTGATGATCGATTTTTGAACCCATGTGTCCGGGTTGCCATACCATTCGTCGATCGTTTGCTGTGCCTCGCCGTAGGCCGAAAAATCCGCAAACACCATGAAGGGATCGGCGTATTGAATCCGATCCATCAGCGGGTGGAAGAGGTCCGGCTCCTCCGGACTGAAGAACCCCTCCCGGATCAGATCGATGACCTGCTGAAGCACCGGGTCCTGCTTGATGATCTCCCAGGGCTCGTAATGGGATGAGCGCTCCCGCACTTCATCGGCCGTCATGCCGAAAATGACGATGTTCTCCTTTCCGACTTCCTCCATGATTTCGATGTTCGCACCATCGAGCGTACCGATAGTCAGTGCTCCGTTCAGGGCGAATTTCATGTTGGATGTTCCCGATGCCTCGTATCCTGCGGTCGAAATCTGCTCGGAAACATCGGCGGCCGGGAAAATCCGTTCGGCCAAGGACACCCGATAATTGGGCAAAAAAACGATCTTTAGACGGTCCATCGTCGACGTATCCCGGTTGATCATTTCCGCTGCATGGCAGATCAGCTTGATGATCATCTTGGCGTAATAATATCCCGGTGCCGCCTTCCCACCGAAGATGTAGGTTTTCGGGGGAACCTCCATCCGAGGATTTTCCTTCAGGCATAGCCATCGGTAGATGACATTGAGAATGTTCAGGGTCTGTCGCTTGTATTCATGGATGCGCTTTACCTGAACGTCGAAGATGCTCGATGGATCGACACTGGTGCCGGTGAGTCTGCGGATGACATCCGAAAGCCGCTGCTTGTTCTGGAACTTGATTTGCCGCCAATCTTTCCGAAATGCCGCATCTTCCGTCAACGGTTCCAATTGGCGCAATTGATCCAGGTCTCGAATCCATTTGTCACCGATATGCTGACCGATCAGTTTTGCAAGATCCGGATTGGCGCACAGCAGCCATCGCCTCGGGGTGATGCCGTTGGTCTTGTTGTTGAAACGGTTGGGGAACATTTCATCGAAGTCATGCAGCTCGATTTCCCGAAGCAACTTCGTGTGAAGGGCGGCTACGCCGTTGACCGAATGGGATCCCACGATGGCCAGGTGAGCCATCCGAATCTTTTTCACATCGCCTTCCTCGATCAGGGACATCCGCCGTAGGCGGTCGTGATCTCGCATGAAGCGAATCGATACATCCCGCAGAAACCGACGATTGATTTCGTAGATAATCTGCAAATGACGAGGCAGCAGCCGTTCGAACATGGGAACCGGCCATTTTTCGAGGGCTTCCGACAGGAGGGTGTGGTTGGTAAACGCACAAGTGCGGGTCGTGATCTCCCAGGCTTCTTCCCAGGGCATGCGGTATTTGTCGAGGAACAGTCGCATCAGTTCGACGACGGCAAGCGCCGGATGGGTGTCGTTCAGGTGAATGGCCACCTTGTCTGCGAACGCATCGAAATTGTCGTGGTTTACGAGATAGCGACGAATGATGTCTTTGATCGAACAGCAAACGAAAAAATATTCCTGTTTGAGCCGGAGTTCCTTGCCTTCCAGAGCCTGGTCGTTCGGATAGAGTACCTTGGAAATGTTTTCGGAAATATTTTTTTCCTCGACCGCCTTGAGATAGTCTCCATGCTGGAAATAGTTCAGGTCGAATTCCTTGGATGCCCGCGCCGACCACAGCCGCAGGGTGTTCACGGTGTTGTTCCCGTAGCCGATGATGGGAATGTCGTAGGCCATTCCGATGACATTGCTGGTATCGATCCATTCCGATTTCAGCCGGCCTTCGGAGTCCGTCGTCTGTTTGACACGCCCGTAATAATGAACGTTGAACGTGTATTCGGGCCTGGGAATTTCCCAGGGATTTCCGAATTTGAGCCAGTTTTCGGGGAGCTCGACCTGTTCCAGGTTTTTGATCGCCTGATCGAAAATCCCGAATTCATAGCGGATACCGTACCCATAGGCCGGGACCTCGAGGGTAGCTAAGGAATCGAGGAAACAGGCGGCCAGCCTTCCCAGACCGCCGTTTCCAAGTCCCATGTCGGGTTCCTGCTCCGCCAGGGTGTTCAGATCGAGATGGATTTCCTCCATTGCCTTTCGGGCTTCTTCGTAAATGCCCAAATTCACCAGATTGTTGATGAGAACCCTTCCCATCAGGTATTCCGCAGACAAGTAATATACCCGTTTGACATCCTTCAGGTAATAGTTTTGCTGCGTATGGATCCATCGCTCGACCAGCCGATCCCGCGCTGCAAGCGCCAAGGCATGGTACATGTCACGATGGGTTGCGGTATACTGATCCTTGGAAAGAGAATATTCGAGGTGGTTTGCAAAAGAAAGCAGAATGCTCTTGGCATTCATTCCCTTGTTGAACGTACCCCAGGACTTGAAGAAGACATTCGTGTGCATGGGACCATCCTTTGGGTGTGTGGTTGGATGATGGATGGAAAAGGGAGATGACGTTGGCATGCGCATCTATCATTTCGTAATTTCGATAAAACGTCAAGACAGGATGGACTCGTAACGGTGTCCCCCTAATGGTTGGATGTGTTCAGAAAGAATGTAACCCTATGGTTTTTATGGTTGACAATTCCGGACGACTTGATTATCGATTCATAGGTGCGATAATCCTTCAGGAGGGCAAGATGTACTCATACATGGCCAGACAGCCCATTTTCAGCAAAGACCAATCGGTTTTTGGCTACGAACTGCTTTTTCGAGATGGCGTTCAGGCTTGCTTTCCAAATGCAGACAGCTGTGCCGCCACCAGCAGTGTGTTGTCCCAAAGCTTCCTGACCGTCGATCTGGAACAGATGTTTCAGAGTAAGAAGCTTTTCATCAATTTTCCGGAAAATCTCCTTCTCAATCGGACACCGCTGCTGTTTCCCCCGGAACAGGTCATCGTCGAGGTTCTTGAAACCGTTCCGGTAACGGAAGCCCTGGTGGAGGCCATGAAGGAATTCCATGCCAAAGGGTATGTGCTTGCTTTGGACGATTTTGTCGATGGACCCGAATACGAACGCCTCTTTCCTTACGTCGGGATCCTCAAGATCGATATTCGTCACACGCCGCTGGACCGCATTCTCCGGCTGAAGGAAAGCGTAGCATCCTATCCGATTCGATTGTTGGCCGAAAAAGTGGAAACCATCGAGGAATACCATCAAACCCGCGATTTGGGGTTCGAGTATTTTCAGGGATATTATTTTTGTAAACCGGAGACCATCAAAACCCGAAATGTTGCTGCCCTGCGGCTTCCTCTCATTCAGCTGATGGGCGAAATGGCACGA
>CAZJXF010000004.1:0-52506 GCA_964549995.1 uncultured Desulfatirhabdium sp. | reverse complement strand
TGGCAGCCGTCATTGTCACCGAAGAAATCGCCCGGGTATCGAGCAGCCTTCGGGTGCAGTTGAACCTCCTCGGACTTGGCTGCGCCTATCCCATCTACACCTATGGCTCGGAGACGATCCGCCGGAAATACGTTCCAAGACTGTGCCGGGGAGAGCTTCTCGGCGGCTTTGCGATCACGGAACCCGATGCCGGATCGGACGTGATGTCGATGAAAACCGTGGCGGAAGATCACGGAGACCACTGGCTCGTCAACGGCTCCAAAACCTGGATTTCGAACGCCAACCAGGCCGATGTGGTCGTTCTGTACTGCTATACGGATCCGGCCAAGGGAAGCAAGGGCATGTCGGCCTTGGTCGTGGAACTCAAGAATTTCAATGGAATCACGACCACCGACCTGGAGAAGATGGGTTCCCATTCTTCGCCCACCGGTGAAATCTTCTTTAACAATACGCGGGTTCCCAAGGAAAACACTCTCGGAAATCCGGGAGACGGTGCGAAGATCGTCTTCAGTTCACTCAACAACACCCGGGTTTCGGCTGCAGCCGGAGCCGTCGGATGCGCGCAAGCCTGCCTCGACATCGCCATCCGATATTGCAACGAGCGCAAGCAATTCGGAAAACCCATCGGTGAATTTCAGATGAACCAGGACCTGATCGCACAAATGGCATCCGAAATCGAGGCGGCAAGACTTCTGGTCTACAAGGCAGCCTGGCAGAAAGACCAGGGGCATTTGAACAACGGACTCGAAGTCGCCCAAGCCAAGTACTTCGCTGGAGAGGTGGCCATGAAATGCGCCAATTACGCCATGCGCATCCTCGGCGCCTACGGATATTCCACGGAATACCCCATCGCCCGATTCTATCGGGACATTCCGACCTATGTGATCGTGGAAGGATCGGCGAACATCTGCAAGTCGATCATCGCCATGGATCAGTTGGGATGGCGAAAAGCAAGCCGATAAGATGGGGAGAAAAGAGGGAAGAGAAAGGCAAGAGACGGTTCAATCCATCGAAAATCATTCAACAGGAAAGGAGAAGATCATGAAGCGGAACGTCTGGTTGTGGGTCGTCATGGCAGGGTTCTTCATGGGACTGGGATCGGCGGCGTTCGGTGAAACCAAGGTCCGGTTGCAGTGCGTCTATCCCGAAAAGGCGTACGTAGGACAGAACACGATCTGGTTTGCCGATCGGGTGAAGGAGCTTACCGGAGGTGAGGTCAACATCAAAATTTTCTGGCCGGATCAGCTCGTGAAAACCAACGAAGCCTTCGATGCCATGGCCAAGGGCATGATCGACGCATACGCCGGAAGCATGCTGTATTTTTCCGGTTTCGTTCCGGAGGTCAACTGTGAATGGCTGCCTTTCGGTTGGTCGGACCCGAAACACGCCCAGGAGCTTTACGAGAAGCACGGGTGGCTCGATCTCATGAGGCAGGCCACCCTGAAACACGGTGTTCATTATATCGCCCCCATTGGCGTGGCCTCGATGGGGCTCATCACGAAGTTCCCAGTGAACAGTGTCGATGACTTGAAGGGCAAGAAAATCCGGGCGGTCGGCATGGAAGCGAAGATCATCGACGTACTGGGCGCATCCCCGGTCGCCATCGCGGGAGCCGAACAGTACATGGCCCTGAAACAGGGAACGGTGGACGGTACCAATTATCCCTTTTACACCCTCGGAAACTACAAGTTTTACGAAGTGGCCAATCATATCATCCGTCCCGCCCTTTTCTCGCCCGGCATTGTCGAAATCCTGATCAACCAGAAGCTCTATGAATCCCTCAGCGAAAAGAACCGCAAGGCCATCGATCAGGCCGGATGGGAAACCTTTCTGCGCACAGTGGAACTGAATCCCACATACGACGAAGAGGCTTACCGGATTTGCAAGGAAAAGAACGTCACCATCATCGACTTGAGCCCGGAAGTCGTCGATCAGCTTCGCAAAAAGACTCTTCCGCTCTGGGATGAGATCGCCTCCAAGAGCGAAATATCCGCCAAACTGGTGGCATCTCTCAAGGCTTACCTGAAAGAACAGGGCATCAAGATCGATTAACACTGAATTCCGACTCCTGCACGAGGAGACCATGAAACGGTTCTGGCAAGCGATCGACAACGTCAATCGATGGATCGGCCGCACATGTGCCTGGTTGATCCTGCCGCTGACCCTGATCATTCTGTACGAGGTCATCAGCCGCTATATTTTCAATGCGCCGACCCGCTGGTCGAACGAAATCAGCCAGTACCTTCTGGTCGCCATCGTCATGTTGGGCGGGGCCTATTGCCTGGCGGACAACGAGCATGTGAACGTCGACATCTTCTACCGGAATTTCAGCCAGCAGAAGCGGGATCTCGTCGAAATGCTCACCTGCCTCGTGGTTCTCAGTTTTGTATCCGCCATGGTCTGGAAGGGGGGAGAGGCGAGTTGGGAAGCACTCGTTCAGATGAAACGATCCCAAAGCATCCTCGAGCTTCCCCTCTTCCCATCGATGGTCATGGTTCCGATCGGGGCGGCACTTCTTGGACTGCAAAGTCTTGTCCGCGCCATGCAGGCATTCGAGCGGTGGCGTTCCAAAAATCCGCTCTCCGGAAAGGAGACCTGAGCGCATGGATACCTGGCTTCTGATGCTGATTGTCCTGACCGCTCTGGTGCTGCTCCTCAGTATAGGCGTGCCGATCGCCTTCACCCTCTGCGGCATTGCCACCATCGGCATTTTATGCACCTGGGGGCTCAACGGGCTGCTGCTTCTCTTCAACGATGCCTACGGGGAATCGTCGAGTTTTCTGCTTTCGGCCATTCCTCTCTTCATTTTCATGGCGAACATGCTCAAATCGAGCGGCATGGGCGACGATCTCTACGAAGTCGTCTACCGATGGATGGGAAAATTGCGGGGTGGTCTTGCCGTCGGAACCGTGCTGATCTGCGCGCTGTTTGCGGCCATGGCGGGGGTAAGCTCCGTGGCTACGGTCAGCATGGGCTTGATCGCCCTTCCCTCGATGCTTAAACGGGGATACCAAAAGGAGCTGGCCGTTGGCTGCATCTCTGCTGCAGGCGCATTGGGCATTCTGATCCCTCCCTCCATCATCATGGTTCTTTATGGCGCAACGGCAGAGGTATCCGTCGGCAAACTCTTCATCGGCGGTGTCGTTCCTGGATTGGTGATGTGTTTCCTTTTTGTCGTCTATATCCTCATCCGTGCCTGGTACAACCCGAAGCTTGCCCCGGGAGTCCCCGAAACCTTCGCCCTTTCGGAAAAGTTGATCGTACTGAAGGGAGTCCTGCTCCCCCTCGGATTGATCGTTCTCGTCCTCGGGGTCATTTATTTCGGCATCTGTACCCCCACCGAAGCGGCGGCAGTGGGTGCCTTCGGCGCCATGGGATGCGCACTGGCCTACGGGAAGCTGAACATGAAAACGCTTCGGGACTCTCTCTGGAGTACGATGAAGACCAACGCCATGATCTTCTGGCTGATCATCGGGGCAACGGCCTTCACCCATTTCCTGGCCTATTCCGAAATCCAGGGACTCATTCACCAGACGGTGCTCTCTCTGGATGTCTCCCCCTGGATGATCCTGATCGCCATTCAGATCATCTATTTCATCCTCGGCATGTTTCTCGATCCGGCCGGCATTCTGATGCTGACGACGCCGATCTTCGTTCCCATCATCACGAAACTCGGTTTCGATCCGCTGTGGTTCGGCATTCTCTTTGTCGTCAACATGGAAATGGCTTACATCACCCCGCCCTTCGGCTTCAATCTCTTCATCATGAAGGCCATCGTTCCTCCCCAGATTCAGATGATGGATATCTATCGCTCGGTGACGCCTTTTGTGGTACTTCAGGCGCTCTGCCTGATCCTCGTCATGATGTTTCCGCAACTGGCCACGTGGTTGCCGGAGCTGATGGTGGCGCGATAACAGGGGATAGGCAAGGGGCAAGGGGTTATGGGCTATAGGCTATAGGCTATAGGCTATGGGCAATGGGCAATGGGCAATGGGCTATAGGGGAGAGAGGATGAACTCGCAACACGTATCCATCTCCAGCAGATACCAAGCGATACCAAGAGAAAACAGGCGCATTCACTCCGTCAATCTCTTTGCGTCCTTTGCGTCTTTGCGTTTCAATTTTTATTTCAGCAACCCCATCCGAGAACCGGAGCAACACAGATGACCTCCCTGATCGAACGCAGCAACGAATATGACGGCAAGATCGCCGTACTGACCTTCAACCACCCACCGGCAAATACGTGGAATCTGGAGGCTTTGAATGCCTTTGAGGAAGCGATCGACGCCGTCGAAAGGGATACGGCCACCCGCGTGCTGGTGCTGACAGGTTCCGGCACAAAATGTTTTTCGGCGGGTTTTGACGTAACGGATGCGGCCAACTCGCCGATTATCAGCCCGAAGGCGAGAAACCTGTGGCGCCGGATCGACCGGCTGTCCATTCCCACCATTGCCGCAATCAACGGACACGCCCTGGGCGGTGGGTTGGAATTGGCACTGTGCTGCCATTTCCGGATCGCCGTTCGGGATCCGAACGTTCAATTGGGGCTTACAGAACTCAACCTGGGCATCATCCCCGGATGGGGCGGAACCCAGCGGCTGCCGCGGGTCGTCGGACGGGCTCTGGCGCTGGAAATGATCCTCTTCAGCAAACGGGTGTCTCCCGAGGGAGCTTTGGCCATCGGCTTGGTGAATCAACTGAGCGATCGGGACCGGCTCATGGAAGATGTGATGTCCTTTGCACGGGAACTTGCCGATCGGCCTCCGATTGCGGTTCGCTGGGTGCTCGATGCCATGACAGCAGGAATGTACGAGGGGCTTGATCGAGGTCTCGACGTCGAGGCTGAGGGCGCTGCAGCCGTCCGCCAAACGCAGGACCGGGAAGAAGGTTTTCGGGCCTTCCTTGAAAAACGCAAGCCAGTGTTTCAGGGCCGATGAAGCGGCGTATCTTCTATGGGTGGGTGGTTGTAGCGGGCCTCTTCGGTGTGGCCCTGCTCGGACCGATGGGCCGCTATATCCTCACCTCCCTTTTTCCGTTCATTTTAAAAGATCCCGGATGGTCCAGGGACACCGTCGGGCTGGCCTTCACCCTCCATTTCTGGGTCTATGCCGGATGCGCCTTCGCAACCGGAAAACTCCTCGACCGCATCGGCGGCCGGTGGATCATCGCCACCGGCGGCGCCCTGATGCTGGCAGGTCTGATCGGCCTGTCCCAGGTTCGACGGATAGGGGAGTTTCACCTCATTTTCGGCATCGTTCTGGCGGCTGCCGTATCCATGACCCACTTCGTTCCGAATACGGCCATCGTCCGCAAATGGTTCATCCGGCAGGCAGGACTTGCCACGGGCATCGTCACGGCCGGAACCGTTCTCGGGCTGGCTTTGTTGCCGCCCGTCGTCAGCCGCATGAGTGCGGTCTATGGCTGGCGGACGGCGTGTCTGATCTGCGGGGTGGCGATCGGTGGTGCGATTCTCGCCGTCGCTTTGGGACTGGTGCGAAGCACTCCCGAGTCGATGGGACTTCTACCCGATGGAGATGCCCCATCGGATAAACCTTCCAGGAAAGCGGCCGAGTCATCCGCCCTATACCCATCGAACCCCGAACCGCCGGAAGTTTCTTCTGCGGAGCTGTCTCCGTCACAAGCCTACCGAACCCGCCGCTTCTGGTATTTCTTCTTCGTCTATGCCATCACGGGAATCCCGCTTCAAGGCATCCTCAGCCACATCATCGTCTGGGCTGTGGAGGCGGGTGTCTTTGTCTCGCATTCCGGCTGGGTGATGGCCGCACTCACCCTGCCGTCGCTTCCGATCCGGGTTCTTGCCGGACGCCTGGGAGATCGCTTCGGCAAGCGACGGGTATTGTTGCTCACCAACGGTCTGACCGCCCTCATGTGGTTCATCGGCTATGTCATCATCCAGGGAAACGTGTCCTTTTTTGTCTTTGTCACCCTGTTAGGTTTTGTCTACAGTGCCCCGTTTTCCCTCTACACCCCGTACTTGGGGGACCTTTTCGGGCGGGCCTCCGTCGGCACTCTGATGGGCGCCATCACCTTGGGGCATGGGGTCATCGGTGGCGTAGGGCCCTATCTCTGGGGGTGGATTGCGGATCGCACCGGCTCCTACGGCTTGAACTGCATCGTTTCCGGGATCTGCTACGCCCTGGTGACATGGCTGCTCTGGAAAATCCGCGAACATCGACAGGCGCCATCATGAAATACGCGCTTTCACCCGCTACAATCGGACGGCTTCACTTGAAGAACCGCTTTGTGCGATCGGCCACCTATGACGGCATGGCCGAGCGAAGCGGTAGGATATCGGAGGCCCAGATCGCGCTCTACCGGAAACTGGCCGAAGGCGGCGTCGGTCTTATCGTCACGGGAATCGCCAGCGTTCATCCATCGGGCAGAATTTCGGCATTTCAGAACCGCATCGATGGAGAAGACACTTTGCCGGGATGGCGGCGCCTGGTCCAAACCGTCCACGATGCAGGTTCCCGGATCGCCGTCCAGTTGTTTCATGGTGGCCGGGAATCGTGGGTTTATCAGAAGGCCAAACGATCGATGGCCGTCGCCCCTTCGGTCGTCTCGAACGATCCATACTGCGATGCCGAGTACCGAGAAATCCGGGAAGAAGAGATCCTGGAACTGATCGGGGCGTTCGCAGATGCGGCCGCAAGGACCCGTGAGGCCGGATGTGATGCCGTTCAGTTGCATGCCGCCCATGCCTATCTCTTCAGTCAGTTTCTGTCCCCTACAGCCAATCTGCGGACCGATCGCTGGGGCGGCGACTTGGATTCCCGGTTGCGCTTTCTTGAGAAAGTCTATTGGGCCGTCCGGAAAAGCGTTGGTCCGGACTATCCCGTTCTGGTCAAGCTCGGGGTTGCGGATGGCTTTTCCGGAGGGCTTACGTTTACCGAAGGCAGGGAGGCGGCTATCCGGTGCGCGCAATGGGGCTTTGACGCTATCGAGGTCAGTCAGGGGCTGAGGGGAAAACGCTATGCGGAAACCGAATTTCGATGCGGCATCCGTACACGACAGGACGAAGGCTATTTCCGGCAGTGGGCTAGGGAGATCCAGGCTGCCGTATCGGTTCCGGTCATCATGGTGGGAGGCATTCGAACCCCCGAGATTGCAGAAGAAGTCCTCGTCAATGGAGAAGCGGCATTGGTCGCGATCAGCCGCCCCCTCATTCGAGAACCCGATCTCATCACCCGTTGGCAATCCGGCGACCTGCGCCCGGCAACTTGTATTTCCTGTAACCGTTGCTTCGATGCCATTCTGAAAGGCCAACCGCTGCATTGCGCCATGGGAAAAGAGGTTACCGTTTCATGAATCGCCTGAACCGAAATTGTTACCCTTTGTCGTTTGACTGCAGCCCTCATCTTTTCACTTGATCTTCCCTTAAAATTCTTTCAGAAAAAGCCACCGACAAGTCCCGCCCTTTCTGTTCCCAGCGCAGAGCAATTCAGGAGATGCCGAATCGAAATGATATCTCATGATCATCATTTCAAAAACCTGTTTCTGGATTTTCCGGAACATGCGCTTCAATGGCTTCAGCCGGAGGCGATGACCGTCTATGGACGACTGCAAGGCATTTCGTTCGTTCGCCAGGAACCCGGAAAACACAAGCTTGCCGATCGCGGACTCGTTCTGGACATGCCGATACTGTTCACTTTTGAAAAGGGTTCCTTGCTGCTGTGGATTGTTGAATTTCAGGAAGAACGCAAAGGGTTTTCCATCTATCGGCTCCTTCGTTACACAACCGACATGATGGAACAATTCCCAAAGGCAGTCGTTATTCCAACGGTCCTGTTCACATCCAAGAAGCATTGGCGAAAGGATATCGTCCGACACATCGAAAGCCGATTCGGAAATCGCCTCTTTGTCCACTTCGAATTTCAGCTCGTTAGAATCATTGATTATCGGGCATCGGATCATTATGATACAACCAATCCGCTGCTACGTATTCTGCTTCCCAAAATGGATTATTCAAAACAGGAGCGGATCGAAGTCATTTGCCGAGCCTACAAGGGGCTGTTCGATCTGGTAGATCGGCGACTTTTCGACAAGTACGTCGATTTTATCGATGTTTATGCTGAGGTCACTCAAGAGGAGCAGCAAGCAATATATCACGAACTCAGCGACAGGGAGGAAACGGCCATGTTGGCGCAATACATTCGAAACAAAGGGTATGAGGACGGCGTTCTGCAGGGAATTCAACAAGGAGTTCAACAAGGCATTCAACAAGGGATTCAACAGGGTCTGGAACAGGGACTTCGGGAAGGAGCAAGGCTCGAGAAAGTATCGACATTGAAACGGCTCCTGCAGCGAAAATTCGGCGCCCTGCCCCCCTGGGTGGATGAACGCATCGATCACGCTTCCAAAGATCGCCTGGACGATTGGACGGAGCGCCTCCTCGATGCCAGCTCTCTCAGCGATCTGTTGTCGGATTGACACACAACGCAAAGGAGGACTCATGAATCATTTGCATTTCGGCCTTGAAAGCAAGGTCGCTCTTGTCACCGGCGGCAGCCGGGGCATCGGACTCGCCATCGCTCGGGCGTTTCTGGATCAGGGGGCAAATGTCATCATCTGCGGCAGAAAGGCCGATGGACTCGAGCGGGCTGCAGCCGATCTGAATGCCGGAAATCGTCTTCTCACCGTTCCGGCCCATGTCGCCAAGCCCGATGACGTTCAGGCACTGTTCGACAGAATTCTCGCCACCTTCGGGACACTCGACATTCTCGTCAACAATGTCGGCATGAATCTGATCACCAGTGTCGTCGACAGCGAGCCCTCCCTCTGGAACAAAATCATCGATTCCAATTTGAACGCGACCTATCTCGTTTCCCGAACGGCGGCCCGCATCATGCGGGAAAAGCGAAGCGGAAAGATCGTGAATATCTCTTCTACGGCTGCCCATCGGGCCGCCCCCGCCATGGGCGTGTACGGCATCGCCAAGGCAGGCATCGAAATGATGACCCGGGTCTTGGCCCAGGAACTCGCTCCCCACGGCATTCAGGTCAATGCGGTGGCTCCAGGCATGGTCAAGACGGATTTCAGCCGACCGTTCTGGTCGGATGAGAACATCCATCGAAAGCTCGTGGAGACCATTCCGCTGGGAAGACTCGCCGATCCCATCGATGTGGTCTGGCCCGTTCTCTTCCTGTGCTCGGAGGCAGCCGACTACATGACGGGCCAGATCTTGATGGTCGACGGCGGTGCGAGCGCCGTCTGAAGATCGAGCGGAAACGACAGGAGATCCGCCATGTGGAATCGAAAGACGGTCATCGTGGTCATGCCGGCTTACAATGCGGCATCGACCCTGAAGCGGACCTGGGACGAAGTCATGGCTCAGGGAATCGTCGATGGGGTCATCGTGGTCGATGATGCCAGCAGGGATGAAACGGTAGCCATCGCAAGAACCCTTCCCCAAACGGCCGTCGTGGTGCATCCCCGCAACAAAGGCTACGGCGCCAACCAGAAAACCTGTTATCGGGCGGCCCTCGAGGCCGGAGCCGATATCGTCGTCATGGTCCATCCCGACTACCAGTATACTCCGAAGCTCATTCCTGCGATGGCATCGCTCATCGCCAACGGACTGTATGACTGCGTTCTCGGCTCCCGGATTCTCGGCGGCTATGCCCTGAAAGGCGGAATGCCCATCTGGAAGTACATCTCCAACCGATTTCTGACATTTGTCGAAAACATGTTGATCGGAGCGAAACTTTCCGAATACCACACCGGCTATCGGGCCTTTTCCAGAAAGTTGCTGGAACGCATTCCGTTCGAGCGCAATTCCGACGATTTCGTTTTCGACAACCAGATGCTCCTGCAGATCGTTGCCTTGGGTGTCACCATCGCAGAGGTCAGCTGCCCGACCAAGTATTTTCCGGAAGCCTCCTCCATCGATTTCCGACGAAGCCTTGTTTACGGTTTTGGATGCCTGTACACGGCGCTTCGTTTCCGACTCCACAAGACGGGCTGGGCCCCCTATCGATTGTTGATGGAGGGAATGCAGGAATGAGGCGTAAGGCATGCGATGTCAGGGGTGAGCCATCTTCTGAGACCGCCCCACTCTCCCATGCGACCCCCCGCTGCGTCTTTCTGGACCGCGACGGTGTCATCAACCACGATTCGGAAGCCTACATCAAAAGCGTCGACGAATTCATCCCCATCGACGGCAGCTGTGAAGCCATCGCCGCACTATCCCGCGCCGGATGGCCTGTCATTGTTGTCACCAACCAGTCCGCCCTGGCCAGAGGACTCATCGACCGCACGACCCTGGATCGGATTCATGAAGTGCTGAACCAAAACGTCCGCCGTTTCGGCGGATCCATCACCGACATTTTGTTCTGTCCCCATCTTCCGGAAGACGGCTGCAGCTGTCGAAAGCCTGAAATCGGGATGCTCCTCGAGGCCGCCTCTCGTCATGGCCTGGATCTGAGCCGTTGCGTGATGATCGGAGACAGCGCCCGAGACATCGAATGCGGTATGCGGGCCGGATGCAAAACCGTTCTGGTGCTGACCGGAAACGGCCGAAAGGCGCTTGCGGAACTCGCCCGAAACGGCATGAAACCGGATGCAGTCTTCGAGAGTCTTCGGGAAGCCGCCGCCTGGCTGGTGCACTCATGAACGATGAGGGAACCGTCACCATCGAAGGCCGCATCGAACGGATTCTCTTCCACAATCCCGATAACCAGTACACGGTGGCCCACCTGTCCGTCCGCAACCAGAAGCTGCCCATCACCGTCGTGGGCTACATTCCCAACCCGAATGTCGGCGCTCGCTTCCGGGTCACCGGAACTTGGGACAAACACAACCGGTACGGCGTCCAACTCAAGATCGCTTCCTGCGAACCGAAGCTTCCCGAAACCGAAAGCGACATCCGTCAATACCTCAAATCCGGTTTTCTCGAAGGCGTTCCGAAAAAGGTCATTCACCGCATTGTCGCAGCTTTCGGCACCGACACGTTCGATATCATCGAAAACCATCCCGAGCGGCTGACGGAAGTCGATGGGGTCGGAAAAGCCACGGCCGAAAAAATCGCCTCGGCCTATCTGGAACATCATGGCCTGCATCGGCTGATGCGACTTCTGGAGAAAGCCGAGGTTCCAGCCTCTTATGCCGCTCGGATCTACCGTCAATATGGACCGCAGAGTGCTGCGATCCTCACCGAAAATCCCTATCAGGCGGCCTTCGACCTTCCAGGATGGGGATTTTATGTCGCCGATCGGATCGCTCAGAGTCTCGGCTTTCCGGCGGACGCCCCTTCCCGATCCAAGGCATGCATGTTGTACGTCCTCGAGATGGCTGCAAGCGAAGGCCATACGGCTGTGGAAATGCCGCAGCTCGCACACAAAATGTCCGAGCTCTTTGAAATTGAAGGAAAAGCCTTTGATGCCGCTTTGCAGCAGCTGATAACCGAAGAGGGCATCGTTTGCCGGACAGTCGATGGGTTCGAAAACGATCTGATCTATCTCGGGCATCTCTATGAGGCCGAGCGTCGCATCGCAGCCCATGTCGATCGACTCCTGAAGGCTCCGGTTCCGGTTTCCCGTTTCGACCGTCAGGCTCTCATCCAGGAAGTGATCGAAAACCTGGCGATCGAACCGTCGGCCCAGCAGGCCGGCATTCTCGAAGCCGTCCTGAAGCACCGGATGGCCATCATCACGGGTGGACCGGGAACCGGAAAGACGACCCTGGTACGGGCCGTCTGTGCCCTATACAAGCGGCTCGGGAAGTCGGTTTTTCTGGCGGCCCCTACCGGACGGGCGGCCAGAAGGCTGGCGGAAGTGACGGGACGGGAAGCCCGGACGATTCATCGGATGCTTCTCTACGATCCGGACCAGGAAGGCTTTCAGAAAGGCGAGAAGGATCCGCTCGACGCCGATGTCGTCATCGTCGACGAGGTCAGTATGGTCGATGTGGTGCTCATGAGACACCTGTTGGATGCCGTTCCGACCCGAGGCAGGCTTGTTCTTGTCGGAGATCGATTTCAGTTGCCATCGGTCGGTCCGGGAAACGTCCTCTCCGATCTCATCGAGGCTCGCATGATTCCGGTGTTCGAGCTGACGGAAATTTTCCGCCAGGCCGCCGAAAGCCCGATCGTCCGAAATGCCCACCGGGTTCGGGCCGGGCAGATGCCGCTCATGGAACGCCACACAGACCCGGACGAACTGCAGGAATTCTACATCATCGAGCAGGCCAGCGCCGAAAATGCAGCCCGGCAAATCGTCGAAATGGTCACCCGCCGCATCCCGGATAGCTTCGGATACGATCCGATGCGGGATATTCAAGTGCTCACGCCGATGCACAAGGGCGTCGTGGGAACGATCGCGCTCAATCAGGCGCTTCAGCAGGCGCTCAACCCCCAAAGTCCGGGGATCGAAGCCTTCGGCACAACGTTCCGGATTCGGGACAAGGTCATGCATCTACGGAACAATCACCAGAAGGAAGTCTACAACGGCGACATCGGCATCGTCGAAGACTTCGACAGAAAACACCAGAAGATTCTGGTCCGGTATGACGATCGCCCCGTCTCCTACGAAAAGGAGGAAATTCAGGAACTCACCCCCGCCTATGCCATCACCGTTCACAAATCCCAGGGATCCGAATATCCGGCCGTCATCCTTCCGCTGATGAGCATGCACTATCCCATGCTGCAACGAAACCTTCTCTACACTGCGCTTACCCGCGGCAAACGTCTTGTCGTTCTCATCGGCACCCAGCAGGCCATCCGGACGGCCGTCGAAAACAACCGTGCAAGCAACCGCCTGTCTACGCTCAAGACGATGCTTGAAGCCTTAAAAGGTTGACGTCATAAGCCCCCCTCAGCAGTCCCCCAGTCCTTTCCTCCTGGATCTCTAATCCTCTCCTCTTGAATCACCGCAATCGAACGGCTCTTTGATTTCCTATGATGGTCTCGCAAAAAGTCCACAAGTCTCATCCGAGTCGCATGGGAGACCCCAGTGAGCCTCATGGATGACCTTTCTCTGATTTTCACTGTTTTGCAAATGCGTTATCATATGCAAACACAATCCATTTTTTTGGCTTGATTCTATGAATCAGAAGCGTTATGAAGAACAAAATTTTATTCAGGGAGTAATCATGATTCAGTTTCATCAATAAACCTTTTTTTTCAGGCGGAGGCCACCGGATGCAGCTCAACCAGAAACTGGCGGAAGGGAAATTCGTGGTTCTTGCGGAAATGGAGCCTCCCAAGGGAGCAGACCCAAGCATCATGGTTCGACAGGCCAGACGCGTGAAGGAGCTGGTCGACGGATTCCTTGTCCCCGAAATGAACAAGGCCGTGATGCGGATGAGCTCTCTGGGAGGGGCTGTCGTCTTGCAGCAGAATGGCATGCAGGCCCTCATGCAGGTATGCTGCCGCGATCGCAACCGCCTCGCCCTGCAGGCGGATCTGCTGGCGGCTTCGGCCTGTGGGGTTCAGGCCGTCATGGCCGTACGCGGGGAAGACGTTCGATTCGGGGATCATCCCGATGCCAAAGCCGTCTACGACCTCGATGAGCTGACCCTCCTCGATGCGATCCAGAAAATGCAGCAGGGCAAGGACCTTGCGGGCGTCGATCTCGCCGCAGCCCCCCGCTTCCTCGTCGGGACATCGGTCAATGCAGCGGCCAAAGGTGAACCGCTGGAACACGAGCTTGAAGCCATGGCCGAAAAACGAAAGAAAGGAGTCTCTTTCTGGGTAACGCCGCCCGTCTTTGACCTCGATGCCTTCGGTCCGTTCATGAACCGGATCGATCGCACCAAAACTCCCGTTCTCCCCACCGTCCTTCTGCTCAAATCCGCCGGTATGGCTCGCTACATGGCCCGTAACCTCGAAAACATCTCCATTCCCGACTCCCTCATATTTCGAATCCAATCAGCCCCCGACCGGGTGCAGGAATGCATCCGAATTGCAGCGGAAACCATCTCCGCAATCAAGGCGAAAGGGTTTGCAGGCGTACTCCTTTCCACCATCGGGTGGGAGGACAAACTGCCCGACATTTTGGAGCAGGTTCGGTAAGTTCCTATCGACCTTCCGTATGCTTTTCACGCAATCGTTCCGAATGGCTTTACCCCAACCCAAGAGAACCCTTTAACCGCAAGAGGAAAGCGAACATGGAACGGCAAGAACAAGCACCCAGCGATCGATCCGGGGGTTCCGGTAGCAGCCTTGTCGGCGCCGTCATGGTGGTCGGTGCCGGTATTGCAGGCATGCAGTCGGCCCTCGATCTGGCCAATTCCGGTTACTACGTCTATCTGGTGGAAGAGACGGCGGCCGTCGGCGGCATGATGTCTCAGATCGACAAGACGTTTCCGACCAACGACTGTGCGATGTGAGTGATCTCGCCCAAACTGGTCGAGGTCGGCCGGCATCTGAACATCGAGTTGTTGACGCAAACCGAATTGCTGGAACTCCAGGGTGAACCGGGCGCCTTCAAGGCCAAACTTCGGAAGAAACCCCGGTACATCGATCTGTCGAAATGCACGAGTTGCGGGGAGTGCGCCAAGGTATGCCCGATCAGCCTTCCGGATGCGTACAACCGCAATCTATCCACCCGTCAGGCGGCTTACAAACAATATGCCCAGGCCATTCCCGGCGCCTACGCCATCACCAAGCGCGGCACAGCCCCCTGCAAGGCCACTTGCCCCGCCCATGTCGGCGTTCAAGGTTTCATTGCTCTAATCAACGCCGGGAAATACCGAGAAGCCCTCGAACTCTTCAAGGAAGTTCATCCCTTCCCCGGCGTCTGCGGCCGGGTCTGCCACCATCCCTGCGAGCGGGCCTGCACCCGCAATGCCGTCGACGAGCCGCTCGGCATCATGAACCTGCATCGTTTCCTGGCGGATCAGGATCGGAGCAGCCCGGAGCCGTATCGGCCCAAGATCAAGGCAAAGCGCGAGGAAAAAATCGCCATCATCGGAGCGGGGCCGGCCGGACTCACGGCCGCTTATTTCCTCGCCATCGAAGGGTATCAGGTGACGGTGTTCGAAAAGCTTCCGGTCTTGGGCGGCATGCTTTCGGTCGGTATCCCCTCGTATCGATTGCCGAGAGACATTATCGAAAGCGAAATCCAGGTGATCAAGGATCTCGGCGTACAATTCCGCACCGGTGTCGAAATCGGCAAGGACATGACCATTGCGCAACTCCGAAAGGACGGATTCAAGGCCTTTTTTGTCGCGATCGGCGCGCACGAATGCAAACGTCTCGGAATCCCCGGCGAAGACCTCAAAGGGGTTTACCCTGGCGTCGAATTCCTGCGGGAAGTCAATCTCGGAAACCGCATTTCCTTGGGGGATCGGGTGGCTGTCATCGGCGGAGGGAATGTCGCCATGGATTCGGTTCGAACGGCCCTTCGCACGGGCTCGGCCAAACCCTTCATTCTCTACCGCAGAAGTATGGAAGAAATGCCGGCCAGCCGGGAGGAAATCGCCGAGTGTCGGGAAGAGGGCATCGATATCCTCTGCCTCACCCATCCGGTGCGCATCATCGGAGATGACTCCGGAACGGTCCGGGCCATCGAATGCATCCGGATGGAGCTGGGAGAACCGGATGCAAGCGGCAGAAGAAGGCCCGTACCTGTCAAAGGAAGTGAATTCGTCATTGACGTCGATGCCGTCATCCCGGCCATCGGCCAGGAATCCGACTGGGCCTGTCTCACAGAGGAATGTTCCTGCTCGCTCACGGGCTGGAAAACGATGCAGGTCGACCCCGTCACCCTGCAGTCGGACGATCCAGACATCTTTTCGGGCGGCGATGCCGTGAGCGGCCCGCGGACGGTCGTCGAAGCCATTGCTGCCGGCAGAGAAGCCGCCATCTCCATCGACCGGTTTGTCCGGGGGGTGGACTTGAAAGAAGGCCGCATCAAGGATTGGAGTGCTGTCGAAAATGTCCCCACAGACGGTGTCCCACTCAAACCAAGAACGGCCATGCCCCATCTTCCCGTCGATCAGCGGCTGGGAACCTTCAACGAGGTGCAGCTCGGATACGATGAGACCCTGAGCCGCTCCGAAGCCGAACGGTGCCTGGCCTGCGGCGTGTGTTCGGAATGCTATCAGTGCGTGAAAGCCTGCCTTGCAGGGGCCGTGAATCACGAGCAACAGGTGGAGGAAGTGGAACTGGCCGTGGGTTCCGTAATCCTGTGCCCGGGTTCCGAAGCCTACGACCCGACACCGCTTCGGCAGTTCTACCACTACGGAAAAAATCCCAACGTCATGACGAGCATCGAGTTCGAGCGGATCCTGAGCGCATCCGGCCCCACCATGGGGCATCTGGTCCGCCTTTCGGATCACCAGGAACCCAAACGCATCGCGTGGTTGCAGTGCGTTGGGTCAAGGGATGTGAACCGATGCGGCAACGGCTACTGCTCCTCGGTCTGCTGCATGTATGCCATCAAGGAGGCCATGATCGCCAAGGAACATGCAGGCGGCGATCTTGACTGTGTGGTCTTCAACATGGACATCCGTTCTTTCGGAAAAGATTACGAGAAATACTTCAACCGGGCGAAGGAAAAGGCGGGGGTCCGCTTCGTCAAGGCCCGCATCCACACGATGGACGAGGAGCCCGGAACCGGCAACCTCATCGTCCGCTATGTCGATGAAAGCGGGGCGATCCAGCAGGAAATCTTCGATCTCGTCGTTCTTTCGGTCGGGCTGCAAATTCCCCAGTCCACTGTGGAGCTGGCCAAACGACTCGGTGTCGATGTACTCCCGTCCCGCTATGCCGTCACCCATCCCTTCGAGCCGGTGGCATCCACCAGACCCGGCGTTTACATCGGCGGGGTCTTCCAGGGGCCGAAGGACATCCCCTCTTCGGTCACCGAAGCCAGTGCCGCCGCCTGCGCCGCCGGAGCAAGGCTTGCTCCGGCACGCAACACCTGCACGAAGACCGTCGCCATTCCGGAAGAAATTCCGGTGGCAGGTCATGAACCCCGCATCGGCGTCTTTGTGTGCAACTGCGGCATCAACATTGCCGGCGTCGTGAACGTGCCCGAGGTCCAAGCCTATGCCGCCACCCTCCCCGGGGTCGTCTATTCCGGACAGAACCTTTTCACGTGTTCCCAGGATGCACAGGACCAGATGAAGGAGATTATCCGGGAAAAGCGGCTCAACCGGATCGTTGTGGCCTCCTGCAGCCCCAAAACCCACGAGCCCATCTTCATGGATACGCTGCAGGCCTGCGGACTGAACAAATACCTCTTCGAAATGGCCAACATCCGCAACCAGGATTCCTGGATCCATTCCGGCGATCCCGAAGGAGCCACCGCAATGGCCAAGGACCTTGTCCGAATGGCCGTCGCACGGGCGGCATCCCTGCATCCCCTCCAGGAAAAATGCATCCCGGTGAACAAGCGGGCACTGGTGGTGGGTGGAGGGCCTGCCGGCATGACGGCGGCCCTCGGCATGGCCGATCAGGGATTTGAAGTCGTTCTGGTGGAAAAGGAAGCGGAATTGGGCGGCATGGCCCGCAGACTCACCAAAACCATCGAAGGAGAAGACATCCAGAGCTGGCTCGGGGATCTTGTCCGGAAAACGAAGAGCCACCCGCTCATCCAGGTGCTCACCCAGTCGCTTGTCGTCGGTTTCACCGGTTTCAAAGGGAATTTCACCACCGAGCTTCTGGTCGGTCCCGGCATGTACGAACGCAAGGTCGACCACGGCGCGATCATCCTGGCAACTGGAGCGGTGGAATACCGACCGAAGGAATTTTTGTACGGCCAGGATCCCCGGGTCATGACTCAAGTGGAGCTGGCGCAGAAACTGGAATCCGAAGGAAAGGCCGATTACGACAGTGTGGTGATGATCCAGTGCGTGGGGTCTCGAAACGACGAAAACCCGAACTGCTCCCGGATCTGCTGCCAGAGTGCCGTCAAGAACGCGCTCCACATCAAACACCTCAACCCGGAAACCGCCGTCTATGTCCTGTATCGGGACATCCGCACCTATGGACTGCTCGAAGAATACTTCACCGAAGCCCGCAAGGCGGGGGTGATGTTCTTCCGCTACACCCCGGAAACCATGCCGGAAGTGGCGGCTCAGGCCGAAGGAATCGATGTGACGTTCACCGACCCGATCCTGAACCGGCGCATTCGGGTCACGACGGACGCCTTGGTGCTGTCTGCCGGCATGGTGGCCTCGGACACCGAAGAATTGTCCTCCATCATGAAACTCGCCCGAAACGCCGAAGGTTACTATCTCGAGGCCCACGTGAAGCTTCGGCCCGTCGACATGGCTACGGACGGGATTTTCATCTGCGGAACGGCCCACAGCCCCAAGCTGCTGTCCGAAAGCATTTCCCAGGCCATGGCCGCTGCCTCCCGGGCAACGACCTTCCTGTCTCAGGACAGCCTGACCCTTTCCGCCGTAACGGCCCATGTCAACCAGGATCTGTGCGCCTCCTGCCTGATCTGTGTCCGCTCCTGCCCGTACGGTGTGCCCCGGATCAACGAGGAAGGGGTGAGCGAAATCGATCCGGCCCTGTGCCACGGTTGCGGCATCTGTGCATCGGAGTGCCCGGCCAAAGCCATCGAACTCAACTGGTACGAAGACGAGCAACTGCTCACCAAAATCGACGCCTTGCTGGAGGGGGTGCTATGAATCCGGATTTCGAGCCGATCATCATCGCATTTTGCTGCAATTATTGAGGATATACGGCAGCGGACCTGGCAGGTTCGATGCGATTGAATTATCCCAAGAGTGTGCGCATCATCCGGGTTCCCTGTACCGGGAAGGTGGATGTGTTGCACTTACTGCATTCGTTCGAAAAAGGAGCCGATGGGGTCATGACGGTCGGGTGCATGGAAGGAGACTGCCATTTCACCAGCGGCAATTTCCGGGCCAGAAAGCGGGTCGAGCAGGCCAAGGCCGTCCTGAAAACCATCGGGATCGAGCCGGAGCGGGTCGAGATGTTCAACCTGTCTTCGGCCGAAGGTCCGCGGTTTGCCGAATATGTCCGACAAATGGACGAGCGGATCCGGGCGCTCGGCCCGAACCCGCTTCGAAACGCGTTGAAAAAGGCCGCATAACCATCAGAGAGGAGAAGGCAGCACCCATGATTGTCGCCGATAAAAAACCCATCGAAGAAATCATCGAAGCGGTACGTCCCTACGGTCGCCTTCTGATCCTGGGATGCAACGAATGCGTCACCGTCTGCGAGGCTGGCGGAAAGAAGGAGGTCGGTGTGCTGGCTTCCGCCCTGCGGATGTATTTCCTGAACCAGGGACAGGAAAAGCGCATCGATGAAGTGACCCTCGAACGGCAGTGCGATCACGAATACCTGGAGGAAATCCGGGACCGGATCGACAACTACGATGCCGTCCTGTCGCTGGCCTGCGGTGTCGGGGTCCAGTTCACCGCAGAGAAATATCTGTCGAAGCCGGTCCTGCCCGGTGTGAACACCTGTTTCCTGGGTGTGACCGAAAAGCGGGGGCTCTGGACGGAACGCTGCCAGGCTTGCGGGCAATGCATCCTGGCCTATACGGCAGGTATCTGTCCCGTTTCCCGATGTGCCAAGCGTCTGTTGAACGGTCCCTGCGGCGGATCCACGAAGGGGAAGTGCGAGATCAGCAAGGATGTCGATTGTGCCTGGCAACTCATCGTCGATCGCCTCAAGGCCCTCGGCAGGCTGGAGGACTACGAAAAGCTCTTCTCGATCAAGGATTGGTCAACGGATCGGGCCGGCGGCCCCCGCAAAGTCGTGAGGGAGGACGTGCAGATATGACAACCAAAACACCGAGCAAACTCGAGAAGATTCTCGCATCCGGGCAACTGGCCGTCACCTCCGAAGTCGGCCCTCCCAGAGGAAGCAACCCGAAGCATCTCGAAGAAAAGGCGAATATCATCCGAAACCACGTCGATGCCGTCAACATTACGGACAACCAGACGTCTGTCACCCGGCTGTGCAGCCTGGCAGCCTGCATCCGGCTCAAGCTGATGGGACTCGAACCCGTACTGCAGATGGTGACACGAGACAGAAACCGCATTGCGCTTCAAAGCGATATCCTGGGTGCCGCATCCTTCGATATCCACAACATCCTGTGTCTTTCCGGAGACCATCAGAGTTTCGGTGACTGCGCCACCGGTCAGAACGTCCACGATCTCGACTCCATGCAGCTTATCCAGACCGTTCGGCGGATGCGGGATGAAGGCAAATTCCTCGGCGGCGGCGATATCGACAGACCTCCCCGGATGTTCGTCGGCGCAGCAGCCAATCCCTTCGCCGACCCCTTCGAAATCCGGGTGATGCGCCTTGCCAAGAAGGTGGCTGCAGGAGCCGAATTCATTCAGACCCAGTGCATCTACAACCTCGACAAGTTCGAGTTATGGGTGAAAATGGCGCGGGATCGGGGCCTGACCGAACAAGTGCACATCATGGCCGGTGTGACGCCGCTCAAATCCGCGGGCATGGCCCGCTACATGAAAAACCGCGTCCCGGGCATGGATGTTCCGGATGAAGTCGTCAAGCGCATTGCAGGGGTTCCGAAGGAAAAGCAGCCCGAGGAAGGCATCGCCATCTGTGTGGAGACGATCGAACGGCTGAAAACCGTACCGGGAATCCACGGATTTCACATCATGGCCATCGAATGGGAGGAAAGAGTGCCCGAAATTGTGGAGCGGGCGGGGTTGTATCCGAGACCGCAGGTGTGAGACGTAAGAACGTAAGGACTTGATAGCGACGTTTCGAAGGATCATGAGGTGAGTCGGTATCGTAAACATTCAAAGATAGAGAAGAGAGAAAAGGGGTGGATGGGTGCGGTTTGGTGATGTTGGCTCGGCCCTTTCCGAAGCAAGGATCGTATTTCCATCCAGGCAAGCGGCGTCTCTCGCCATGAGCATTCAAACAGAAAGGAGCACACCATGAGTGAAAAGAAACGGGTTCTCATTGTAGACGATGAGCCGGATTTTTCCATGATCGTGCAAACCTACCTCGAAAAGGAAGGGTTTGCGACGGAACTTGCATACAACGGGCTCGAGGGCTACGAAAAGGTGAAAGCCAATCCACCCGATGCCATCGTGCTGGACGTCATGATGCCGGAGATGGACGGCTACCAGTTGTGTGCCAAATTGAAAAAGGAGCCGGCCTATGCAGAAATCCCGATCATCCTGCTGACCGCTGTCGCAGACCATGTCACCTCCACCCGGTATTCCCATTATGACGGAATGAGCATGGAAGCCGACGATTACCTTCCGAAACCGGCTTCTGCCGAAGATATCACGGCAAGCGTGAAAAGGCTTTTAGGGCTATAGGCGATGGGCAATAGACTATAGGCAATGGGCAATAGGCTATAGGTGATGGGCGATGGGCGAGAAGTCATCGGAAGGATCGGTAGGCGGCGACCGGAAGGATGGTTTTCTGCAGAAATCCGAAGGAAGTCAGGTGAGGTCTGATTTTTAACGTAGCGCTGGATTTCCGATCCGGCCTGATTCCTCCGCAGGCGATTCTTTCGGGTACAGACCATCGCCCTCTTTTCCCGGGCTTGTGTGACTACCCGCAACCCAATGCCGACTGCCCACTGCATCACCCGATGGAAGGTACGTCATGCGTAGCGAGGCGGAAAAGGACTATCTGCTGCGTGCCATCGACGCGCTGAACCGGGAAATGATCGTCGTTTCCCCCCAGTTTCAGATCGTCGCGGCAAATCGCTATGCCACAGAAAAGCGAGGCGAAGCCATCGTCGGTCGGTACTGTCATGAGGTGTATTTCGACTCAGATAGCCCTTGCAGTCGATGCCCTGTCCATCAGGTCATGACCGATGCCTTGCCGGTCCAGCGGGCCTTTCTCGACGGTGGTATCCGCACCGAAAAAGTATATTGTTACCCGCTTCGATCTGGAGATGCCATCGATGCCGTCGTCATCCTCGATTTCGATGTCCCGAGGTTGGGCGAACTGGAAGAAGAACTCAGACGGGCCAACGCCTTTCTAATCAACATGATCAACAGCGCCGTTGACGGCGTCATCGCTGCGGATCGAACCGGAAAGATCTTTTTGTTCAATCAGTCCGCTGCCGAAGTCAGCGGATACAGTGTCGAAGAAGCCTTGGAAAGTCTCTATATTCAAAACCTCTATCCGGATCGTGGAGCATGGGATGTCATGAAGAAGCTCCGGAGCGAGGAATACGGCGGGAAAGGCAGGCTCAAAGAATATCATGTCGAGGTCCTTGGCAAGTCCGGCGAACGGATTCCCATCAGCCTGTACGCCTCGATCATCTATGAAGGGGGTCAAGAAGTCGCTACCATCGGTTTTTTTCACGATCTGCGGGAGCGGCTTCGGCTGAAAAAGGAGCTGGAAAACGCTCAGATTCAGCTTCTGCAAAACGAGAAGATGGCATCCCTCGGCAAGCTTGCAGCAGGTGTCGCCCACCAGATCAACAACCCGCTGGGCGGTATCATGCTTTACAGCCGCCTGATCCAGGAAGAATACGACCTGCCCGAGGAGGCCAAATCCGATCTCTCCCGGATTCTGAAAGATGCCGAACGCTGCCGGGATACGGTCAAGGAGCTTCTGGTCTTCTCCCGCCAGACCCGTCTCGAAAAGCAACTGCATCCCATCAACGAAGCAATCCGAAGGACCCTGTTCCTTCTCGAAAAGCAGGTCTTGTTTCAGAATATCCGCATCCACACCGATCTTGGCGAGGACATTCCGCCGGTATACGGCGACATCCAGCAGCTCAACCATCTCTTCATGAACATCATCCTGAACGCCGCCCAAGCCATGGACGGACACGGCGAACTGTCGATCCGCACACGCCGCTCCGAAGCAGGCCATCAGGTGATGATCGAAATCGCGGACACGGGACCGGGTATCCCGGAAGCGGTTCTGCCGCATATCTTCGAGCCGTTTTTCACGACCAAGGAAGAAGGAAAAGGAACGGGCCTCGGCCTGAGCCTCGTTTACGGCATCGTCAAGAGCCACGACGGCGATATTTTCGCAGCCAACCGGCCTGAAGGCGGCGCGATCTTCACCATCGTTCTTCCCGTAAACCCAAATTCGGAACCAGGAAGCCAGTCATGAAATCCGAAAGCGAGATGACGATCCTGGTCATCGACGACGAACAGAACATCCGCGAAGGCTCCGAGCGCATTCTTAGCCGCATGGGATATCGGGTGCTCACGGCAGCCAACGGCCAGCAAGGACTTGCACTCGTCCAGGCGCAACCTGTGGCCATCGTGCTGCTCGATCTCAAGATGCCGGGCATGGATGGGATGGAAGTGCTCACCCACATCCGGCTCTTCGATCCGGAAATCCTCGTCATCGTCATCACGGGGTACGCCACGATCGAAACGGCCATCGAGGCCATGAAGAAGGGGGCCTACGATTTCATTCCCAAACCCTTCGAGCCGGATCAACTGCGAATCGTCATCAACCGGGCCAGGGAGCGCCTTCGCCTGATCGACGAAACCCGAAGACTCGAAAAGGAACGGGAACGGAACCTGGCCGATCTGGGTACCGAAAAGAGCCGCATCCGCACCATCGTCGAAACCCTGCCGAACGGGGTGCTGGTCACCAATGTCGAGGGGCGCATCGCCTTGATGAATCCGGCTTTCCGGTGGCTGATGGAGATCGAAGGAGAAGTCCCGGCGGGTGCACCCGTCGAGTCCTGTATTGCGGAGGCAGGACTGCTCCAACTGATTCGTGAGGTTTCCAAGGGAAAGGAACGCAATGGCACAGTCGATGCCAAATATGAATTTGCCGTCGGCGAGCAGAAATTTCTTCAGGCCATCGCCAAACCGGTGTGGAGTGAATCGGGGGAATGCGTCGGGGCCGTCGTCAACCTGACCGACATTACCACCATGAAGCTTCTGGATCGCCTGAAGAACGAATTCGTCGCCAAGGTCAGCCACGAGCTTCGCTCACCACTGTCGACCATTCACGAGCAGCTCGCCCTCGTCCTTCGGGACATGGCCGAAAAGGAATCGAGCCGGGATCAATACCTACTCTCGAGAGCCAAGGAAAAAACCCAGGGCCTCATTTCACTGATCGGAGATCTGCTCGACCTGTCGCATATCGAGGCGGGCAATGTCTGTAAGGACCGCAAGCCGATTCATCTTGCGGAACTGCTGAAAAACATCGTGGATTTCCTGGGAACGAAGGCCAAAGCGAAACGGCAGCGCCTCGATCTGGAGCTTCCGCCGGAGCCGCTGCCGCTCATCGAGGCCGATCCGATGGCCATCGAGAGCATTTTCGGAAACCTCATCACCAATGCCATCCATTATACGCAGGAGGAAGGCAAGATCCTCGTGCGGGTATCCCAAGAACCAGCCGCTGAAGTCGCCACTCCCACCTCAGGCACCACCGCAAATATCCCATCCCCCACCCCCGCCCCCTCCTCATGGATCCGTGTCGATGTCATCGATAACGGCTTCGGGATCGAGGAGCGTCACCTCGAAAACATCTTCAAGCGCTTTTACCGGGTGAAGAACGAAAAGACCCGATTCATCACCGGAACCGGCCTGGGCCTTCCGATCGTCAAAGGGCTGCTGGACGAACTGGGCGGCCGGATCACGGTCCAGAGCGTTCCCGATCACGGATCGACGTTCACGGTGCTCCTTCCCGTTTGTACCCAGTGAATGCCGGCCGCAGGCGGCCGCTGGCGCCCGCCTGCCATCGAATCCCGACGCTATCACGATCGCTCCGACCATCCGAGCTGCAGGACACGGCATGCCGTGTCTCTTGCCTTTCAAACAAAAACCAAGGTGAAAGATATGCCCCTCTCTTACAAGATCGGGCGGCTGAGTTGATCCGAGATAACAAAAAAGGCTTTTCTCTCCACATGAGGCAAGGATATAATTGATGGACTTTTTGCGAGTCCATCACAGATAAGGGTCATTGCATGTATCCTCTGCGCAAAACACTGTCGTCCATCAAACAGGCAAACCTGTTCACAACGATGCTCCTTTGTGCGTTGCTGGCGGGCCTCGTACTTGTCGGCACCATCTGGTCGATTACCTGGATCACCGACCGATTCGTTTCCCTTGAAAAAGGATGGATGGATACACTGCTCAATTGGATGGTCGCTCTGATCAGCGGAATTGCAGGATGGTTCGTACTGCCCGCTCTGACAGTTCTTATCTCCAGCCTGTTTCAGGAATCGGTCATCGAACGGGTGGAACGCCTCGAATACCCACAGGCCGTTCGCAACGGGGAATTGAAATTCTGGCCCGAGCTTTGGCATGATTTTAAATTCACCATCGAGGCCATTGGGTGGAATCTATTGGTATTGCCCTGCTATTTCTTGGGGATCGGTTTTCTGGTCTCCATTTTGTTGAATGGCTATCTGCTGGGGCGAGAGTTTTTTGAAAGCGCTGCCGGGTACCATTTGGGGAAAGCCGAAGCCAAAATTCTCGGCAAACATCACTGGAAATCCATTTATATCGGCGGATTGACCATCACAGTCCTCTCCCTGATTCCCCTAATCAACCTCTTTGTTCCCATCTTCGCCATCGTATGGATGGTACACCTCTACCATGCCATCCAGTCCTCGAGCAAAGCCGCATGAGAACCATCGGAAACCGGTCGAAAGCTATAAGAAAGTTCTTGTGCGCTTTGATACTTCGGATGATCCAGCATCCGGGCATAGATTCAGGAAGCTGCCAGAGAGCCGCAATCGATCCATGCCAATGGTGAACCACTTGTGCTTAGAAAAAAGCGATCATCTCAACAAGCGTGATGGTACCGTTCATTCGACAAAATACTGCGTTTTCTGCGTCACCACGGTCTTGATCGTGTTGAGGGTATCCGTCAGCACCGAAATCACCGTCTCCCGAATATCCCCGGCAACCACAAGGCCCATCACGTCATCTCCAACCACAAGATCCCGCCCCTCGTTAATCTCCACCAGAATCTCTACGATCCCCGGTGTTTTCTTTTTTTCAGCGATGACTTCCTGTAATTTGTCGTGATCCACAGTGATACGAAGCCCCGTCACGGCCCGGCCGTCTCTGGCGGTGGCCCGCACAACCCCGTTGTGACACAGAATCATCCCGATGTTTCCAGCCTCGGGATGTCGCTTGATCTGATCGATCATGGCCTGGATATTCAATGCATGCCTCCTTCCATTTCAATGGTCATTTGTCGTCCAATTTCCTTTACCCGGCAACTTCCCGAAGCCTTCCTTCCACGATATCCCGGATTTCGGTTAGCCGCCCTTCGCTGTCGGCCTCGAAACGCAGCACCAGTGCCGGCTGGGTATTGGAGGCACGAACAAGCCCCCATCCACCGTCGAACAGCACCCGAGCCCCGTCGATATCAATGACTGGATGGTGTTTCCGAAATTCGTCGCAAAGCTGTCGGACCACATCGAATTTGAGATGATCCGGGCATTCCACACGGATTTCCGGTGTGTTGAAGGTTTGCGGAAGATCGGACAGCAATGCCGAAAGGGACCGATCGGCACCGGAAAGAATTTCGAGCAGCCGACAGGCGGCATACACGGCATCGTCGTAACCGAAATAGCGGTCCGCAAAGAACATATGACCACTCATCTCGCCCGCCAGTTCGGCACCTGTTTCCTTCATTTTCTTCTTGATCAGGGAATGCCCCGTCTTCCACATGACGGCCTTTCCACCGAGCCGCTCGATTTCGTCATAGAGAACTTGCGAGCATTTGACTTCGGAGATGAAGGTCGCACCGGGTTTCCTGGCGAGAATTTCCCGGGCATACAGGATCATCAGTCGATCGCCGAATACGATTCGACCGGTCTCATCCACCACCCCGATTCGGTCTCCGTCTCCATCGAAACCGATGCCCACATCGAGTCGTTCCCGTTTGACCAGATCGATCAGGTCGTTCATGTTTTTCAGAACGGTCGGATCGGCCTCATGGTTCGGAAAGGTGCCGTCCATCTCACAATAAAGGGCATGAACCTCCATACCCAGACGCTGAAAGAGCGGCAGAGCGACAACACCGGCCGTACCGTTTCCAGCATCGATGGCAATGCGAAGCGGTTTGCGGATCGATACACGGGATATGACATGATCCATGTAATCCGAAACGATGTCCGTGCGGCTACAGGACCCTGCTCCTTTGTCAAAATCCCCCCTTTCCGCCATGTCCCGAATTTTCTGAATGTCTTCTCCATGGACGGAATCGGATCCAAGGCAGATCTTGAACCCGTTGTATTCGGCCGGGTTGTGGCTCGCCGTGACCATGACCCCTCCGTCCTGTTTCAGATGTGGGATGGAAAAATACAACAGGGGGGTGGGACAGATGCCGATGTCGGTCACCTGGCAACCGGTAGCCGCCAATGCCTCCATGATCCGCCCGGCGTACCCTTCGGAACTCAGGCGGCAATCCCTGCCGACACTGATGCGCACAGCCCCCCGACGCCGGAGATAGGTTCCGATGGCTCTTCCGATGACATATACATCCTCTTCCGTCATATCCTTTCCGGCAATGCCACGGATATCGTATTCACGAAACATTTGGGGATTCATCGGGATACCCTTTCAAAAAAAGCGATTGGTATAATAGGTTATAGGTGATGGGTGATGGGTGATGGACTCGCAAAAAGTCGATACCCCCTCTTACCTGTCATTCCACGAAAAGCGGGTGCCCAGAAAAACGATTCGTTCCGTTGCCCCCGACACCCAGCTATCGCAGAGGGAGAATTGGCAGCTGCACCTGGTTGTCTCACCGAAGCCAGATCAGCCCGGCGATACCTACCAGAATACAATACGGTGCAAAGAAATGGAGGTTGCCTCTTCGGGCAATCTTTACGAGAAAGCCAAGGGATGCATACCCGACCAGAGCGGCGGACACCATTCCAGCAGCCATGAGACCGAGGTGATCTGGAGATACCTGACGAAGACCCTTGAGACTCAAGAGGGCTGCACCGATGACCGCCGGAATGGAGAGCAGAAAGCTGAAACGGGTTGCCGTCTCCTGCTCGATGCCGAGGAATACGGCGGCCGAGATCGTGGAACCGGAGCGGGAAATGCCGGGCATGATGGCAATCCCCTGAACGAGTCCGATGATCAGTCCATCCCGGATGGTCATCCGATCCGCCTTTCTGCCCCATTTTCCCGCAAACCGGGTCAGAGCCAACAGCAGCCCGGTGATCATCAGATCGATCGATACGATCAAAACGGTGGAGAAGAGGGTTTCTGCGATTTTGTGAAACGCCAATCCGAGAATGCCGGTGGGTATGGATCCGACGATCACCAGAACCACCAGCCGAATTTCGGGAAGTTGCCAGGCAATCGCCCCGTTGATTTTTCCCTTGAACCAGAGCGTCCCGGTATTCCAGAGGCTGTTGAGGATCGCGAATATTTCCCTTCGAAGGAAAATGAGCACGGCCACAATCGTTCCGACATGAACACTAACGTCAAAGACCAGTTCGGCTTCCTTCAGGCCGAACAGATGTTGGAGCAGGACGAGATGACCTGAACTGCTGACCGGCAAAAATTCCGTCAGTCCTTGGACAATGCCGAGGATAACTGCTTCAAGAAGGTTCAATGGATACTCCTCATCGATCAACCGGTATCGTTTGATGAATTGGTTTAAAAGTCCAGCTTATGGACAGCTTTGCAAAAAGTCGCTGTACCCCCGATTTTGGGGTATTTCCCGCCCCCATGCGGCTCGCTGGATACTCACTGACTTTTTGCGAAGCCGTCAGCCTTTGACAACAGCAAGCGGCCGAAGACGTGCAACCCTTCGGGAAATCCCCGCACCATCCACCACATCGACCACATCCGAGACGCGCTTGTAGGCTTCCGGCATTTCCTCGGCAAGCGTGGATCGGCCCGTCCAACGAACCAGGACCCCCTGTTTCGCAAGCTCCCGATCGATGGCCCTTCCTTTGGATGCCTTCTGGGCGGCCGATCGACTGAGAAGTCTTCCGGCACCGTGGCACGTCGAGCCGAAGGTTTCGGTCATTGCCTTTTCCGTACCTACCAGAACGTAACTCTCCCTGCCCATGTCTCCCGGAACGATGACAGGCTGACCGGTCTTTCGGTAGGCGGCGGGCAGCAGATCGCTCCCCGGCGCAAACGCACGAGTGGCCCCCTTTCGGTGCACACATACGGTACGAGGCTTCCCGTCGACGACATGCACTTCCTTTTTCGCGATGTTGTGGCAAACATCGTAGAGGAGCCGGAAGCCGAGGTCCCTCGGACCGACGGCCAGCACCCGCATCAAGGATTCCCGGGCAAGATGCATCAGAATCTGGCGATTGGCCCAAGCGTAGTTCGCTGCACACGCCATGGCTGAAAGATAGCGCCTGGCCTCTTCCGAAACGAGCGGTGCGCAGGCGAGCTGCCGATCCGGGAGGGAGATGCCGTATTTTGCGCTTGCCCGAAGCATCGTCGTCAAATAGTCGTCACAAACCTGATAGCCGAGCCCCCGAGAACCGGAATGCAGCATCAGGGTCATCCCTCCCTCCACCAGCCCGAAGGCTGCAGCCAGTTGCGGATCGAAAATTCGATCGACGACCCCGATCTCCAGAAAATGGTTGCCTGAACCCAGCGTACCGAGCTGATCCTTCCCCCGCTCCATGGCCCGGTCGCTGACATCTTCCGGATGGGCTCCAGCCATGCATCCACCGTCTTCGGTATGTTCGATATCTTCGGATTCCGCCATGCCATGTCGCAGCGCCCAGCGACTCCCTTGCTCCAGAACGGCTTTGCGATCCTTTTGCGACAGGCGGATGGATCCCGTGGAACCGACACCACAAGGGATGTCTCGATAGAGCGCATCGACGATCTGCTGCAGTCTGGGTCGGATGTCTTCAGCCCGGAGGGCTGTCGTGCACAGCCGAACCCCGCAATTGATGTCGTATCCGACCCCTCCGGGAGAGACGACACCCGTTTCCCAATCAAAGGCCGCCACGCCTCCGATCGGGAAGCCATATCCCCAGTGCATGTCGGGCATTGCCAGAGAGGCCTTGAGAATACCGGGAAGACAAGCCACGTTTCGAACCTGCTGGAGGGCCTGTGCACCATCGCCTGTCTCGATCATGTCGATTCGTGCATAGACGATCCCCGGAACCCGCATGTTGCCGGTAACCGGAATTTCGATCCGATACTCGTCCAGTGGGTAGAAGCTTGGATTCATGATCAGCCTCCGTCGAACGTTTCATACATCGAAGATGACCTGAGCCCTGTAGCCGTTTTCGGTAGGCTTCACTTCCACCTGATGGTAGGTGACCGCCTTGATGTCGTGCAGGAGTTCACACCGTTTGACATCATAATAGTCAAGCTCGATGGTTGCGGTCAAACGATATTCCCTTAGCTGGATACTGGAAACACGCGCCACATAGCGCTTTTCGACCGACCAGACATACAGAAGCTCCCGCAGCCAACCCACCAGAAGGGTTTCCAAGTCCGCTTGTTCGATCGAAAGACATCGGCTTATAAAGCAACAGGGGAGATCGGAATGGCATTCTACCAACAAATCGCTCAAGGCAAGGGCTGCGTTTGCAAACAACTCGGAGAGATCTCTTGCTTCGACCCAGATCCCGAGATCGGCTGTATGATTTAAAAATCCGTAGAACGATGTCGACATATGCAGAATGGAATCCAAGACGATACATCGTTGTAGTTACAAACCAGCCGGGTTTAACAGTCTATCAAGCCAGACGGTCGTGGACTCGCAACCAAATAAAAAAGGCGCCTTCCTTTTGAAGAAGACGCCTTTTTGGCTGGATTGAATCATGGACTTCGACGACGCCTGAAAGGCGGATCAAAGTTTACATGAAGTCCGATCAAACCCGGGTGACATTGGCGGCTGCGGGGCCTTTGGGGCCTTGCACCACGTCGAAGGTGACGCGGTCACCTTCGGACAGGGATTTGAATCCGGTTGCATTGATAGCGGAATGATGCACGAATACATCTTTTCCGTTTTCTTGTTCAATGAATCCAAAACCCTTGCTGTCGTTGAACCATTTCACGATTCCATTTGCCATAGCGATTTCCCTCCTTTCCTGTATTATATCATCAAGGTCCCAGACTTCAGGGGTTCGCTATGACGAAAACGAATCGATCCTGCTGTAAGAAACCGACCTGCGGTGCGTTGCAGATCTTTACTGATTTGGCGTAATATACGCTCACCTTTTGGGGGTGTCAAACGAATTCTGATAGTTTTTGAAAGAAATTTGATGGAGTCGTAAAAAGTCGCTGTACCCGCGACCGTTGGATATTCCGGGGCCTGAGCATGGAAGCGGGCACGCCTTTTAATGCTGCATCGGAAAAACTCAGCCGCCGGAGATCGTTGAGCCGGGCATGCAGACTGCTTCGGCTTGTGCTTGAAAAACGTACGATTCCCATGAGATGCTCTTTCCTGGTGCGGATGGCACCATGCCCGGCTCTACGAGATCGGGCGGCTGAGTTTTTCCGATGCAGCGAAAAAGGGGGCCCGATCCCATGCGGCTCGCTGGAGACTCACCGGCTTTTTGCAAAGCCGTCACTCTTTGATATGAATATCCTGTTGAGGAAAGGGAATTTCAATGTTCAACTCCGTAAAGGCCCTGTAAATTTCGTGCCGCAGATGGTTCTCCACAGATACCATATCATCGATGGTGGTCCAAACGCGCAACTTGAAGATCAGCGCACTGTCGCCAAAATCGGAAAAGACGACGTCGGGTTTCGGCCGCTTGAGCACCTTGTCGGATTTCATGGCGATATCGGTCAGGGTGTTGACGACGAGATCCGTATCCGTTCCATAGGCTACCCCCACCGTAATGATTCTTCGGATGCGCTGGTCCTTGAAGGTCCAGTTGGTGACCGAATTGCTGATGAATTCGGAATTCGGAATGATCAGCGAAGCATTGTCGTAAGTCTGGACCTGGGTGGATCGAAAATTGATTTTCTTTACGATGCCCCAGGTTCCGTTGATTTCGATGGCATCCCCGACCTGAATCGGCCGCTCGAACAGCAGGATAATCCCGCTGATGAAATTGTTGAAAATGTTCTGCAAACCGAAACCCAGACCGATCCCGAGAGCGCCGAACACCACAGCAAGCGATGTGGAACTCACTCCCATGGCCTGAAGCGCCATCAGAATGGCCAATGCCCAGAAACCATAGGTCGTCAGCGTGGCGATCGACTCGATGACACCTCGATCCAATCCACTTCCCCGAAACAATCTGTTCTGAACCCATTGCCTCCAAGTCTTCAGAAAAACCCGCGCAATCAACAAAATGGCGGCTGCACTCAGCACACCGAAAAGACTGAACCGGATGTCTCCGATCACAATCGGATACGTCAAGACCTGAAACAGGTGCCCGATAATGGTCTGCTTCGCCCCCCAGCTGAGCAGAATGGCTGCCAGAAGCAACACAGGCAGAAAGAGCCAACCGATTCGAATCAGAAACCACCGGGAAGCTGCATCCGATGCCGCACGATCCCCCGGTTTCGTTTCGACGGCACCCGTATCCGTTATCCGTTGACTCCACTGGCTCAGCCCACGAAGCGCAGTCGTTCCCCAAAAGGCCAGAACGAGCGTCTGACCCCACGAGGACAGCCAGAAAATCGCAAGCACGCTGTATCCCATCCACTCCAGAACGACAGCGCCACCGGTGATGATCCAAAAGAGGGCGGCTGCTCCGGCACGCACATACGGAAGCCACCGAGTTCTGACCCAGATGTCGAACTCCGGTTTCCGTACATGAAAGGCGACGGCCGTCCATCCCAACAAAGCGATTTCGCCGAAGGCCTGCAAAGCGGTCCGCCATAGGTTTTCTTCGGACAGCAGAAAACGCGCCAGAACGACAACCATCCCATAATAACGCACAACCGGAATCAGATGTCGAAGTGAGTGGGCAAGTTGTTGCGGAAAACGAGGGGGATTCAATCCTTCCATCGCCGTCATCAGGGCCTTGCCCCAGCGGCAGAACAGAACGATGAGCAACATATCCAAAATGCTTTCGAGAAGCATCCAGTAGGGCCATCCGCCGGATATCAGGAGAACCCCATACGCATACACGCAGACAGCCCCCAGTGCGGAAGAATGGTTCAGCACATCGATGGAGATTTTGGCACAGGGCATTTCCGACCAGTCTCGATTCTCCAGCCCGTTCCGAACCCGAACATGGAGCCGGTGTACCAGCCAGAGCCACAGTACCAAGAGAAGGAGAACCAGACCGGTATGCGGCAGATATGTTTCTCGTATGGAACGCCAGTGCTCTTGATAGAACGAGATCCGCGTCAGATTCGACAGAACATCGATGACTTCGCGGGTATCGTTATCGAATTTGGCTTTCTGAAGCTGTTGCAGCAACGAAGCCCTTTTCCGAAAGATTTCCGTTTTCTTCCGTGCCTGAATCTTTTCTTCAAAGGATTTGGCCAGCTCCGCCATCATGCCCTGGATATCTTCCAGTTGGCTGATGGCATCGGCGTGCATGGTCGCAATTTTTTCCAGGCGGCTTTTCCTGGCGTTCAGCACATCAACAAGAGTTTTCAGTTTCTTCTGAAGCTGAACGCCCGCCGCATCTGAGGCTCCAGCAGCCTGGATATCCTGCAGCTGTTTGCTGTTGAGTTCGATCTGGTTCGAGACTTGCTCCGTCTGGGACTTCAGCGTTTCGTACTTCTGGCGGATGGTTTTGACCTGCTGGGTGATGGTCCTCACCGAATTGACTGTCTCGATCCAAGCCTTCTCCAAATCTGCCAGCCTGGCATCCGAAAGGGCGAGCAGGTTGCCATAGGCCGAAATCTGCATCCGGTAAGTGTTCATTTCGAGGGCAAAGGATTTCTGCCCGGCCTCGACCTGTTTCTGAAGGGTTTTTGCTTCTTCGAGTGCTGTCGTTTCCGTGGCCAACATGGTATCGATCGACTGGCGCCAGTCGACAGCATCGGATGGACTGGAAGTCGTATCGGCGGCTGCGGCTATTCCCACCAATACGGTGCTCCACAGGAACGTCGTCAACCACCATACCGACAAGATACGCTTCAACGTCTTTTTCATGAGACATCGCTCCGGATCCGAGCCGGGAAATACAGATGAAAGGTGGTTCCCTTTTCGGGAAAGCTTTCGACTTCGATATATCCGTCATGATCGGCTACAGCATTCCAAACGATGGTCATTCCAAGACCGGTTCCACTCTTGCCGAGGGTTTTCTTCGAAAAAAAGGGCTCGAAGATCCGCTCGACATCCTTCTTGTCCATGCCGACACCGGTATCTGAAACCGTAAGCCGGCAATACTCCCCTTTGCGGACGGTTTCATAACCGGCTACCGGCCGATCGAGCCAAATGTTTTCCGTTCGAAGGAGAACAATGCCGGGACCCTTCAAGGACTCGACGGCATTGGTCACCAGATTCATGACGATTTTGCCGATATGCAGCGGAGAGCCGAGCATTGGGTGGAGATCCGGGTCCAGATGGTTCTTGATGGCCGCCTCAGGATGAGCGCTCAGAAGATGTTTCAGTTCGGCGCTTTCCAGGTACTCCCGGATGACGGCGTTCAAAGAAAGCTCAATGTGTCGGGTCTTGGATCCCCTGCCAATGGTAAGCAGGTCTTCGACAAGAGCCGCAGCCCGCTTTCCCGAATCGTGAATCATCTGCAACTGTCTTTGAACAGGATCTTCGGATGGCAGCTGCATCATCAAGATTTCCGGAATACCGATGATACCGCCGAGAATGTTGTTGAGGTCATGGGCAACCCCTCCAGCCAGAATTCCCAGTGTCTCCATCCGTTCCGCTTGCCGAACCTTGTCCTCGAGCTCCAAATTCCGCTGCTGCATGGCCATCTTCTCGGTGACATCGATTCCGTGCGACAAAATGGCCGGTTCATCCCCCCATCGAACGACGGTAGCCACCATCTCGATACGGCGAATTTCCCCCTCTTTGGTGATCAGCCGCACCTCCCCACTCCAGCTTTCATTCATCTTCGCCTGCTTCATGGTATCTTCAACAACCGATCGTTCATCGGGGTGAATCAATTCAAGTGGATCACTGCCGATGAGTTCATCTTCTCCGTACCCGATACAGCGAAGCAGTGCGGGATTGGCATATCGAATCCGGCCTCGCTGGATCAACGTAATCAATGCAAGAGAATGATCCGAAACCGTCCGATACAGTGCCTCGGAATGTTGCACCCGCCGGATCAACTGTGCGATGTTTTCCATCATGGCGTTGAAGATACGGGACAATTTACCGAATTCATCTTTTCGGTTTTCAGGAAGCCTTGCCTTGAGATCTCCGGTATCGTAAATGTGGCTGGCATGCGCCATGAGCATTTTACAGGGCTGAATCGTTGTCCAGTGGATCAGTACAAACAGGCTCAAAAGAGAAAACACCCCCAGCGCCAAGATGATCCAGCGAAGATACTGGACGATTTCCAACCCCTTCCGATAAACATCCCGATTCGTAAACACCGACATCCCAAAGGCCGTTTTCCCTTCGATATCTCGGTAGGTGTCCATGACCTGAACAAAATCTGTATCCAAAATGTACAGAGCACGTTGAATCCTATGAGAAGAATTTTCGGAAGAAACAGAGGGGGCAGACATTGCGCTTCCGTCATGAACCTCGCATCGAAGCCCGATACGCTTGGACAGAGTCAGAACCATCTCCGAATCGATCCATTTCCCCATGACGAGAAAGCCATTCGGCTCCCCTTTGTCGATGCTGGGAAGAACCGGCCTCGCAGAAAAGAGCAGCGGTCCTTTGGATGTCCGTAAGACGCCTTTGCAGGGAAGACCGGGAGGATCCCCTCGAAAGGCTCTGAAAATGGGGTGGGTTGGATCGATGCGCTCCGATGTGAATTCCTCGAATAGGACTTCTTCGTCCCGAAGGATGTCCCGAGATCCGGAAAAGGCGATCCGCCCATCCGGATTGACATAGGCAATGAGATTCAGCTGGTTGATTTTATATACATTCTCGGGAAGGTTGGTGACAACGAACTGCTCGGACGGTTCTTTCAGAAACGCATAGGCCTCATCCCAAGAAGCCCAATCATGACAGACGGCATCGATCCGATCGATTTCCGCATCGATGGCATTTCGAAACCGGGCGAAATTGTCGAAGGCATTCGAACGCTCGATGGTTGAAAATCGCGTAAGCAACAGATGCCGTGCGGTCCAATCGAGTGTGACCATCGTCACCGAAACAATCAGAACAATGACCAAGACGATCTTGATCTTGATAGACATGAAAGGGTATCCCGTCCGAAGAGACGACTGATGAAACAAATGAAGTCTCGATCAGTCACAGTAGGAAGTAACCGCCGGGCATCTTCGCGTCTGTCTGCAAAGGTCACGCTCCCGCTGAAGAATAGGGGCCAGTTTCGTCATGACATCCATCAACACCGAATGAATGCGGGCCGGACGGTCCTGCCCGGGCGTTCGATCGGCCAGATCGACGATTTGAGAAACGATTCCATCGACAGCGGCGCTTTCCGAAGAATTGACTTGGGCCATGCGGTACCTCATCAACGATGTTTTGACTTTTTGAGGGGAAAACAGTAGTCAGTATCAGAATTCAGGAGTCAGGAGTCAGAAGTCAGAAGAAATGGTATGGTTCCTTTATATCATGAAAGATGGATGACGAACAAATTCAAAAACAGAGTAGCCAACCGCCGATTCCCTGACTTCTTTCAATACCTTCACCAAAAGGAAACGAATGCCCTTACGCTCCACACCATCTTACGAAAAATCTCCGGTGCTGGGATATGGCCTGATCATCACGGCAGCACTCTTGTGGAGTCTGATCGGTCCGTTATCCAAGCTGGCCTTCCAAGAAGGAATATCGCCCCTCGAGGTTGCCTTCTGGCGGGCGGTCTTTTCCTGGGGACTGTTCGGAACCCATGCATGGATCCGCGGGCAGACCCGGTTCGATCGCGGCGATGTGCCGGTTTTGATCGTATTCGGCTTGAGCGGTGTTTCCCTATTCTATGTATCCTATCAATTCGCCGTTCAAAAAGGTGGCGCCGCCCTGGCTTCCGTCTTGCTGTATACGGCTCCGGCATGGGTCACGATTCTGGCCCGTTTGGTTTTTGGAGAGGCCATCACACGAATCAAGCTGATCGCCCTGGCTCTGACCATTGGTGGTGTAACGGCCATTTCCTTCGGCGGTACTAGCCTTCCAGGCAGCTCGTTGACGGGATGGGCCGTTTTCTGGGGGCTTGTTGCAGGTTTTTGTTATTCGCTCTATTACGTGTTCGGAAAACGGTTTTCTACAGGCTATAGCTCGGCCAACCTGTTTCTCTATCTCTTGCCGGTCGGTATTGTCGGGCTATTTCCCTTCGTTTCCTTTGCAAGCAAGACGCCGACCGCCTGGATAGCACTGCTTCTTCTGGCGCTCGTGTGCACGTATGGGGCCAATAGCTGTTACTATGCCAGCCTGAAGCATCTCGAAGCCGGTCGCGCCAGCATTGCAGCCACCTTCGAGCCTGTCTTCACGGCTGTCATCGCCTATTTCTGGTGGCAGGAACGATTGGGACTCTGGGCCGCTTCCGGCAGCATCGCCGTTCTTGCCGCCGTTTTTCTCGTCGTTCTCGAAAACACGGATAACCAACGCTCATGATCGACATTCTCGGTACCATCGCCCCCATCTTCGTCATCATTTGTCTGGGGTGGATGGCAAGGCAAATGGGGTTTGTCCCAACGGAATTTCTGGCTCCGGCAAACCGCCTCGTGTTCTATATCGCCATTCCCGCCATCATCTTCCGATCCGTCTCGAAAGCCTCTTTGCACCAGGAATTCGATATCGCCGTTTTGGCTGTGTCCCTTGGGAGCATCCTCGCTGTTTTCCTGTTGGCCTGGGCGGGAGCCTACCTGGTTGGCATAGGAAAAGATGGAAACGCCTCCGGCAGGGGCACTTTCGTTCAGGCGGCCTGTCACGGAAACCTGGGATACATCGGGCTTGCTGTCGCCTATTATGCGCTCGGGCAGGCAGGATTGACCAAGGCCAGCATCTACGCGGGATTCATCATGATCCTGCAGAACGTCCTGGCCGTGTTCATTCTGCAGTTTTTTTCGGGTCGTCCCGATATCCGTGGAAACCGTGGGGTTATGTTCAAGCGGATTGTCGGGAACCCCGTGATTTTTTCGTCGATAGCAGGAATGATCGTTTCCTTTTTCGGAATACCGATTCCGAAGGTCATCGACCAATCCCTGCAAATCCTCGCTGGCATGTCGCTGCCTTTGGCGCTGTTGATCATCGGTGCTTCGCTGAACTTCGAGCTTGTGCGCCACAAGCTCGTTTCGACACTCGGATCCGGAGCGTTCAAACTGATGGTCATGCCCGCCATCGGATTTGCCGGGTTTCATGTTCTGAGAAAAGCGCCTCAGCAATATCTGCCCGCTCTCGTCCTGCTGGCCGCTCCGACGGCTACCCTGGCCTACGTGATGGCCCGAGAAATCGACGGAGATACGGAGCTTGCCGTTGCCGCCATATCCGTCAACACCCTGCTGTCTGCTGCCGCCTTCATTTTCTGGCTTCAAGTTGCCGGATAACGGTTCAGGGCGAAGATCGCCGTCTATGCTCTATGACGACTTCGCAAAAAGTCGCTTCATCCCCGGCTATGGTTCTTGACGGGCCTATGCATGGGGGAGAACCGCCTTTTCTCGTCCCTTTTCCTAACTTCGCAATCAACGGGAGTCCGCCTCCACACTCACAGCCGCTTGACGTGCAGCATATTCGTCAATCCCGATACCCACACCGGATAGCCCGCCGTAAATACCATCAAATCCCCCGGCTTTCCCAAACCGGCATCGAGAATGACCCGACTGGCTTTTTGAACTGGCTCATCCTCGGCCTTCGCATCCGGCACCCACACGGGCACACATCCCCAAACCAGGCAGAGCTTTCGGACATTTTCCAGAACCGGCGAAAGCGCCAGAATCGGCTGTTTGGGTCTGTAGCGGGCCACCTGCATGGCCGTAAGCCCCGATCGCGTCGGAGTGACGATGGCGACAGCTTCCAAATGGGCGGCTATGGCACAGGAGGCATGGGCGACGGATTCGGAGATCTCTTGCTCCGGTTCGCTGTCATAAACCCCATGGTACGGATAATGGGTTTCGGCGTTGGAAGCAATCCTTGCCATATATCGGACCGCTTCGACTGGATAGTTTCCGCTTGCGGTTTCCTCCGAAAGCATGACGGCATCGGTTCCGTCGAGAACGGCGTTGGCGACATCCGATGCCTCCGCACGGGTGGGCCTCGGACTGTCCACCATGGAGCGAAGCATCTGGGTGGCGATGATCACCGGTTTGCCGGCACAGCGAGCCTTTTTGACAAGCTCTTTTTGAATATGCGGCACAGCCTCCAGTGGTATTTCGACGCCCAGATCCCCGCGCGCCACCATGATGCCGTCCGAGACATCCATGATCGCATCGATGACGGAAAGCGCTTCGTGCTTCTCGATCTTGGCGATAACAGGGGTCGATTTCCCGGCCTTCCGGATGGCATCTTTGGCATCCAGGATATCCTTCGGACTTCGAACGAACGACAGGGCGACATAATCCACCCCATGGGCAAGGCCGAATGCGAGGTCTTCTCTGTCCTTATCGGTCAAAGACGGTGCATGCAGGGTTCCGGTCACCAGATTGATCCCCTTGTGAGAGGTCAGCTGTCCCCCCGTAACCACTTTGCAGAACACGTTCCGCCCTTCGATACGCTCTACCTGAATTTCCATGGTACCATCCGAAAGCAGAATGCGGTCCATGGGTTTGACATCCTCTGCAAGAGAAGGATAGGAAACCGGTATCCGACTGTCGGTCCCATCAAGTTCCATGTCGGATGTCAACACAATGGTTTGGCCGGGAGAAAGCAGAATACCGCTTTCGGGAAGCATCCCCACCCGAATCTTGGGGCCACAGAGATCCTGCAATACGGCAACCGGCCTACGGAGGCGATCGGAGATGGATCGAATCTGTTGCAGGGTTTCCAGATGTTCCGCATGGGTTCCATGGGAAAAATTGAGCCGGGCCACCTGCATCCCCTCGCGAATCAGGCTCTCGATGATCCGAGGATCCCGACTTGACGGCCCGATCGTACAAACAATCTTGGTCCTGGGTGTCATCTCGTTCTCCCTTTCTGTTGACCTTTCATTTCCGGGTTATCGGTGCATATCGTGATGACAACGTACTCCAGAACGGCCTTGGCATCGAGGGTACTGGATTTAAGCCGTTCATCCGCCTCTCCAAGAAGACGCATCCATTCGACCAGCCGTTCCATCGATACCGACTGAGTCCGTTTCAGCAGCAGAAAGGCAGGATAAGGATTTTGCCCTTTCTTCAGCAAACGGATGTCGGCATCTTTCATGCGGCTTTCGTCCTTCGCTTTACCGGATGAAGACCCCTTCTCCGCACCAACCTCCACCGGTACCAACCGCTGCTGCCATTCCCGGTATTTCTGGTTCAACCCATCTTCAAAAGACAATAGGCGAGGAACCATCTGCGTCCGAAAGACATCGAAATCCATTCGCGTCACATCGATACCGGTTTGATCCAACACATTCCGGGCAAGAATCATTTTCCGTAGCTGGTTGTGCAAGGCCGTCAGGATTTGGGGAGGAAACAGATCGCCATCCAGAAGGGAAGCCAACATGGAAAGCGCCTGGCCGGTTTTTCGCTCCAGGACGGCATTGGTCAATTCGAAGATGGGGTCTTTCTTCGTTCTGGAAACCACGGCCGCGACATCCTCCGCCGTAATCTCCGTCCGTTTTCCGGCATATTGAACCAGCTTGGAAAGTTCCGAAGTGACCATTCTCAGGTCATACCCCGTTCTCTCGAGAAGAGCCGCCCGGGCCGCACCGGAAAGGCGCTTCCCGCTACCCGACAAAATCCGCTGAATTTCACCGTCGAGAAAGGGTTCCATCGCCTGCCGCGATGCCTTGGTCGTCATTTCTTTGGGTACGGTACAATCGATGACAACTCCTCGTTCGACCAGCAACTTGTAAAAAGATTTTCTACGATCAACGGCTTCTGCGGTAAGAATGAGATGATGCCCCTCGGGAAATCCGCGCCGAATTTCGGCTTCGATCAACTCGACTCCTTCGACGGATCGATCGACTTGGGCGAGTTTTCTGACCTCCGCCAGGGTTTCGGACAAGCGGGTGCGGTCGGTGTCGCTCATGCCAAGATCGCTCAGCGCATCGAAGATGGTGGTCTCCGGGGCATCCATCTCGATGGATCGGACGCTCAACAGCTTCCGAAGATAGCCCGCTGCAGTTCGACTTTCCCGACGCGAGCAAGCCTCCTGCCACTTGTTGTACAGCTTGGATGCATCAAGCTTTTCGGTGAATAGGGTCGTATCGAGAAATCCCACGACCTTGATCCCCGGAAAGAAGGAAAACGTCTGTAGCGATTCGATGGCTCTGGGAAGGTTTTCAGGGAGTCCCTCGAAGGCTTCATAATGGAGAATCCTATCTTCCACAGGAACAAGCACGTCGAGAAGATCATTGAGTGCTGTCTTGCAAAGCAGCTCGTCACCATAAATCAGGTACACAGAGGCAATGCCGGACTTGCCCTCTTTGAGGGAATTCAGATAGGATGCAAATTGGCGGTAGGGCAGTTCAGGCATGGTTGGTACCAGACATCAGAAAAAGACGAGGTTCATAGGAATCCCCCATGCAGCCGGGGCTACATCCCGTTGGATGAAAGCCTCCAGCGCGACTTTCGAGGGAATATGGCGGTACGACAACAGCCATACTGCCCACTGCTGACTTTCGTAGGAATCGGCCATGCAACCCGGGTTTCACCCCGGTTAATGAAAGTCGCAGGAGCAAGCTACAAAAAATGGGAACCATCCGCTTTCTTCTGACTTCTGACTCCTGACTCCTGATATACGACTTTCGTAGGAATCGCCCATGCAACCCGGGTTTCACCCCGGTTAATGAAAGTCGCAGGGGCAAGCTATAAAAAATGGGAGCCATCCGCTTTCTTCTGACTTCTGACTCCTGATATTCGACTTTCGTAGGAATCCCAAGCTCGTCCATCGTTTCCCCATTATCAGAAATTTGGCGCAATGGAAAGCCTGTCCTTCAATGAATCGCTTGCATGGGTATACCTTGTGATCCGCTGGTCCATCGCCGTTCTGCTCCTGATTGTTTCGATAGCGATGCTGTTTCTGACCTGGCGGCTCCGTGGCGTGTTTCATTGGAGACGGTCCATTCGCAGGGAAATCGAGGCCCTTCCGGAAATGGCTTCTGGTCGGGACGATGCATTTCGAGCCGCTGTAGATGTGGTTTATCGACGTTGTCATCGGCAGTGGAAAGCGGCGACCATCGATCTGTCCCACGAATTGGACATCTTCGCATTCATCCGATCGATTGCCGCCTGTTTCCATCCGAATGCCGACCAGCCTGAGCTTCTGGTGAGGATCGGCAACCTGTTTCATTTCGCGGAAAACCTCTCCCACCATCTTCAAGAAATCCTGTCCCGACCGATCTTCTCACGCCTTCGACATGTCCGGATCCTTCATCTTCACCATGCCATCGATCGATACCGAACCCTTCGCGACAACCCCGTTGTCCGGTTTTCGATCCGCAACCGACTCTGGCTCCAGCGGCTCAATCACTTGCGGCTCATTGTCCTGCCGGACCCGGTTTCCTGGCTTATCCGTCTGCTCAATCAGTGGATCGTCCTTCGGTTGTTGCGATTCTTTCTGGTCGATATCACCCTGTTCATCGGCCGTCAGGCCGTTTGGGTCTATGGGGAAGACCGGAATCTTCCGGAACGGCAACCCAGCATCCAGGATATCGAAAGCACCCTGGAAGAGTTGAAGCAGGACGAAGAACCCTTCGATTCCGTATCGGACGATTCGACGCGAGACATTCGATCCCGCCTGCTTCGCGGACGATTTTATCTTCGACCTCCTACATGGGAACAATGGAGAGCTGCCATTCAGGAGCTCCTCCAACGAAAGGCACGGTTGTACTTCCCCGAAAGTGTGAGCCCGACCCAAGAAGCACTGCTTATCGTACTGCTCAAAGAAACCGAGGGGCTGCTCGACATGATCTCCAGAAGCCGACGGATCGTCGTATTGAAGAAGTTGCATGACATCCGGCTCATCTCCTTGCTGCGGATCGGCAAGGCACTCGATTCCCCGGTAAGCCGCCTGTCCGGGAACCTGTTGCTCCGCACGTGGGATACCTACCAATGGGCCAGTATCCCGCTGATGGTCTTTCGCATGATCCAGCGGGCCAGTCCGGCCGGTATCGCTTGGCAAACCGCATGGTTCCTTCTTCAGCGCAGTTTCTGGTATTATATCGGAAAGGCGGCCTTCGATGCCATGGCTATACGGATCGATCGGGTCTATCGCCTTTCGGCCAGAAGCGAAGAGCCCATTTGATCGTTTGTTTGGCCTTTTATGTCGTCCTCCTTTTCGGGGTTGACATCCAAACTGCCGATAGGCTAAAGAAGACCCATATTCGATCGGCTCGTCGAAAAACGGGCGGGGGGGAGTCGTTTTTTGGTAAATCTTTGCGTAATAAGCATCATAACTACCTGTTACTTAAGGAGAACTACTCGCCGGACAGGAAGTGCTCCCCCCTCGATTCTTCCGCCGGTGCCCGACAGCATCCGATGATTCGAATGGTTTGATTCGAACAATCGAAGGGGAAAACGTGCATGACGCTTCATCAGAAACGATTTGGATGGTTGGGGTTTTGGGTATTGCTGTGCACCATAATAGTTCATCCTTCCGGTTCATTTGCATTGGAAGAAAGCGGATTTTCGATTCTCGATGCCTATGGCCTGAGTGATGAAGCCTTCGAAAATCACATCCAGAAATATATCGGCATTCCCTACCGCAGAAACGGCTCCAGTCACAAGGGGATGGACTGCTCCGGTTTCGTCAGTCAGTTCTACAGGAACCTGTTCGATATCAATCTCCCCCACAACTCGCTTGCCCAGTATCGTTTTTCGATGCTCCACACCATCGATGAAGACGACTTGCAGCCTGGAGACCTTGTCTTTTTCAAGAATCCCAAAAGCCACCGTATCAATCACGTCGGTGTCTATCTCGCAGACGGTCAGTTCGTGCATGCCAGCAGTTCCGAAGGAGTCACCGTATCCAGTCTGGATGAAGGCTATTGGAAAAAACGTTTTGTCGGATCCAAACGGTTCATGGCATTCAGTCGAAGAGGTTCGGGCGAAACGAACCAATGGGAATCCCAAATCGAAATGCCTTTCGGGCCTCGAAGCTCTTTGACGCTGAGTGCTCAGAACGAATTCCAATACGACGATGCCCCCGATACACCGTCTCTGCTGCCTCCGATGCTGAGCTTGCAGCAAAATACACCGGCTGCTGATTCCCAGCATACGTTTCGCGTCGGGTTGGATTATGGTATTCATTTCTCCGACGATACATGCAGGGTTCATGTAGGCGCCGTTCAGGAAACTCTCCATCCGCATTATGCGTGGCTGAATCCATCGGATTTCCAGATCACCGGAATCGACTTCAGGCCGGAACTGCCACCGCAATTCCGCTATGATCCCTCGATGGCCCTTCCGAGAACCGGATATAAACTGTCGACCGATTTTCAGGCGAGCCCCTGGCTGACCATCTCCCCGGGACTGCTTGTTTATGATTATCCCCAAGACCGTTGGCAGGGCTACGATGTTCCCAAGCGGGTTTTCAGCTTGAATACCCATTTCAATCCGGAGGGAAACCGGTATTTCCTGAAAATGGGGATCCAATACGCCGATCAGGAAGACGCGACCCGCATGAGCCTTTCCGAAAGCCTCAACTCGATCGACATGGCCATTCGGTTGGGCATCAATCTCTCCGACAGGTGGCAGTTCAATGTCATCAGTCAGCAGGATTTTCGTTCCCGATCGTTTGATTGGAACGATTCGACCCTTCCCGCACAGCACGACGTTTATATGGGCTTTGATTTCCACTATTGATGATGCTGGGGGGATGGCACTGCGCCCCCCCTACACGGTCCATCATCTTATCTGAAATCCCTCCCCCAGGCCATTGCAAAATCGGTTTCTGCGTTTTCGGCAACCGTTCTGGGAGGTGCTTTCTTTCCTACGAATCTATCTATCATGAGGTCCACCCATGAGCAAAACGGTTCAATTGATCTATGAGGGAAAAACCTTCGAGCTTCCGCTCGTTGAAGGCACTGAAGGAGAAAAAGCCATCGATATCAGCCAGCTGAGACAGCGGACCGGGCTGATTACCCTCGATCCCGGATATGCCAATACGGGAAGCTGTCTGAGCGCCATCACCTTTATGGACGGTGAGCGGGGCATCCTGCGCTATCGCGGGTATCCCATCGAAGTGCTGGCCGAACGATCCATTTTCACCGAAACAGCCTATCTCCTCATTCATGGCGTTTTGCCGACCCGAAAGGAATTGAACCGATTTTCGGTGATGCTGAACGACAATTCCCTCATCCATGAAGACATGCAGGCCTTCTTCCAGAACTTCCCCAGAGCGTCCCATCCAATGGGGATTTTGGCTTCGATGGTGACGGCACTCAGAAGTTTCTATCCCGAATACAGCATCACCAACGAAGAAGAACTCAACCTGATCGTCGCCCGGCTTCTTTCCAAGGTTCGGACGATGGCCGCCATGTCCTACAAGATTTCCAGAGGTCACAAGGTCATCTATCCGAGGCCGGATTTGACCTATTGCGCCAATTTTCTCAACATGATGTTCGACAATCCGGTCAAACCCTATCGCATCGATGACACCTTGGTGCAGGCGCTGAATGTTTTTTGGATTTTGCACGCAGATCACGAACAGAACTGTTCGACGTCCACCGTCCGTATGGTCGGAAGCGGAAAGGTCAATGTATATGCCGCCATTTCCGCTGGAATCTCCGCTCTATGGGGACCGCTTCACGGTGGGGCGAATCAGGCTGTCATTGAAATGCTGACGGAAATTCAGAAAAACGGCGGGGATGTTCAACTGGCCATCCGAAAGGCCAAGGACAAGAATGACCCGTTCCGATTGATGGGATTCGGCCACCGGGTCTACAAAACCTACGACCCGAGAGCCAAGATCATGAAAGCGATGTGCGATAAAGTTCTTGGAAAACTGAAGCTTTCCGATCCGCTTCTGGATATCGCCCTGAAACTCGAAGAAATCGCCCTGAAAGACACCTACTTCATCGACCACCACCTCTACCCGAACGTCGATTTCTACAGCGGGATCGTTCTGCGGGCTATGGGCATTCCAACCAACATGTTCACCGTCATGTTTGCCATCGGCCGCCTCCCCGGATGGATCGCCCAATGGAAGGAAAGCCTCGATGACCCGAGATGGCGCCTCAGCCGCCCGAGGCAGATTTATATCGGAAACACCGTACGGGAATATGTGCCCATTGATGATCGGGAATCCGCCGAGTAATCAGCTCGTTGTCTTCTTGGCCAGCAGCATCTTGGCCTGCTGAGCTTCGATGCGCCGGTTTTCGACCACCGAAAAGCCGGCGCTATCCAGCAGCGGCACCAACCCTCCCCGCTTGAGAAAGTCCCGGAAGTTGCGGTAGTGTTCCTTTCCTGCAATTCGCTCCACCATGTGGGTTCCCCATGAAGGAACCCCCTTCCAGCCTCTCTCTCGAAAGCTCTCCACATCGTAATCCACAGCCAGCAGCAGCCCCGTTTGCTGCAATACCCTGCCTGCTTCCACCAGTACCCGGATGCGTTCCGCCGGTTCCATTTCATGGAGGGCATACATCACCATGACGACCGCAAACGATTCGGAGGGGAAAGGAATCGTGCAACCACTTCCCTGGATCCACAGGATCGGTGCATCGAAGCGTTTTCGAAGGGCTTTCTTCAGCATGCTCCGTGAAATATCCATGCCATACAAGCGATGATGGGGGTATTGTCGAGCGATATCGCTCAACAACAGACCGGTTCCACAGGCAATATCCAGAATGGGCGCTCCAGAAGCAGATGGGGGGATGACATGGATGCAGTGATTTCGGACACGACGGAGGGCCGGCCCGACAAAGAAGTCGTACACCTGAGACAGGAAACGGTACGGATCCTCAGCCATTTTCACCGGAGAAAGGCATTCGCCTTCTACGATAGCTTAATGCGTTTTGAATGAGGGATGGGGCCCACTCCGGAGTACCCAGAGCATGGATGTGGCTATAGGTGGCAACCGTGCTGTGGATACAGAATCCGTCCCGATCGCCGATGAGGCCGCTTCCCCGTTTCATGGCAAACACCGTTTGCCCTTCCGGGCATTCGATGGCTTTCGAATAATGGAACTCGTGCCCCTTGAGCACCGTTCCTTCCGGGAAAAAAGGATTGGGCCGATCGACGACCATTTCCGTATAGCCATGTCCCTGGGGTCTCTTGAACAGGCCGAAGACGATGGGCAGAACGCCGACCATCGGATAGACGACATCCCGAATGAGCAGCGATTCACCCAAATACATCAGCCCTCCGCATTCGGCATAGATGGGAAGACCTTCTTCGGCGCGTTTTCGAAGGGAAGCGCGGAAGGAAGCGTTTGCAGCGAGTCGTTCGGCATGGGTTTCCGGAAATCCACCGCCGATGTAGAGAGCATCCACATCCGGTAGAGACGACTCATCGAGAGCACTCAGATACACAAGCGTCGCACCACAACGTTCAAGTGCTTCGAGGTTTTCCGGATAGTAAAACTGGAAGGCGCTGTCCTGAAGAACGCCGATTCGTAACGGCAACCGGGATGGTCGGTTGGCGGAGACTTCCATACCGTTCTCCAATAGGCTCCCACTGCATTCGGGCAACGGAGGAGCCAGCGGCATGGCGGGTGCCGCTTCCGCCAACTCAAGGATCCACTTGAGATCGAGATGAGCGGTTGCAAGCCTCGTAGCCTCTTCGATAGCCTGCCGAGCCCAGGGATGCTCGGGGGTTGGAACAAGCCCCATATGCCTCTCGGGAAACCGCTGCTCGTCAAGCCTCGGGAGAGCCCCCAACACCGGTAGGCCGCAATGATATTCGATGCTCTTCTGCACCATCCGCTCGTGGCGTTTTCCGGAGGTCCGATTCAGAATCACTCCCTGAATGGGGGTTTCCGGATCGAACATTTGGCATCCCAACACAGCGGCAGCAACCGTTCGGGTGGTTTTGGTGCAATCGAGACACAGGATGACAGGGGTTCGAAGGAGTTTGGCAAGTTCGGCCGTGCTGGTCGACCCTTCCATGTCGATACCGTCATAAAGGCCACGATTTCCTTCGATGACGGCAATACCATCTGACAAGGCATGTGCTTGAAACGACGAGAGAATATTATCGGTGGACAACAGGTAGGAATCTAAATTGTAGCATGGCCGGCCTGCCGCGAGGGCAAGCCAGCCAGCATCGATGTAATCCGGCCCTTTTTTGAAGGGAGAAACGCATCGTCCCAGGGATTTCAGGGCACCGATGATCCCAATGGACAGGGTGGTTTTGCCGGCACCACCCCGAAGGGCGGTCAGAATCAGCCTGGGAAACGCCGCTTTCGTGGAAGGTTGCATGAAAAGGGTGAGTCGGCGTTACGCCTCGTCCTCTGCCGCAGCCTGTTTTCCGGTTCCCTTGAGACCGATCAGGGTGGTGCTGCCACTGGACCAGTACTCGAGAGTTCCCTCTTTCACCATCTCGTTGACGAGATTCTTGACATCCCGGTTCTTTTCATCGGGAAGAACCGCGTAGAAATCTTTGAGATAGAATTTCGATTTGGATTTTGCCTTGCTCTGCAAAAAATCGACGATGGCTTTTTTGGCCGCTTCTTTATCCATAATCTTGCCCTTTTCTTAAAGAGTGGTCCGTCCGGCCTTTTCGGGCCGGACGGACAGGAGGTTTAGAACTTGAACTGCGTCGTGTGTCTCCAGGTATAGTACGCCGGATCACGGAAATCATCGATGAGATGATGGGTGAAGGGCAGCTCGCATTTTTCGAAGAACCGTTCCCAACCGATCCGTTCGGCCCATTCGCCAAGACGTTCATACTTTTTGGCGTTGGCCGCATATACATCGACGATCTTCTTGATGGTAGCCGTCGTAGTGGGCCATCTGGGCGGTTCATTCGGTATAAAAGCCACAACGACCTTGGAGAAAGCCGGACGGCTGATGCGGTTAGACACCTTACCGCCGACCATCAGAACGATACCATCCCCCTCGCTGTCTGCCAACGGCATGGAGGGGCACATCGTGTAACAATTGCCGCAGAACATGCAGCGATCCTGCTTGACAGCGACGGAGTTGTACGTCTTGCCTTCGTATTCCACCTTAGAGGGACGGATGGCTGCTGTGGGGCAGGCGGCAACGGCCAGCGGGATTTCGCACATCTTGTCAAGGTATTCATGGTCCATCATCGGCGGCTTGCGGTGATAACCGAGAATGGCGATGTCGGAGCAGTGAACGGCACCGCACATGTTCAGACAGCAGGCCAGGGAGACCCGTAGATGGGCCGGGAGCCTCATGTTCTTGAAATCGTCGAACAGAACGTCCATGGTCGCCTTAACGGGACCGGAAGCATCCGTTGCGGGGGTATGGCAGTGAATCCAGCCCTGGGTGTGAACGATGTTCGTGATGCCGGCACCCGTTCCACCCACTGGGAACTTGAAGCTGCCTCCAGCAAACTTCCGACTCTCGACGTCCGCCTTCAGGGCATAGGCTTTTTCCTTGCTGGGTGTCAGAAACTCAATGTTATTTCGGGTAGTAAACCGCAAATATCCATCACAATATTTATCGGCGATTTCACAAATTTCCCGGATATGGGTGATGCTCATCAATCGGGCGCCGCCAACCCGAACCGTATAGACTTCATCGCCGGTTTCGGACACGTGAACATAAATTCCGGGTTCCAGAATTTCGTGATAGAGCCATTTGCCCTTATTGGCCTTGATGACCGGCGGATAAAACTCTTCATAATGCCGCGGACCGATATCGGTGATCCGATTTTCCATCGGTTTTTCGGGATCGTATCCAGATGAAATGAATGCCATGGTCGCCACCCCCTATCGCTGATGATATTTGCGGAATTCTTTGATGTCGCGCTGCCAGCCGCCTTCGACTTCCTCTTCCTTCCAGAAAATGTACGGATTGTGGCGCGGTTCCTGGACATGCTGCGGCATCGGATCGATGCCGGTAACTTCAAGCATCTTCTGGAAGCCCTGACGTTTGATCAGTTCGCCCAGACGCTCTCTGTTCTTGCCTTCTTCCATCCACCAATCCCAGATGTTCTCGATGACTTCCTTGATTTCATCATAGGGGTCTTCCACTTTGATGAACGGAACCAGAAGGGAGCCCATCTGTGCACCATCGAGGATAGGAGCCTTCGCACCTGCCAGAATGGCCAGACCGCGATCGTCACCGATTCTCAGTGCCCTGGGCATGACGTTGATGCAGTGCATGCAATGGTTACATTCTTTGTCGTCGATGACCAACTTGCCGCCATCCATCCACATGCATTTGGTGGGACACAGATCGAGGACTTCTTTCTGGATGTCGAACTTGCCCCAGTCGCGGCCGGCATGGGCACCCGCATTGGGTTTTAGTTCGCCGCCGATGTATGCCTGAACGGCTTTCTGATCGATCTTGATGGCATCCCGCCACAGACCGATGAAGGAAAGGTCCGCCCGCGCAATGGAGGCAACGCAGCAGTTCGGGCAACCGTCGAACTTGAATTTGAATTTATAGGGAAAGGCCGGACGGTGCAGTTCGTCCTGATATTCCATGGTCAGGGCATAGCACAGCGCCTGGGTGTCATAGCAGGCATATTCGCATCTTGCTTCACCAATACAGTCGGAGGGAGTACGCAGGTTGGATCCGGAGCCGCCAAGGTCCTGATTCAGGTTGTGGGTCAATTCATAGAAGATTTCTTCGAGCTGGGGAGTGGTCGTTCCGAGGAAAATGATGTCCCCTGTCGAGCCATGCATATTGGTCAAGCCACTGCCGCGGAATTCCCACAGATCGCAGAGCTGGCGAAGATATTCGGTGGTATAGAACTTGCCGCCGGGTTGGTTGACACGAATGGTATGAAAATGGGCCACACCCGGAAACATTTCCGGTTGGTCGCAATACCGACCGATGACACCGCCGCCATATCCGAAAACGCCCACGATACCGCCGTGTTTCCAGTGGGTTCTCTTGTGAACATAGGTCAGTTCCATCAGCCCAAGAACATCGTCGACAACATCAACAGGAATCTGAAATTCTACGCCTCTTGGATTCTTCGCTCTGTTTTCTGCTTCCTGCTTGAGGTCGGACACCCAACTCGGCCACGGCCCGCTTTCAAGCTGGTCCAACAAAGGGGTAGCATGTTTTGCCATCGTTTTACCTCCATTCAAAATTGATATTGATCCGTATCCATCCGTTCAGGGTTCAAGGTTGGTTCGATCCGATCTCCAGAATTCACCTCCTCTCGATGGATTGAGGGTATGTCAAAGGGCAGGCAAATGCCATGTGCATTCTAAATGAATCAGAGGTCAGATATAATTGGGACGATCCGGTTTGTCAATCAAAAATGATGCTGAACCCAACGCTGAAAGGGTAAGGTGAGAAGCCGATTTATTTTCCCACGAACTGTGCTATAGTAAGGAAACATATCTTCTTCTAATCTTTGCGATAAGGAGGTCCGCATGCATTCAAAACCCGCACGGTACATGGCAATGATCGTTTTGGCGCTTCTGGCAACCCTCTTGTGGCTGGCAGACGACACCTTTGCCCGCGTCGGCTCCGGAGGACGCTCCTTTGGCGGATCCGGAGGTTCAGGAGGAAGAACCTTCTCCACGCCCTCCTCACCCTCCCGAGCGGTACCGCCCCCTCCCCCAGGAGGTGGAATGGGAGGATTTACGAGAAGCATGCCCGATTCCGGTGGCAGCAGCTTCTGGCGCGGGGTAGGCGGCGGTCTTTTGGGAGGCATGATCGGCGGCATGATCTTTGGCAGACCCAGTTACGGCTACGGCGGCGGATTCGGAGGAAGCGGCATCGGTCTGATCGAGCTGTTGTTGTTGGGAGGTCTGGGTTATTTCCTCTATAAACGGTTCATCAAAAATTCCGCAAGCGGTAGCGGAACAACCTATTCGCCCCCCTTTGGAATGGGGGCTGCCCCACCGCCGCCCGTTCCAGGTTCTGGATATGACACCGTCGTTTCCGAAGTCGATTCGATATCCGAAACCTTTCGGATCATTCGGCAGACGGAGCCGGATTTCGATCCGGAGCGCTTCAAGGAAATCGCCCAGGATGTGTTTTTCCGATTGCAGGCTGCTTGGATGCGCCGGGATCTTACGCCCGTTCTCGGACTTCTTGGAGATCAGCTCAAATCCGAATACCTGGCCACCATGGAGGATCTGAAGAACCGCAAGCTCATCAACAAACTCGAAAACATCGCCGTTCGGAAGATCGATATCGTCGATGCCGGGATCGAAGGAAACGAAGTCTACATCACCCTGCAGTTTGTGGCAAACCTCCTCGATTACACCGTCCATGATACGACCGGGGAAATCGTTTCCGGAAGCAACACGGTTCCGGTAAAGTTCGAGGAGCGTTGGACGTTTGCCCGCTCCCTCAACAGCACCGCTTGGAAGCTGGAAGGGGTCCGGGCATGATGGCCTCGCAAAAAGTCAGTTAGTCTCCAACGAACCGCATGGGGGCGGGCACACCTTTTTCGCTGCATCGGAAAAACTCAGCCGCCCGA
>CAZJXF010000003.1:0-56431 GCA_964549995.1 uncultured Desulfatirhabdium sp. | reverse complement strand
AAAAGTACTTCTCATATTTTTTTAGATTAGTATAAATGCGCTTGTTTTAGGTTTAGATAAATCCAGATATCGCTTAGTGTTTGCGTATTATAAATCCGTTGACCTTGGAAAAGACTTTTTAATAAAGATATCGGAGATGATGGAAAGAGCAAGAATAACCGTTCCATAGGATTTACACCATATTCTTAAATCCGCATTGTTGCCGTTTCATAATGCCACCTATTCAGAATCGATCAATGATCATAGCAAAGCATGATCAAACATTCGCTCTTTTGTACTTTGCTTCCCAAAATCTGAGTGGATTGCCGGATGGTATAGCCAGAGAGGTCTGCAAGCCGGATTTTATCATCGATAGATGGTATCAGCAAATGAACAATCTATGTGGAAACACATTTACCTTCTGGGTATATCAATGTCGAAAGCGACACTGAATTTATCGAAACTCGCTTCCAGTGGATCGGCCCCAAAACCACTTCGAAAGCCACAGAAGTTTCGCAAAAACCAGAGAGGAGGTCAGTCATTGCATATATCACAGACTTCTGCAATAAGATCTTCACTCACCAATAACTGGATGTTTGTAAGTGAAGTCCAAACGGCCTTGAAAAAGCAATGCGTTACGACAATAGTGGCAATCGACCAAAAGATATCCTCGAGATTGTGGAGAAACAAAGGGTCTTTCCATCCTGTCATCAAGCCCGAAGATAAGGTTGGAGTGTCTGAGCGGACGATGCATCTTCATACGGCCCCTTTCGCATCAGCACGATCGGGAATGGTGTGACATCTACTACAGGTTGCCGGAAAGCTGGATGTGGGCATTGGGAATACGGATGGGGGTGTCCGCCAGGGCGAGCTCGTGAAAACCCGCAGTGAAGGGAACGAAGACGATTTCCTGACGAAAGGCATCGATCGGCGCCTCGGCCAGTGCCGGAAGCAGTTTTTGACGGGGCGTTATCCAACCCGCCATGTTCAGGCGGATGGTTTCGACGGCCTCTTCTGCGGATAGATTGACAGAGCGATGACCGGCTCGGGCATGTTCCGCCACCGTTTCCCACTGCGGCTGCATCAGGGTGAGGCCTCGGGCGAGGTGCATCAGACTTTTGGCCTGAATCTTGAAAGCAGGGGCCCAGAAATAGAAAGGTCTATCCGCATCCGTCGCCTTCACCACCCGCGGCAGGTTCGCCGCGCGGATCAAATCTGCAACGGATTCCAACGGAAAACCGCCGACTGCCGCCTGAATCCGCCAGAACGGAAGATAGCCGTCCGCAGGTCCAGTCGGTTTCACGTACCCGAAAGGAAGGGAGTGCAATCCGCTCGGCTGAACCGCCCAAAGGGTTTGACAGTTCGGACAGTCGAGGCAGATGCTGTCCCGCTCTCCCCGAAGGTCCCATCCGCAGGTCGGGCAAAGCGCAGGCAGAAATCCAATGGACGGATCGGGTGCTTCGCCGCCGAGGCCGAACACCTCGTCGTCTTCGGCAAGCACCGGACTGATCGCCCGATCCACTACGGCGTCGAACAATTTTCGATCCAGGTAAAACGGCGCATAGAGCAGGCTTTCGACATCACCGATCGCCGATCGGAAATACCATGCAGGTCCAGTCTCACGGAGCTGTATCCATTCGAGAGCCGTCAGCATGTCGGGTTTTGGGGTAGCCGGTTTCACGAACCGGCCCGGAAGGTCGGGGGTGACATAACGCAGTTGAAGCGCCTGGCTTCTTAAGCCGACAGAGCGGGGGAATCGCACGGAAGATACGGCGGCCACGCTGAAATCGACAAAGCGATCCTGAATGCCGGTGTTGAGGCAGGTAAACACAATCCCCTTGTATCGCCAGTAAGGGACATACATCAGCGGCTTGTCGGCCGCGCTCGGGCAAACCGGCAACACGGTTCGCATGCCCTCAGGAAACATCAAGACAGAACGTACCTTGCAAAACCGACAAGTCATCAACCGGTCGGTTTCCTGCAAAAGGGCAGGTGCACCGCACTGAGGGCACTGGTGCTGAATGCTGAAGAAAGTCATGCGCCTGACAGCTTTTCACCGCACTGGTTGCAGAACTTGGCTTCCGGCAGGTTCTCCGCCCTACAGCTCGGACATATCACAGGAGCCGGTTTTTCATCAGCGGGCTTGCCGCACCGGGGGCAGAATCTGTCCTTGGGGGTGAGATTCTTGCCGCAATACCGGCATTGGGTAAGCACCAACAGTTGGTGACCGCACATGGGGCAGAACAGGGCATCCCTCGGCACGGGATGGTTGCATTCCGGGCAAACGTTCTGAGATGCGGCTGGCTGTTGATCGGCCTTTGCTGCAGACGGCGCAAAATAAGAGGCGAACATGGCGGGCATCATCAGGCCCATGCCGGTTCCCATGGCGCTTCCTTCCGCAGTGGCCGCTTTTTCCATGGCCATGGCGGCCTTCATCTGTAGCAGCTTGTTCATGTCGGGAATGGCGCCGATCCGACTTCGCTCGTCGATGGCTTGCTGCACTTCGGGAGGGGGGGTAATGGCGTTGATGTAAAGCTGCTTCAGGGCGAGCCCAAACCTTCGAAAATCGTCCCGCAGCCGCTCGATCAGTTTTTCGGCCATCTCGTCATACCGGGCGGGCAGGTTCAAAATGGTGTCGATCGTATCCCCCATGTAGTCATTGAAACGGGAGACGATCACCCGGTTGAGGTAGCCCTCGATTTCCTCGGTCGTGTAGATGCCCTGCGTGCCGACCAGAGAATTGATGAAGAGAACCGGCTGGATCACCTGGACGTTGAACACCCCAAAGGCCCGAAGCCGGATGAGCCCCAGTTCCGAATCCTTGAAGGCGACCGGATCCCGGGTTCCCCACTTGAGGTCCGTGAAGACCTTGAGGTTGACGAAATAGACCTCCGCCCGAAGGGGGCTGGTCATGCCCCAAGGGGTGGAAAGAATCTTGGTGAGAATGGGTATGTTGGCCGTCTTGAGGGTGTGGCGGCCGGCACCGAAGGCGCCGATGGCCTTGCCGTTATAGAAGAAGACGCCGGCCTGACTTTCCCGAACCGTCAGTTGGGCACCCCATTTGATTTCGCCGGAACCGCTTTCCGGTATCCGGTGAACCAGCTCTTTACCGGTTTCGTCGAACCACTCGATGACCTCCAGGAAGATCACGTTCTGGTTTCCCATGGGGAGCCTCCAATAATCGTGAAAATGCGAATTCAGGGAAAAGTTTTAAGGGTTAAGTTTTAAGTTTTAAGGGTTAAGGGTTAAGGGGGGGATGGGAACGTTTTGATTTTGTAGGCGCATCGTCTCTTGTGGCATTTTCATCTCCGGGGGCGGCGACACTCGGCATGAGCATCCATCGAAAAAAGGCAGGGGCAGGAGTCATGATGGTCTCGCAAAAAGTCGCCACTTAGCGATTTTCTTTCAATGTCGGGCCTCCAGCATGAGGGCGGGTGATGTTTTGCGAAGCAGCGGAAATTTGTTTGAAGCCGCCGGCGATCGTTGGATCGGGCGGACGCGCTTCATCTATTTTGGATTGAAATCCGTATGTTGCCTTTCGGAAAACTATTGTTGCCATCTTGACCATCCGCCCGATCCTACGAGATCGGGCTGCTAAGTTTTTCCGCTGCGCAAGCAAAATGCACCCGCCCTCATGCGGGTCAACCATGAAATGGTTGCCAAAAGCCGGATGGGAAATCTGCCGCCCCCTTATTCCAGCACCAGGCACTCGGCCACCAGCTCCCACAAATAGACCACGCGCAGATCGTCCATGCCGTGCGCCTTCTTGATGGCGTTGAGCTGGCCGTGGCAGCTGTGACATGGAACGACGACCATTTCCGCACCCGTTTCCCGGATCTGGTCCATCTTCTTCCGGCCGTAGAACACCCGTTCGTCGTTGTATCCCGTGGTGAGCGTCCCGCCTCCGCCCCCGCAGCAGAACTGCCCCTTGCGGTTCGGGGTGAGGTCCTCCCAGTTTTCGATGCACTGGGACAGGATCCACCGGGGTTCCTCGTAATAGCCGTGGCCGAACATCCGCTCGGCCTTTCTGCCGTAGTTGCAGGGATCGTGATATGTGACCTTGGCCGTGATGCGCCGCTTGTCGAGTCGAATTCTCCCGCTTTTGATGTATTCGATCAGCAGATCGAAGACGGTAAAGAAACCGTAGCGCTTCAGCACTTCGGGATACCATTTTTCCAACCCGGACCGGGTTGCCAGATAGGCGTGCCCTCATTCGGGCCACATGAGGTTCTTGACCTCGAGCCGCTCCATCTGCTCCACGATCCGGCCCACCATGGTCCGCATGCCTTCGTCGTCGCCGGTGAAAAATCCCCAATTGGTACCCTCCCAGTTGATGGAGGAAACGGTCCAGTCTTCCTTGGCCGCATGAAAGATTTTCCACCAATGCTTCAGGTCTTCGGTGTGGGTGTTGACGAGTTTGTTGTGGATGGTGGTAAGCAGGTTCGCCCCCACCTTGTCGATCGGCACTTTGAAATCTTCGAATCCGGGCTCTTCGGCGATTTCGGATGCAACATCCTCCAGGACGTAGATGAAATCTTCCTGCGGCATGCCGAGGTTGTTGCCCGTTTTCAGGGCGGCCGCGAGACCCTTGTGGAGAATGCCGGGCACCAGATCCCGGTCGCGTTTGCCGCGGATCGTGCGGATCAGGTCCGGGATGTGAATATCCATCGGGCAGACAGCTTCGCATTTCCCGCACATGGTGCAGATCCATGGCCACCGGGCATCGACAAGCGCTTCCAGCAGCCCGAGGCCCGCCATCCTGACCACTTTTCGGGGATCGAAGCCGTCGATGCCCGCAACCGGACAGGAGCCGGAGCACATGGCGCAGGTCAGGCAGTAGTCCTGCCCGAACGGCCAGTTACGCAGCCGGGTATGATCCAACCGGTCGAGCCTTCGCTGACCGGTCTGTTCCGTTTCACTCATGGTATGTTTCTCCTTCAGGACAGCATCAGGGAATGAATGGTCGCTTCGAATTCACGGCAGGCAGCCGCAAACTCCACCGGCATGTTGGCTGCCAGGGTTCGAACCTGCAACCGATCGGAGTTCAAGCCGATGGTTTTCAGCATCTCCTGTAAATAAAGCGCTCTTCGCTTGGCGTGCAGGTTGCCCTGACCGGAATGACAATTCCCTTCATGGCAGCTTAGAACCAAAACCCCCTGGGCGTTTCGGTTGAAGGCGCCCAGCAGGAAATCGAGCGAAATGCGACCGGCACAGGGGACTTCGATGAAGCACATGCGTTGCGGAAGCGAAAGCCCGAGTTCTGCCGCCGCATCCCGGCACATCTTGGCCGATCGCTCGCATCCGAAGACGACCAGCAAAGGCGCCTCCATGGATTCCGTTTCACGCCGGAAGGCCTCGATCCGATCGAGAATAACGGCATCCGTCACATCGGCGAGGCTAATGGCCTTGCTGGGACATTCGGCGGCACAGATGCCGCAGCGCTGGCACGCATCGGGAAGCACTTGGGGTCTGGCCTTCAGTTGGATGGCCGCATAGGGACATACCCGATAGCAGGTGAGACATCGCACGCAATGACCGGGCTGGATGGAAGCCGTTATGGGCGTAGCAACCGACGGCTCCTGCAGCATGCGTCGGGCTTCGAGAACGACATGGGCGATGTCCGCTTCCAGCAGCTCCGCCTGAAACACCCCCCGGCTTGGACCGACGACGAACACCCCTTTTCGGTTGGTCAGAACGGGAAACCGATGGACGTTGTCGGCCTGGAGGAAGCCTTCGGCATCGGTCTCGAGTCGGAACGCTTTGGCGAGGGGCGCAAGCGTTCCGCTCTGTTCAAAGCGTTCATCCACCACAATTCGATCGGCCAAGATTTCGAAGGATTCACCGATCTGCTCGTCGATTCCATCGACGAGCAGTCCCTCGTCCGTCCGCCGAAAAACTGGACGGGTCTGGGTAAATTTGATGGGAATGACGCCTGCCGTGCGGCATTCCTGAACCAGGGCTTCGAGACCCTGGCCCGCCACCTTGAGGTTACCGGTCAGCACATAGGCCCTGCCACGGCCTGCATAGGTCTTTGCCGCTTCCAGGACCTCGCGGGTGATGACGGGGTGGCTTTCTCCCGCCAGACCGAGCAGAAAAACAACTGTTTTCCCGTTCGGTAATCGATCCGGATGCCCCAGCACTTCGGACAAAGACACCGCGTCTTCCCCAGGCAGAAGGCCGTAAGCCGACCATTGGGGCTGTCGGTCGGCCGGCGCCGCAACGACAATGGCATCGGCCTCATACACCGCACTGGCCCCCTGAAACCGGCAGGAAAGAAGAAAATGCCCCTCTTCCGCTTCGACTTGCCTGAGGGCAGCCGCTATTCCGGCGCTGCCGACATCTTCAGTCGGTGTCTGCGGAGGCGGATCGGTCGATGGAACGATCCGAATCACCTCGATGTTTTCCGATGTCAATCGGGCCGCCGTCTGCTCGGCAGCCCACCCGGTTCCCAACACACAGATCGTCGGTTTCACGAAATTTCCTCGTCAATAAGGCTATGATGAGCGATAAGCGATCGGCATCGCGATATTGCAATCGACAACGGAACGGATTACCGGCTGCGCTCGGATACATATTTCAGCACCGCTTGCGCTGCAGCAGCCCCGCTGGCCATACTGTCCGCAATTCCCATCGGCTGGACGGCACTTCCGGCGACAAAAACCCCATCCGGCGCCTTTCCCAGAAATCCGAAACGATCGAGGGTCACTCCAAAGATGCGGGCAAGCTCAGGTGTATCGGGGTTGGGCCCCATCCCGACCGAAAGCACCGTCATATCGAAGCATTCCTCGGTATATCGTCGCTCCACAGGATCGAAATAGCCGACTCGCAACCGATCGTCGGACGTTCGGACCACATCTCCCGGGATGGCCCGGATCATTCGGATCTTGGTCTTGAAATCGGCATACACGGCATCGAAATTCCGACTGAACGTCTGCACATCGATGTAAAAAAAGGTGGTTGTTATCGACGGGTTTTCCAGCTGGATACGCTTTGCCATGCGAAGTGCCGATCCGCAGCACACGCAGGAGCACCAGGGACGCCCCAATACGAGATCGCGGCTCCCCACACACTGGATGAAGGCGATCGTTTCGGGAATGGCACCGTCCGAGGGTCTGCGAACCGTTCCTTTCCCGTGCAGCATGGCTTCCAGTTCAAGATGGGTGATGACGTTTCCGGCGGAGCCCTTTTGATATCCGTAGGGCTTTTCGGATGGATCGAAGGGGGTAAAACCGGTCGCCAGAACAACGGCATCGACCTGGAGGTTCATATCGCCGTCCGCCTTTCGAATGTCGACCTGAAACCTGCCGTTCTGCCGGCAGGCGGCGACGGTGGCTGGAGCCATCCAAGAGAGGGTGGAGCGCTTTCGGAATCGATCCGCTCGATCGGTCACCATGCAGGCACCGCATCGGACGCATTCGGGCGAGGCCTTGCAGGTAAAATCGGCGGCATGACCGCCCGGTCGATCGTTCTTGTCGACAACGACGACCCGGATTCCCGGCTCATCGAGGGTGAGAGCGGCGCTCAATCCGGCCGGACCTCCGCCGACAACGAGCACCGTATGCTGAGATGTGGTCATGATGGTTGTTCTCCTGATGTCGTCGTCTGTCCCGATGGGGAAACACATCCATCGATGAGTGCCTGAATTTCGGATTCGATCGTTTGGGCCAGTTCGGTGGCCTTCTGCCGAGGCATCACACCGATGTCGCTTGCCAGTTCCTCCACCGTTTCTTCCGGGATACCGGCGATTTGATGGACCAGAAATGGATCGACCTCGCCGTCTTCAAACCGCAGCCCGCAGGCCCCCACCGCACCGAGGTATTCATCCTGGAAAAAGATGGGAACCACCAGTTTGATCAAGCCGGCATCGCATTCCTCGATGACGGACTGCCGCGTTCTGCGGGCTTCTCCGGAAATGTTCATGTGTGCGACGGCGCAGATGAACGCCTGGCCTTTGTCCGTCGCCTTGATGGCTGGACAGAGGCGGTTGACCCAGGCCTTGTGATCGGTGATGCGAATGCCTTCGGGGTTGAATACGTTGATGTCGATGCCAAAACGATCGTGGATACGCTTTTCAAACGCGACCCATTGGTTTAAGGAACAAATATCGGTCAACTGCATGGAAACTCCACAATTGGAATGGGATATCGGTGGTTCAGCACAACGGTTGTCGTAACCATGTGAGATGCGTAGTTCTCAAGTGAAAAAAGTGCCAACGTGTGAAAGCCTGAAAGGGCGACCCAAAGGGGTAACGCTGCAAGGTCATGCGTAGGCCAATGCTTTGGGTTCCTGCATTGGCCCGAAATAACGACAGGATTTTTCTCGACGGAGGGTCGTCCGGCGGCATGTTCCTTGCTCGCAACCACCTTTCACCCTTCATGGGGCATGCATGATGGCCTCGCAAAATGGCTCCACATCCCGATTTTCCTCCAATACCAAGCTTCCAGCAGGAGAGCGGGTGGTGTTTTGCGAAGCCGTCGACTTTACCGGATGCTGAAAGAGCCTGTCCGACTCATCATCCTTCATGAAGATGGCATTCCTTATCCCATTCCGGGCAAGCTTCCTTCATCGGCTTGGAATACTTCAGCATGCATTCACCGCATTCCAGATCGATGTTCGGGACATTTCCGTATTTGGCCTTTATTTCTTCAGGGGTCATTACAGTCAGCTGGGTGCAACCGCACTTCGGGCAAACCGCCTTGATCGAATAGCGTTTTAGGGACATGATGGGGCCTCCTGTTGGTAAAGGTTGGTGTCAAGTATATTGCTTTCACATAACGGTTTTTAAAATCTACTGCAAGTGCAAAACCGACCCCAAGCCAGCTTGATGCTCGGAGCCATGAGATTAGTGTCGGTAAAAACGCAGACCGATCTCATAAGGGCTGGTCATGTTGTCTATCACTCAACAAGACAGCATCTAATTGAAATCGTATGTTTTTAAACAATGATGGTCTCGCAAAAAGTCTCCCCCTCCCGATTTCCTTCCAATGCCGGGCTTCCAGCAGGAGGGCGGGTGGTGTTTTGCGAAGCAGCGGAAACGTGTTTGAAGCAGCCGGAGATCGTTGGATCGGGCGGACGCGCTTCATCCATTTTCGGCTGAAAAACAGTAGGTTGCCTTTCAGAAAACCTTCGTTTCTATCTTGGCCATCCGCCCGATCCTACGAGATCGGGCTGCTGAGTTTTTCCGATGCGCAAGCAAAATCCACCCGCTCTCCTGCGGGTCAACCAAAAGCATCTGACTTTTTGCGAGTCCATCAACCCCTCCCCAAAAAGAAAGGCCGGAGCTTACCGCTCCGGCCTTTCCTTTCATAACGCTTCTCTCACATCTGTATTGAACGGGCACCTATCAGAATTCGAGGGAAAGCTGGGCACCGAATTCATAGGGATTGGCGGAATTGGTCGTGTAAATGGCCTTGTTGATGACATCATCCGCCCACAGATAGGCGCCCACCAGATCCAACTTCAATTCTTCGGTGATGGCATAGGTGACGACAAGGTCCAACTCCGTGCCGAGCTTGTCGCCGTATTGACCGTTCGCCAATAAGACATCTTCGGCCGTTTTGGCGTACCACAAATCCGCAGCCACTTCCAAATTTGGCAGCACCTTGAAGGTCGCACCGATGTTGCCGATCATCCGGTTGGAAATCTTGTCGGAGAATTCGCCTGTCGGATCGTCCGCCGTCGCTACACCGAGCGCATCGAAGATTCCATATCCCATGATTTCAGCCCAATAATAGGATGCACCCGTTCCACTGCCGCCCGGATTGTAAAAGGCCTTGTATTCACCGTTCGCATAGCTGTCCTCCTTGTTTCCGGACGCATAGATTCCCTTGATGCGAAGGGTTGCTGGCCCGACCTCCATCGATCCGAACAGATCGAAGAGATAGCCTTTGAAATCCAAGCTGTCTTTTCCGTAGCTCGCCACCGGAACATCCACGCTTCCAAATTCGAAAATACCGGTCGCACCGATGGTGAAGGCATCGAATTTCGTGTCGAATTCAAGACCGGCCGTATACAGATCGAGCTTGGTCGCACCCGGAACTTTCACGGACAAGAGAGCTCCCTGAGCGGCTGCCCGGGTGAAGTCATCCGTCTGCCAGTAGGTGAAATGGGGCTTCAGGGTGGTTTCCTTGTTCAGATAAACCGTCGGATAGAACATCCAGGCATTGACATCGTAGTCATCCGCCGACTTGCCGTTGATCTTTCCGGCTCCGCCTTCATACCCTTTGATATACAGGATCGGCAGATAGATATTGTCTGTAGCCTTGAAAATGGCCTTGAAGCCTGCGGCGTCATCGTCGAAGAGATAGCCGCGCGCTACGGTATAGTCCTGAATGCCGACCCGAAAGTCGTGGTCACTCAGCTTGAAGTTGACGTACGAGTGTTTGACGACGACATTGGCGCCGTCCGCCCCCAGCTGACCGTAGGTGCCGGCCCCGCCCCACACGGCGTTCATTTCGAACTTGTTGACGAACTTGAGATTGTCACTGAATTTGGCCGTGTAGAACAACCGGGTCCGGGTATCGATCCTGTCCAGATCAAGGTCCTTTGACTCGTCTTCTCCAGTGAAATTCTTATCCGTGAACGCACGGGTTCTCCAGTATCCGCCGAATTGTTTTTCGAGGGCTTGCGCCGGCATGACGACTGCGACAATCAAGAACAGGCAAAGCAAAAGTAGAATTCTCTTCATCTGTTTTTCCTTTTTGATCGGATAGGGTTATTCGTGCGTGGATCCAGAGGTGGCTCACAGAGCCGATTCGTTCTGCTCCCCCGTTCGAATCCGAAACACTTGGCTTATCGGGGAAACGAAAATTTTCCCGTCTCCTGTCGCTCCTGTTTTAGCCGCTTGCAGGATAGCCTTCACCAATCCTGAAACATCCTCGTCCTTCACGACGATGTCGATCTTGATTTTGGGTATCAGATCAATGATATAAGTCCCTCCTCGAAATTGCTGAGTAAGCCCTTTTTGTTTGCCGTGACCTTCAATCCGGGTAATGCTGATCCCCGGGTACCCCTGATTGTTCAAAGCGCTGCGAACGTCGTCCAATTTTTCGGGTCGTATGATGGCTGTAACCTGTTGCATGGTAGTGATCTCCTCAGTAGGCTTATTATGAGTTGGTCATGAAGAATTCCGGATATGCAGATCCGCCGTGTTCGAATACGTCGAGTCCCTTTAACTCCTCACTGGGATGCACGCGAATCCCCATTACTTTGTCCATGATTTTGAATAGGATGTATCCTGTGCCAAAGGCCCATCCGGCTGCAACCGCAGCCCCAATCACCTGAGATGCCAGCTGACCGAAACCACCTCCGTACAAGAGCCCTGTGGCAAAAGGGGCTTCCATGGCGTAATTCCCATAAGTTCCGTCAGCAAAGAGACCGACGCTGATCAATCCCCAGATCCCGTTGACCCCGTGAACCGAAACCGCGCCTACAGGATCATCGATCCCCATGTTTTCAATGGCATAGACGCTCCCGACCACCAGTGCACCGGCTATGAGACCGATCACGACAGCCGCCCAGGCTTCGATCCAGGCGCAGGGAGCCGTAACTGCTACAAGACCGGCCAGAACACCGTTGAACGCCATCCCCACATCCCAGCGTTTCGTCTTGAAGTACACCAGCAGAAGGGCCATCAGTCCGCCTGCAGCAGCAGCCATGTTCGTATTAACGGCAATGACGGCGATTCGAAGATGTCCTGCGTTGAAGGTGGAACCGGGATTGAACCCAAACCATCCGAACCAGAGAATGAAGGTGCCCAGAGCCGCCAGGGTGATACTGTGCCCCGGAATGGCGTTGGACTTGCCGTCTTTGGAAAATTTCCCGAAACGGGGTCCCAACACGATGGCCCCCGCCAATCCGAACATTCCGCCGATCGTATGAACCACACCGGAGCCGGCAAAGTCCAGATGTCCCATCCCGAAAGGCAGCTTGGACAACCACCCGCCGCCCCATACCCAATGGCCATAAACAGGATACACGATCAGACTGATGAACAAGCTGTAGACCAGATAAGCGGAAAATTTCAGCCGTTCGGCTACGGCACCGGATACGATCGTGGCTGCAGTAGCACAGAAGACGAGTTGCCAGAAGAAATCCAGATACTTGTTCACATCATACTGACTTCCTGAAAGCATCAGTGGACCGACACCGAAGAGACCACCGACATCGTTTCCCTTCAGAATGGTGTAACCGATGACAAAGAACACGAGGGACCCGATGACAAAATCCATCAGATTCTTCGCCATAAGGTTGGTGGCGTTCTTGGCCCGGCAAAACCCGGCTTCCACCATTGCAAAACCGGCCTGCATGAACATCACCAGAAACCCACATATCAGCACCCAGACGAAGGTAATGGCAATGGTGGGATCCTTGGCAAGTGTTGCAGCACCGGACAAGTCGGGCGCTGAAGCCTCCTGCGCACTCGATACCATGGAAGCCGGTTCATCTGCGAGAACGGGTAGTGCGGTGCCCATCAGCAGGGCAACCAGAAGACATGGGAGGACGATCCATCGGTACATGTTACGGTACTCCTTTCTTAGAAATGGAAATGGTGAACAACGATACCTGCTGACCTCAACCGGAAGACCGATCGAAGACTCCGACAGGCGCCTTTGTTGAGAAAGGTTAAAGCAAAACGCTTGCCAAAGCTATAACATGCTGCTTTTATTGCTTTTTTGGCCAACGTTTCGAAGGGAGAGATGCGGAAGAGCACTGAGGGACAACCGGGCCCATCATGCAGGATGGCTCCTGTAAGGCTGTGAATGGGCGAAAACGGGGGTAAAGAAGAATACAAATATGTATTATGATATTATTGATATTACATTTTTGTATTCTATCATAATTTGATGTCGCCCCATATCGACAATGATATCCCGGATACATCAAGGCGTTTCCCCTGCCAAACGGCTTCGATGAGACTTCCAGGCATGTTGCGAGACCATCACCAATGAAGAAAACTCGGACGGATGTCTCGACGGGAATGATCCACACAGAATGGCTCCAGCCGAGAAGACCTCAATCACATCCTCCGGTTTGCACAGCGGCATCGTAGGCGGGATACCAATCCTATGGATTCATTTGACAATTTCATATCGATCTGATATCCTGACAGCCGAAAATACGGTTTCATCGTGAAATCCTTCTGCTGATGCAGGCCCATTAAAAGGGTTTTCCCCTCAGTCGATCCCGCAGAACAATCGACATCGCCTGGTAGAAGCGGATTTCCCCGCTCACAATCAACAATTTTCCAACAAACATTCATGACGCATCATCAAACCCAAACCGTTTGGATCACCAACGGTCTCGGCCTACATGCCCGATCGGCAGCCAAGATCGCACGCATCGCCCAGAAGGCGTTTCACTCGATCTGGCTGATTCATAATGATCAACAGGCCAATGCCAACGACATCCTGGACATGCTGGCCTTAGAAATTCCCGCCGGCCGTGCCATCCGGTTCGCCTGTGAAGATGCCGACGACATTCCGGTGATGCAGGCGCTGGTTGATCTTGTAGAAACCGGTTTTGGAGAGGCATCTGACGTCCTTCCACCGGAAAGCCTCAATCAGCGGATGGAGGGCATCGCGGTATCCCCCGGAGTTGCGATCGGCCCTGCCCATGTCGTGTATCTGGATCATATCGATCTGGTGCCGAAGTACCGGATTTCCGAAAACACCATCGTCCGAGAAGCCGCCCGTTTTCAAACAGCGGTCAAGACGACCCGGGAAGAGCTGCTTCGCATCATCGAAGGAACGACAGACGAACTGCAGACCCATACCGATATCCTGAACACCCATGTGGTGATGCTGAACGACCGGATGTTCTACGGGAAAATCATCGATGTCATCGCCACAGAACGCATCAATGCGGAATGGGCCCTGCAACGGGTCGCGTCCGACCTCCGGGGCAAGTTTTCCGCGATGTCCGATCCCTATCTTCAGGAAAGGGCTCTGGATATCGTCCATCTGGCGGACAGGGTGATGCGGAATCTCTCCGGTGCCGCTCAGATCGACATTACCGGAATCAGCAAACGGGTCATTCTGGTGATGAGAGATCTGTCGCCTGCGCAAGCCACCCAGATCCAACCCGAATTCATCAAGGGGGTAGCCACAGACTCCGGTGGAAAGACATCCCATGCCGGCATCATCGTGCGAAGCCTCCGAATTGCATCCGTGATGGGTCTGCAATCCGCAGTGGACCGCATCGCCATGGACGATCCGCTCATTCTGGACGGCACCGACGGCATCGTCATTCACCGGCCCGACAGTGCAACGCTGATGGCCTTTCTGGAGAAGAAGATCGACGAAGACCGCCAGGATCGCGCCTACCGGAATCGATTGGAAGTCCACAGCCAAACGGCAGACGGTGTGCAGGTTCCCGTCATGGGCAACATCGAAATGCCGGAAGAAACCAAAACGGTGCTGGAATACGGCGGGGAAGGCATCGGGCTGTACAGAACCGAATTTCAATACCTGGGAAGACGGGACTTTCCTACGGAAGAAGAGTTGTTCACCGATTACCGATCTGTCGTCGAGCAAATGGCGCCTTACCCCGTCACCATTCGAACCCTCGACATCAATGGGGACAAGGCCCTCGAACATGGCAAACGACTGGCCGAGGCCAACCCGGCCATCGGATTTCGGGCGATCCGCTATTGCCTGAAAAACCCCGAGGTCTTTCGTACCCAGATTCGAGCCATCCTTCGAGCAGCCGTTTTCGGCAATGTCCGCATGCTGCTGCCCATGATCGCAGGCTATGAAGAAGTTCTCGAAGCCCGCAGGCTCATCGAAACCTGCAAGGAAGCCCTGGAAAACGAGCATATTCCCCATCGAGGGGACGTTCCGTTGGGCATCATGATCGAGGTGCCGTCTGCAGCGATTTTGGCGGATATGTTGGCGGAAGAAGTCGATTTTTTCAGCATTGGAACGAACGATCTGATCCAATTCACCCTGGCCATCGATCGCGGAAACCGGGATGTCGCGTACATGTATTCCCCTCTGCACCCTTCAGTCATCCGACTGGTGAAGCATGTCGTCGAAACCGGGCATCAGAAGGGCATCCCGACATTCATGTGCGGTGAAATGGCTGGAGATCCGCTCTGCCTGCCACTGCTGGTGGCTATGGGCATCGATGAACTCAGCATGACCCCACAGTCGATCGGCGCTATTAAACAGCGCATCTCCACGCTGCGAAAATCCGAGGCGGACGAGCTTCTCACCCAAGCGCTTTGCATGAAAACCACCGAAGACGTCATCGATCGGATGATTCGCAGCAACCGATAGGAATACAGGCTCACCATGTCATCGAACCATGTTAAGCTGATCGCAGAAAACCGGAAGGCCCGCTTCAACTACACCATCGAAGAGGAGTTCGAGGCGGGTATCGTTCTGAAGGGTACGGAAGTCAAATCCCTGCGGATCGGCAAGGTCAATCTCAAGGACGCCTATGCCAAGATTCACAACGGAGAGGTGTTTGTCTATCAACTGCATATCGGCGAATACCCGTTTGCCTACTACGACAACCACGAGCCGTTAAGGGTGCGAAAGCTGCTGCTGCACAAAAGGGAAATCAAGCGACTGTACGGCAAGGTCAACGAAAAAGGACTCACCCTCGTTCCTCTCAAAATGTATTTCAAGAACGGCAAGGTCAAGATCGTCATCGCCCTGGCCAGGGGCAAACAACTCTTCGACAAACGGGAGTCCATCAAACGAAGGGATTTGGAGCGGGATCAGGCCAGACAGTATCGGGTAGGACGATACACGAATACAGGCATCAACGCCCGATAAGCACATCCTTGCAGAGGCGAGCGGTTCGGGTCGAACCATGCTGGGGAAAATCCCTTGCACCCGCTGCAATCGTTCGCGCTACACTGGATAGGCGGAGCAATCCCCCAATCGGAACTTGCACGACTTGTTGCGATTTCATCCTTCCCGCATCGCAGGAATCATATCGCAGGAATCATATTGACTTTAAAGAGCGAATGTCATAAATTAGACACCAAAAAGGATGATCACATCCGATCGATCTTTGCCAAACATCCCTGGGGGCGAAACGGTTTCGACGGGGATAAAGAAGTTCCGGCTGCATACCGAGTTCCTGGCTTCTCGTTAAACAGACAGGATTAAATATAATCGCAGACGATTATAACTACGCAGTAGCCGCTTAACGGCTACCGTCCTGCCGGGCAGGGCCTGCGGGCCTGGCGAGGGCGTCAAGAGCAGGATAGCCTGACCGGAGTGTCCGGGTACGGTCCGGCGAAACCCTACCGGAATAGCCCTAACGACATCTTGCCCGAAGGAGATCGCGTGGGCGAATTTCAAAATTCGGGATATGTATGTAGACGCCTGGACGGAATGTTTTCGGACGCGGGTTCGATTCCCGCCGCCTCCACCAAACGACACTCCAAAGCAATCCATTACCTTCCAAAACCCCGAATCAAATCAATGAGTTCGGGGTTTTTCCTTTCCAGTATCATCCAATACAATCCATTGACTTCCAACATCATGTAACGGTTTTAACGGTATCTATCGGCATGACCGAATCGATACGAGTCAGAGATACCGTAACATTCATTTCCGTTGCCGATGAAATAAGGAGAACTATGCCTGTAATAGACGACGTTGTAGCAACGTCTGCATATCACGGCGGCCGTCGGCAATCACCATGACATAAACATTTTCGGCCATGACTCGATAGATGATGCGGTAGGGTTTGAAGAAAATCTCACGATACTCGCGAAGCCCGATGGCCAGCAGTTCTTTTGGATAGGCTCCTCGCTCCGGGTTCTCGGAGAGACTCGAAAAGGCCTTCTCTGTTTGATCGAGAACGTACTCCGCTTTTCCCGGCGCGTCGTGGGATGCAATGTAGTCGTACAACTCCTTCAAATCCCGTGACGCATCGTCGGTCAGAAATATCTGGAAGGTCATCAGCGACTCTTGCTCCGGTCGCGAAGCCGCTGGATGACATCACCGGCGGGCTGGACTTTGCCTTCCTCGATCTGACGCGAGCCGAGCGCGAGGATCTTCAGAAGGGCCATGGTCTCCTGAGTTTGCTCATAGCTTTCGATGTCCTGCATCACGATCTTGGCTTCGCCATTCTGGGTGATAACCAGGGGTTCACCTTGCCCGGACATGTTGCGCACGATTTCTGCGGCATGGGCTTTCAGGTAACTGATCGGTTTGATTTGGCTCGATAGCTTCATATCCATCCTCCTTCCCATGACCAAATATAGTCCGAAAACAGGTCAACTGTCAATCGATGGCCTGGACCATCTGGCAAGGGATGCAAAAGAAAGAGGAGGCTCTGGGAGGCGAGATTGAGCAGGAACTGGACGTCCGCACCATGCCGATCCGCCGTGCGGTCTTCTGGTTGGTAGAGTGGTTGGCGCTACTCATCCTCAGCCCTCGCATCCTGGTCTGGGGCGCGGTGGAAATTGCTCATGGATTCGGGGTCAGCGACCTGATCATCGGCCTGACCATCGTCGCGGTCGGCACCTCGCTGCCGGAACTGGCCTCGTCAATCATTGCAACCAGGAAGGGTGAACACGATATCGCTCTCGGCAATATCCTGGGCTCCAACCTGTTTAACACCCTGGCCGTGGTGGACATCGCTGGAGCGATTCATCCGTTGGCGGTGGGGCTGGAGGTATTCAATCGGGACATACTGGTGATGGCCGTGCTGACCCTGTCGCTATTCGTCATCGGCTATGGGTTCCTGGGGCCGGGGCGTATCAACCGCATCGAAGGCGCGATACTGTTGGCCTGTTATGTTGGCTACACGGCTTACCTGATCAGTAGGGTTTTCGGTGGGCAGGCATAGGCCAATTCGATTCCTGTTTTGGGAACCGAACCGGCGTCCGAAAACCGGATTCGAAGTTGTTGCTGAGAGGCGCGAGGTATCCGGTTTTACTGTAAACCAGTTACCCTCGTCCGGTGCAGGGAAATCAGGGGAGAAAATCGTTTCTCTGGTCGGGTTGTCGGGAAATGGTTGTTCAAGATGACTTCGGCGTTTATTATCAAGGAGTTACGAGGAGCGCGGGCTTTGATACTGATTTGCGGTAGGTCGGCGTTCCCTCCACCAATTTTAAATACGGAAAACCCGCTTGTCGATCGCTTCTGGCCGGTGAGCGGGTTTTCCTTTTTCTGAGTATTGTCAGCGCTGCATTTAGGGTGTCGACGCTGCCGCCCCGATCACGCCCTTTTCGGGAAGTTTCTCATACCCCGCTTCTCTTTCACCTCGAAATTCTCCGCATTCTTTACCCCATTCTCCGGACTTCGTCCGGTGTCCTGCATGTTATCCTTCAACCTCTGCGCAATGATCTCGTCGGCAAACGGGTGGATATGCTTCATGATTGAAGTCAAACAGATCGTTGATGTCCATACTCCGTCGCTCCTCGTTGTGGTTTATGCTCTTACTTACTGAGGTGATGGAGAAAGTGTCGGACGACGGGTGATTTTTTATGATGGCTTTCTGGCGGCTTACATAGCGGAGCAATTTCTTATCTGTCGGAGCTCCTTCGAATTTTGAATTGCACGCAGCATAGCAGATGTTAAATTGTCAGGTAGTTTTGAATGGCCTTCGTGCGCCCGGTGGTTTCGGGTGCGCAAAAGCCCGGAAGATGAATCTGCATTGGGAGGCTGAGCGATGAACAGACAACGTGCCCTTGACCTGCTGAGTCGAAGCAAGCCGGAGCTGCAGTCCCGTTACGGGGTGACCCGGCTGGCCCTGTTCGGCTCCACGGCCCGCGACACAGCGAGCAGCGGCAGCGATGTCGATGTGCTGGTGGCCTTCGACGGTCCGGCCACCTCCAAGCGTTATTTCGGCGTGCAGTTCTATTTGGAGGACCTGCTCGGCTGCCCGGTTGATCTGGTCACCGAAAAGGCACTTCGGCCGAAGCTGCGCCCCTATATCGAACAGGAGCGGATCAATGTCTGATGCCAGCCAGCGCAAATGGCGCTTCTACCTTGATGACATGATCGATTTCGCCGAAAAGGTGCTCGCATACACCGACGGCCTCGACCAGGACGGTTTCGTGGCCAGCGGCCTGATTTACGATGCCACCCTGCGCAACCTGGAGCTGATCGGCGAAGCCGCCACCCATATCCCTGACGAAGTCCGCACCGCTCATCCGGAAATCCCCTGGCGGATGATCATTGCCACCCTCAACCGCCTGGTTCATGGCTACCTCGGCATCGACGACGATACCCTGTAGAGCATCATCCGGGATGATGTGCCCGAGCTGCTGCCGCTACTCAGGGCGCTGAAAAACGAGGCGCAGTCATGAAACCCGGCAGCGTCAAGATCGTCGAGCGGCTCAAGCTCATCCCCCAGACCCCTGCCACCACGTCGATGATCCGGTTCACCAGGGGCGACCGGGTCGGCGTCCAGGCCCCATTTTCAGCTACTGTCACAGACCGCCATTTTCTCATATCACCTACCGTCACATACCAAAACGTACGTCTGAAAGCGACCCCAAAAAGGAAATGGGGTTGAAACGATACTTCCCGCCCCCGGAGACTGCCCATTCCAGTCGGCGGCCCGAACCCCTTTGATACCAGCGGCTTTCCGGCAACCGAAATATCGGAGCCGTGGTTGTAACTATTTTCCCCCTTTAGCCGATACATTGCAGCATCGAATTCATGTCTGAGGAAATCGAAGTAGCCGTTCAGGAAATCCGCTTGATTTTTCCCTCCCGGATCTTTATTTTAGGATTTAAAGTAAAATTAAAATAATGACGAACCTTATTTTAGGTTCGAGGCAGACAGGATGAAGCGAGAACTCCAAGGCAGATACGTGACCATATCGACGGTGGGTGAGAAGGTCCAGGCCTTCGTACCCGCGCCGCTTCCGCCGTGTCCACCAATCGACTGGACGCCGGAGCTGCGCAACAAGTTCGACCAGGCGCTGCTGGCGCTCGGAAGGCTGGACAGCGTCTCGACTCTGTTGCCGGACACCTCGCTGTTTCTTTATATGTACGTCCGCAAGGAGGCGGTACTCTCCTCCATGATCGAGGGGACACAATCGTCGCTTTCCGACCTGCTGTTGTTCGAGCTGGATCAGGAACCCGGTGTGCCTCTGGATGACGTGCGGGAGGTCAGTAACTATGTTGCGGCCCTCGACCATGGCCTGCGTCTGCTGAAGGAAGGGCTGCCGCTGTCGCTGCGGCTGTTCCGTGAGATCCACGGTGTGCTGCTGACCAAGGGCCGGGGCAGCAATCAGACCCCGGGCGAGTTTAGACGAAGCCAGAACTGGATCGGTGGCACCCGACCGGGCAACGCGGCCTTCGTTCCGCCGCCTGCCGAAGAGGTACTGGAGTGCATGAGCAAGCTGGAGCTTTTCCTCCACGACCAGCCGGAGCCGACCCCGGTGCTGCTCAAGGCAGCGCTGGCCCATGTGCAGTTCGAGACGATCCACCCATTTCTGGACGGTAACGGCCGTCTCGGTCGTTTGTTAATCGCGTTGCTCCTGTGCGAACAGAAGGTACTGCGGGAGCCGATACTCTACCTCAGCCTCTATTTCAAGACACACCGCCAGCATTACTACGAGTTGCTCAACAACGTGCGTATGACCGGCGACTGGGAAGCCTGGCTCGACTTCTTCGCCGAGGCGGTTATCGTCACCGCCACCCAGGCGGTAGAAACAGCTCAGCAGCTTCTCGACCTGTCGAACCAGGACCGCGACAAGATCAGCGGCCTCGGACGGGCGGCGGCATCCACCTTGCAGGTTCATCGGGCGATGATGGAGCACCCCATTGCCACCTCGGGCTTATTGGTGGAGAAGACCTGCATCACTCCGGCCACGGTAAACAAGGCGCTCGGCCACCTGGAACAGCTCGGTATCGTCAAAGAGCTGACCGCCCAGAAACGCAATCGCCTGTTCAGCTATACGGACTATATCGAGATTATGAGTCGCGGCACGGAGCTGCCAGACAGGTAGGCCGATTCGATTCCCATTCGTGAAAATACGAGGCTGTTTTGCATCAGGTCGCCACACCCTCCACTATTCAGACAAGGACATCCAGCAAAAGACAGAGGCGGTTTTCCTGCATATGGTACGGACATACCCGATGGTGCCCTCAGCGTACTACGCCGGCATAGCGTCATAGAGAGTAACGAAGGACAACATGAAATATCAGCCACCCTACACCATCACTGCCGAGATCCTGAACCAGGTCGCCGCGATCAGCGAAGCAATCGGGCGGCTGACCGTGCTCACCGATCAGGCGAGAGCCTTGCGGCTGCGGCGCATCAACCGCATCCGCACCATTCACGGCTCGCTGGCCATCGAAGGCAACACCCTGAGCGAGGCGCAGATTACCGCAATTCTGGAGGGCAAGCGGGTCTTCGCCTCACCACGCGAGGTGCAGGAGGTGAAAAACGCCCTGGCCGCCTACGAGCGGTTCGACACCTGGCAACCCTCATCGGAAAAGGATCTACTGGAAGCGCACCGAATTCTAATGTTCGGTCTGATCGACGAGGCGGGAGTGTATCGGCACGGTGGCGTTGGCGTCATGGCGGGAAGCCAAGTGATTCACATGGCCCCGCCCGGCAACCGGGTGCCGCAACTGATGGGTGACCTGTTTGCCTGGCTGGCCGCCACCGACGCCCATCCGCTCATCGCCAGTTCGGTCTTTCACTACGAATTCGAATTCATCCATCCCTTTGCCGACGGCAACGGCCGCATGGGGCGGTTGTGGCAGAGCCTGATCCTTGCCCGCTGGAATCCCCTGTTCGCCGACATCCCGGTGGAAAGCCTGATCTTCGAGCACCAGGCCGAATATTACCAAGCCATTCGGGAAAGCACCGAAAGGACCGATTCCGCTCCGTTCATCGCCTTCATGCTGCAGATGATTCTGGATACCGTGACCACCACTGCCCCCCAAGTCAGCCCTCAAGTCACCCCCCAAGTCGGTGAGCTACTGGCGGCGATCCGGGGCGAAATGGGCCGCGAGGCGCTTCAATCCACCCTGGGCCTTTCGGACCGCAAGTCCTTTCGCAAGCGCTACCTCAAACCGGCCTTGGCCGACGGCCTGATCGAAATGACCATCCCCGACAAACCCAACAGCCGCTTTCAGAAATACCGCTTGACCGACAAGGGCCGGCAGTGGCTGACGCAGCATGGCGATGGATAACTTGCGACAAATTTGCCAGGAACAAATTTGGACATCCGAAAGGCTGGTCTCGAAGGGACGGCCTCCAGGGATAAAGGCCATACAAACTCGCGACACGGCTTGCGACAGGATGATGGACTGATATTCAACGACAGGAGACCCTATGGCGCGCTACTCCGAACATAACACTTCCAGGATTTATGAGGCGGCAGATGCTTTTCGCAACAACTGCCTTCTGCGCGATGGTTCTCTGCTGTTCGAACAGGCCAGCCTCTGGCGATCCGAGCTGCTGGAAAGCATCCACAAGGCGTTTGTCGCCACGCCGGATGAGGGGGACCGCTCCTTTATCGACAAGTTCCAGGACCAAATCAAGCCTGCGGGCACTGAGGTCATTCGGCTCGCCGCCGAATTGCTGACTGTCTACTTTCTGTTCCCCTCCAATGTCGGCGGATTCCGCAAGCGGCAAGTTGTCAACGAAGTGCTCGGCTGGGCGGGCGACAGCCTGCCGGAAAGCCATCTGGTTTCCGTGGCGTTTGAACACGGGATCGGCAGCGGCGGCCAGGGGTACAACACGCGACGCCCCTTTGAGATCGCTTTTCTGATTGAATTCGCCAAGGCATGGAAAGCACTGCCCACCGAGCAGCAACAAGCGGCAGCGAACGATCCGTGGAAATTTCAGGAGCTGATCGACGACACCGAGGATGCGGAATCGAAGCAGATCCGCCACATGCTGCTCCATCTGCTGTTTCCCGACTCCTTCGAGCGCATCGCCAGCGGCAACCACAAGCGTCGCGTCATCGCGGCTTTTGCCGGGCTCGTGCATGATGATGATGAACACGAGGACCGTCAGCTTCTGGCCATTCGCCAGAGACTCGAAGCCCTAATGCCGGGGAAGACCCTGGATTTCTATCGGCCGCCCCTGGAAGCGGCCTGGTATGACAGCAGCGAAGGCGGTTTGGCGGACGGTGCGCCGCTTGAAATCATTCAACATAAGAAGCAGGTTGTGTTGTACGGCCCGCCGGGCACCGGGAAAACCTATCGCGCCAAGCGTCTTGCGGAGAGAATCATTCGCTCATCAGCCCTGGCCACCATGGGTCCCGCTCGCTATTTTCAGTCACAACCAGCCATTGAAAACGCGCTCAAATCCAACATCCACCGCCTGCAACTGCATCCGGCCTACAGCTACGAGGACTTTGTCCGGGGCCTTCACATTTCCTCTAACGGTGCGACTGAATACCGACCCGGCTATCTGCTCAGGCTGATCGATACTATCAATCAGGAACCGAGGGAATCGCGACTGCCCCATATTCTCATTCTTGATGAAATGAACCGCACCGACTTGAGCCGCATGCTCGGCGAGTGCTTTTCCCTGCTGGAAGATCGCAACCAGACAATCGAACTGCCCGCCCATAACGGAGAAGGAGCGACCTTCACCCTGCGGATTCCCGATGACCTGTTCGTCATCGGTACGATGAACCTGATCGACCAGTCTGTTGAACAGATCGATTTCGCCTTGCGTCGCCGCTTTTTGTGGATGCTGTGCCCATTCGATGCCGAGGCGTTGATGGGGGCGGCCGAGAGTCGATGGAACGAACTCAAATCCGGGCTGGATTGGTCACGGGTGGAAGCGGATTTCCGCAAGCTCGCGGGAGCGGCCACGGCCCTCAACAGGGAAATTCATGACAGCCCGCTCCTCGGCGCTCAATACGAGATCGGCCACACCTACCTGCTGGATGTTGTGTTTTTTTTACGAAATTTCCTCGGTCCCCGCCCCACGCGCAAGCACAACTTCCTGTGGAACCGACACGGCGATGCCCTTGAACCGATCATTCAGGTCTGGCGCCTGTCGATTCGCCCTCTGTTGGAACAATATCTGGCGGGTCTCGACGCAAATGCCCGCAACGCCGAATTGGAGCGCCTGTCCAAGGTTCTGCTTAAGCCAACGGGGGATGTGTGAGGATAACCGCCCGCGATTGCTGCCCCTTGCAGCCGCAGCCAACGGCCGATGAGGCACAATGGCTTCGCAGGCTTGCGACCAGCGTGCGGGCAAGCGATCTTGTCATTCCCTTTACCGATGAGCGCGATGACGAGCCCATTGTGTATTGCGCCTGGGATGGCAACTGGTGGGCGGGCCGCTATGTGGGATCGCTGTCGTTCGAAGGTCACCGACTGACCATCGAACCTCGCTTCGGGTTGTCAACACTCCGGAATTGGCTTTTTGAGGCGACGTCGGTCGTTTTGACGGAATCACCGGGGCAGTTGCGACAGGATGAGTCGTTCATCGTGCAATTGCTTGCCACCATCTGGGCGCATGGTTTTGTCAAGGCCGCCCGGCATGGCTTGCCCGCCTTGCGGCGAGACGTTTCCACCAAAAGCTCGACCGTTCGCGGGCGGCTGGATATTCGCTCATCCCTCCGGCTGCTTGCCTCGGGAGGTGGTGAAGTGGTTTCGGTCAGGTCGGAACGCTCTCTGGTTCACGCTACTTCGGACGCTATCGTATCCGCTTATGGTGTTCTGCGGCGCTGGTTACCCGATGAAAAATGGCTGCCGCAACGAGCCAAAGAACTGTTGCCTCATCTCATGGCGGTCACTGGCTCACGACCACGCGTGCCCACCAAGGCGGAGCTTGACCGCATTCGGTACACACCTATTACCGCAGTCTTTGCCCCTGTCGCGGAATTGTCACGCCAGATCGCCAATCGCCGTGGCCTGTCTGCTGATATCGAAGCCAATGGCGAAACCAAGGGTGTTCTGCTCGATGTCGCGGAGCTTTGGGAGATGTACGTGCTGAGCGTCCTACGCAAGGCGGCAACGCCGCTCACTGTGAAGCATGGTACTCGGGAACGCATGACATCGCGCAAACTGCTTCGCAGCGATGTTTCAGGAAAGGAGATCGGGACGCTGATTCCCGATGCCATTCTGTTCCAGCATGGTGAGGTTCGGGGCATTGTCGATGCCAAGTACAAATCCATTCACCCCTCGTCCAGTGCGCCACAGGGACCTCAACGCGAAGACCTTTATCAGATAGCGGCCTACCTGGGGCGGTATGCCCCAAATACCTCCACCTCGGCATTGGGCGTTCTCGCATACCCACATGATCCGACCACGCCGACCGTGTCGTTTGCCGAATCACATAATCCTTGGAGCCTGGCGGACGGGAAAAAAGTGCTTTTCGTGGTATTGCCCAACGAACCAGCCGAGGCGACTGGAAAGTTGCGAGAGATATTTCAATGATGGACTGTTTACCGATGGCGGAGTATAGCTTTGCCGAAGAGTGACAAGAGCCAGAATGAACAAGACGAACTGTGTCAGCTGCGCGAGGAGAACGCCCGCCTGAAGGAACTGCTGACCCAGCACGGTATCGCCTGGGAAGAAACGACCACCCCTGAACCAGTCCTCGTCCCACCAGCCCCAGTCCCAGGCCATTTCAGCACCGATTACAAGATCGCCCTGTTTCGCCGTCTGTTTCGGGGACGAGAGGATGTCTATCCCAAACGCTGGGAGTCGGCCAAGGGCACGTCCGGATATTCACCGGCCTGCGGCAATGAGTGGAAGCCCGGCATCTGCCACAAACCCCGCGTAAAATGCGGCGACTGCGACCAGCGCCAGTTGCTGCCCGTAACCGATCAGGTGATCTATGACCATTTAGCCGGAAAGCAGACCATCGGCGTCTATCCGCTCCTGAGTGACGACAGCTGTTATTTCCTCGCGGCTGACTTCGACGAGGCCGACTGGCGGGAAGATGCCAAGGCTTTCATGCAATCCTGCCGGGAATTAAACATCCCGGCAGCTCTGGAGATTTCCCGCTCCGGCAACGGCGCTCACGTCTGGATATTTTTCGCCGATCCGGTACCGGCCCGGGAAGCCCGGCAGCTTGGAGCCGCATTGGTCAGCTACACCTGTGATCGCACCCGACAATTGTCGCTGGCCAGCTACGATCGCTTCTTTCCTAACCAGGACACCATGCCCAAGGGCGGCTTCGGCAACTTGATCGCGCTTCCGTTGCAAAAGCAGCCGAGAAAATTAGGGCGCAGCGTCTTTGTGGATGAACACCTTCACCCCTTTTTAGACCAATGGGCTTTTCTGGCATGCATTCGCCCCATGTCCCAGCGGGACTTGGAAGATGCCATCCTGAGAGCCAGCGAAGGTCGTCATCCTCTCGATGTTGCCTTTGCTACAGAAGAAGATGACAGCAAACCATGGCAACGACCATCGCCCGTACCCGACCGAATTGCAGGCGCACTGCCGGAATCGTTAAAGTTGGTGCTGGCCAACCAGATTTTCATCGCCAAAGCCGATCTGCCGCAGCCGCTGGGCAACCGCTTGATCCGCCTCGCCGCCTTCCAGAATCCGGAGTTCTACAAGGCCCAGGCCATGCGCCTGCCGGTGTGGAACAAACCGCGCATCATCGGCTGCGCCGAGAATTTTCCCCAGCATATCGGCCTACCGCGTGGTTGCCTTGATGCGGTGCTCGACCTGTTGCAGGAGAACGATATCCGTCCGGAACTGCAGGATGAACGCTTGGCGGGACGGAGGGTGACGGCCAAGTTTACCGGCACCTTGCGCAAGGACCAGAAAGCGGCGGTGTGGGAGATAATCAAGCACGAGGTCGGTGTACTCTGCGCCCCAACGGCTTTCGGCAAGACCGTTACGGCCGCCGCCCTGATCGCCCGGCGCAAGGTGAGCACACTGGTGCTGGTTCATCGCACAGAACTGCTGCGTCAGTGGCAGGAACGGTTGACCGAATTCCTGGAAATACCCAAAGGCGGTTTGGGAATCATCGGCGGCGGCAAGAAAAAACCGTCCGGCAAGATCGACATCGCCGTCATGCAGTCGCTATCGCGTCGGGAAGGCTTGGGCGAACTGCTCGACCAGTACGGCCAGATCATTATCGACGAATGCCACCACCTCTCGGCCTTTTCTTTCGAGGCAATCCTCAAGCAGGCCAAGGCGAAATTCATTGTGGGCCTGACTGCCACGCCGATACGCCGAGACGGTCATCAGCCGATCATCTTCATGCAGTGCGGGCCAATACGGCACAGCGCCTCAAGACCGGAAACCGCCCCGGCGAAATTGGAGGTCTGGCCGAAGGTGCTGCCCGCGCCTGAAATCCCGCCGGGTTCACCGATTCAGGATGTGTTCGGCATCCTCGCGGGCAATGCGAGGCGCAACCGACATATCGCCGGGGATGTGCTGGCAGCCTACCGAGAAGGGCGAAAGGTGTTGGTGCTTACCGAGCGAACGGATCATCTGCCGCTGTTGCAGGAGGCGCTGGGAGAAGAGGTCGAGCATTGCTTTGTCCTGCATGGCCGTTTGTCGAAGAAACAGCGAACGGCGGTCTTCGCGGAACTGGATGCGCTGGATGAGTCGGCACCGAGAGTATTACTCGCTACCGGCCGCCTGATCGGCGAAGGCTTCGACCATCCACCGCTCGACACCCTGGTGCTGGCCATGCCGATTTCCTGGAAGGGAACCTTGCAGCAATACGCCGGACGCCTCCACCGGGAACATGCCGACAAGCAGGATGTGCGTATCTACGACTATGCCGAGACCGATCAGCCGCAGCTGGCCCGCATGTGGGACAAGCGCCAGCGTGGCTATAGAACCATGGGGTACGAGATCAAACCGATGGAGACCGTTATTTTAGGTAGCGGCACGAACCTAAATTAAGACGAGCCGTTATTTTAACTTCGCGTCTCCATCTCCAGCAAAAACCGCCAGACCGGAACGACCTGGATGGTGCCGAAGCCCACGGGGATGGTTTCATCGGTGCGCCAGGTGACGATGGTCCCCTCCGCCACCGCCAGCTCGATCATGGCTTCGGAGAGGGAGCGGACCTCGCTCTGCTTGACGCGAGGATCGGCCAGCGAGGCGCAGACCTGGATCAGCATGACGGCTCGTTCTTGTCCCGGCACTGATGGCAGCAGCGCGACAAGATCCACCTCCCGGCCCGTCTTGGTCTTGTTGTAAAAGATCTCCGGCGTAACCCGGCGCAGCGCGGTGAATACTATATTCTCCAGCAGGCTGTCGCGGTTGATGAGGATGCCGGAGCCGCCCGAGGCCGCCAACGCATGATCGACACAGTAGACCTTGCGGGGGTTGATGCTGATCCGGGTCGGCGAGTTTGAAAAGATGTTCACGCTGAACAGCAACCTTGCATCCTCGAACGCGACGAGCCAATCGACCACCGAGCTTTTGCGCACCCGGTGGCCGAGGGATTTCAGGTAATCGGTCAGGTGGCTGATCGCGTAATAGCAGCCGGTGTTGTCCACCAGCCAGTGGGCCAGGTCGCTCACCGCCCGTGGGTGGGAAATGCTGTGGTGGACGATGATGCTGGCGAGGATCGTGTTCCAGTTCGCCTGATGGACCGCGATGCGCTGTTGATGGTCGAAGCCGTTCACGCCGGGGAAGCCGCCGACCTGCCAATAGTCCTCGAACGCCTTCTGGATGGTCAGCCACTGTTTGGTGGAGAGTGGGCCGTCGCTCTCGATGCCCTTGGTGTCGAGGAACTCCCGGAACGAAAGCGGGAAGATCTCCCAAGAGACGATCCGGCCGGTCAAAGGGCTGGTGGCTTCCTCCGGTGAGGGCAGCAGGGAACCGGACACGGTGACCTCGCACTTTGCGGCGCTCGTCAGGCGGTCGATGAAGAGCGGCCAGTGAGGGAGCGCCTGCACCTCATCAAAAAAGCAGTGAACCGTCTCGCTGCCGCGCTTCTGAGGGTGGAGATCGAAATAGGCCTCCAGGATCAGGTCCGGGTTTTCGTGTCGCAGCCAGTAAAGCCAGTCGTCGGCCAGGTTGAGATAGAGGATGCTCTCGCGAGGATTGCCGCTCTCGATCAGCTGCCGGATGCGCTGGCGCAGCAAGGTGGTCTTGCCGCTCTCCCTGACGTCGGTGACCACCGAGACCTTGCCCGGCAGACTGCCAATGGCAACACGCCGGGACAGCAGCCCGCTCGGCGGCTCAAGGTTTTGATATTCGGTGATGATTCGCTTCAGGCATTCGATCATGACATGGCCCGGTGCTCCCTGTTCGTTTTGCAACCGGTGTCATTCATGCTTGGCGTGCCGGAAAAAGCAAATGGTTTGTCGAAACGGCGAGCGGATTCCGTTCGATTCCGTTGCGCCAGAAAGGTGAAAAGAACGAACAAAAGATTGAATTTCATGCCCAACCCACGATACTGCACAGGATGCATATCCTGTTGATTTCAATAGCGTTTAAGCGGTGCATATGTTTCCGCACCCATAGGAAAGCCCTGGTTTCGACATCCCGGCGAATTCGTCCGAAAGAGGCCGACAATCCATGCCACGAATCGGGTGAAAATACAACGAAACGATGTCGATGGGAGGCAATAAGACGGGGAAGTTGGAAGAAGATTTTCGGTGTCCGGCTGAATTGCAAACCCGTTACCCTCGTCCGGTGCGAGGAAATCGGGAAAGAAAATCGCTTCCTTTGACATGAACCGCCGCCGGATGTCGGCTGGCATTATTTCTGATGTTACATCAATAACTTATAGGGCAAGTTGAGGACGGAGGCTGTTTTGCGCCAGGTCGACGCGCCCTCCACCAATTTTCAATACGGAAAACCCGCTTGTCGACCGCTTCTGGCCGGTGAGCGGGTTTTCCTTTTTCTGAGTATTGTCAGCGCTGTATTTAGGGTGTCGGCGCTGCCGCCCCGATCACTCCCTTTTCGGGAAACTTGTTATACCCCGCTTCTCTTTCGCCTCAAATTTCTCCTCATTCTTACCCCCATTCTTAGGACCTCGTCCAGTTTCCTGCATTTTTTCCTGCAACCGCTGCTCGGCGATCTCGTCGGCAAACTGTTTGATACTCTTCATGATTCCGTCAAACAGGTCGTTGATGTCCATGGTCGGTGGCTCCTCGATGTGATTGCTGATTGCTTCCCCGCTTCCTTACCGAAGAGACGGAGAAAGTGTCGGGCGGTGGCTGATTTTTTTTATGCTCACTGATATCCATGGAGCTTTTTTACCGGGCGACAGCGGGATGTGTCGGTTCAGCCGAAAAAATCTTGTCCACTATTCGCCGATCAATCGGCCGAAGCATGCCAATTCCTATGGCATCGATTGAATAAGCACCGGCCCGACCTTGTAGGTCCGGCGATGATGCAGGATGTGAAGATTCTTCACCTGGATATCACCACGAAAGAGCCCGTTCGACCACATCCTTATCTTCGTGATTTCCCCATACCGCGTGTACAGGAACGCTGAAATCCCTGCGCCCTTCGACGTAAGCCGGAAACTCGCTCAGCGGAAGAATCTCTCTTGCGGCCACAATCCTCTCATCGGGCAACAAATTCAGAATCCTCTCCTTGTCCGAGCGCGACAAATCGGAATGCACGACCTGGAGCCGAAGTTCGCGGGCTGAAAGACGCCCATAACTTCCATCATCGTAGAAGCCAAAGTCTCCGGCGTGGATCACCACGTCGGCTCGGACATGGGAGGCCAGAGCATCGATGATTCCGAGCCTGCCGTGAGTGTCGCTGATCAGCAGGAGCCGTATGGGATAGCCATCAATCATGGTTCAAGGTTCTATTTCCGTACGCCGTCAGAACCGTCTGCTCCATACGGGCGATTTCCTCATCCGACAGAAAATCGAAGTGACTCGTGCGTTTCCGTGCCGAAAGTCTGCCATTGTTTTGCAGGCAGAAGCGAATAAAGAGGTCGATCTTCCGGTCGGGCATATCCACGATCTCCTGGATGGCTTTCTTTGTCTCATCGTAGTTGGCCAGAAACGCCAATTCCCGGGCGAGTTCCATCTCAATGGTCTGATCGATGAATTTGAAGAGTGCCTCCACCTGGGGCGTCATATCGATATAACGGTACCACCTGGCAGTATCATTGTGCACGGTCATGCGGCCTTCTTCATCAAGCGAGTATTCCACCAGGACCATAAGATGCCGTGAGAACGATTCCAGAGAGGCGTCATAGTCGGCAGGGTTCTTCCGCATGGATGCCGATATGGGAAACATGACGCCTTTGGGCGTAAAGCCTCGGCGGGCAAGAATGTTGTGGATCAGAAAACGGTGAATTCGACCATTGCCGTCTTCAAACGGGTGCAAAAAAACGAATCCATAGGCGATAACGGCAGCGTGAACCACGGGGGACACATCGCTGGCGTCCATGCGCTTATGGGCGGTTACCAGACCCTCCATCAGGTCGGCCAAATCCTCAGGCTTCGGACATGCGAAGTGTATCTTTTCCTTCTGCCAGGCGATTGTCTCTCCAACATAGTTATGGCTCGTCCGGTAGTCGGAATCGCGAAACCGTGGATCGACAATGCGATTCTGGAGCTCGATCAGACGCGGTTTTTCGCAGAAGTCTTCCTGCTCGGCCAGTTGAAGCAGTGCTACAAATCGCTCGGTTCTGGTCGATGTGGGCTTGATATGTTCGATCTCCAAAGATGATTTTGTCTCCTTGGTGTACAGATAGCCGAGCGCCCTCCTCAGCAATTCCGGGGAATAGCTGGACACCACCCTGCGGCATCGCTTGGGAAGATCGGCTGTTTCAAAGTCGCGAAGGGTTTCAGTACGGCGAACCGTTGGGCAAAATCTTTGGTCACCCAGCAAATTGTCGTTGATTCGCTGACGACGAATCTGGCGGGCCGGGCTGACCGTGTAGTATTCATCCGGCTCGAGCAGATCAATGTAGTTACCCCGCTTCACGTCGTCGAGCGGAAGCGTTTTCCCGGTCAGAAACTCGTACAGATACCACAGGCGCCTGGCGTATTTCCCGGTTGGTTTGGAGCGGACATATTCGAGAAAATCTTCCTCTGCAACTTTCTGAAACAGGGTGGCGAGTATCGCAAGATTCGTTCCGTCATATTTGAGCGCAAATTCAAGATGATCACCCAGTGTATCCCCTGGCCAGTACTTGGGCGAATATACCTCCTCAACTACGCCCCCGCTTGAGTCGATCCGGTGGATTCCGCTGGTAGTCACCAGGGACCTGTGCCAATTCGGAATAACATCGAGGTCATATCGCTCGATAAGTGCCGCATACCCTGCGAGTCTGTCAGTCGATCTATCCTGATCGTTTTCAGCCATGGCTTCCTCCGGAAAAATGATTACAACACAAGAATTATCGTTATATATTAACATAAATCAAGAAAAGTAATTACAAGCGCCATTCCTTACCACTCTCGACCCGCCAAGAAAAATAGCTATATCACCAGAAAAACTATTATGAAACTGATTTATGTAAGAAATTTCATTACGCCAGGTTCGTTTAGGTTCTTCCCGGTGACTGCCGCACTCGAAACTCAGCATCCTCCCGCCAAACCGACGCTTCTTCCCCGCCTCCGGTAGATAACCCCCAGGATTGGTTTTTCTCGCCACACGGCGCAGCTGTTGCGCCCACACGGGCAAAGAAACGCGAGGTCATCGGTGGAAGGACGAAACGAGCGCTCACAACCAGGCACGGCGGCAACCGCTGCCGCCAGCGAATCGGACACCGGCAGCCGGCTGCCTTTTTGCCACCCGCTGCCAATCCACCCCTTTTTTGCCAATTTTTACGGCAACGACGCATACCCTTGCCCAAAATCAGCCATCAGCCCCAAGTGGTTCCCTCAAAACCGGAAACATTGGCTCCTTTTCGGACCGGAAGTAACAGCCACTTCGACAAGAAGCAGGATGCCGTCGATGCCGGGCGCAAGATCAGCCAGAACCAAGGTACCGAGTTCTACATCCACGGCAAGGACGGGAAGATCCAGAACAAAGACAGCCACGGGAACGATCCGTATCCGCCGAAGGGATAAGAGGGATACATGGGTGTACCGAGCACAATTGGTCTATTCATCGTCACCGCCTTCGCTGAAATTGTTGGCTGTTATCTCCCCTACTTGTGGCTGAAGAAATCAGCCACACCCTGGATCTTGCTGCCAGCAGCAGCAAGTCTTGCTCTGTTCGCCTGGCTGCTCTCCCTTCATCCGACGGCAGCGGGCCGAGTGTATGCGGCCTATGGAGGCATGTACGTCTCTGTCGCTATGGTCTGGTTGTGGCTGGTGGATGGGGTCCGCCCACACCCCTGGGATTTTGTTGGCGTGGCCGTGACGCTGCTCGGCATGGGGATCATCATGTTCGCACCCCGGGGTGGATGACCGATCCCGAAATGCCCAGTTCGATTAGCAGATGCGTTGCAGCGTCGAACGCTCGTCTGAGGAAATCGAAGTAGCCGTTCAGGAAATCCGCTTGATTTTTCCCTCTCGGATCTTTATTTTAGGATTTATAGCAAAATTAAAATAATGACGAACCTTATTTTAGGTTCGAGGCAGACAGGATGAAGCGAGAACTCCAAGGCAGATACGTGACCATATCGACGGTGGGTGAGAAGGTCCAGGCCTTCGTACCCGCGCCGCTTCCGCCGTGTCCACCAATCGACTGGACGCCGGAGCTGCGCAACAAGTTCGACCAGGCGCTGCTGGCGCTCGGAAGGCTGGACAGCGTCTCGACTCTGTTGCCGGACACCTCGCTGTTTCTTTATATGTACGTCCGCAAGGAGGCGGTACTCTCCTCCATGATCGAGGGGACACAATCGTCGCTTTCCGACCTGCTGTTGTTCGAGCTGGATCAGGAACCCGGTGTGCCTCTGGATGACGTGCGGGAGGTCAGTAACTATGTTGCGGCCCTCGACCATGGCCTGCGTCTGCTGAAGGAAGGGCTGCCGCTGTCGCTGCGGCTGTTCCGTGAGATCCACGGTGTGCTGCTGACCAAGGGCCGGGGCAGCAATCAGACCCCGGGCGAGTTTAGACGAAGCCAGAACTGGATCGGTGGCACCCGACCGGGCAACGCGGCCTTCGTTCCGCCGCCTGCCGAAGAGGTACTGGAGTGCATGAGCAAGCTGGAGCTTTTCCTCCACGACCAGCCGGAGCCGACCCCGGTGCTGCTCAAGGCAGCGCTGGCCCATGTGCAGTTCGAGACGATCCACCCATTTCTGGACGGTAACGGCCGTCTCGGTCGTTTGTTAATCGCGTTGCTCCTGTGCGAACAGAAGGTACTGCGGGAGCCGATACTCTACCTCAGCCTCTATTTCAAGACACACCGCCAGCATTACTACGAGTTGCTCAACAACGTGCGTATGACCGGCGACTGGGAAGCCTGGCTCGACTTCTTCGCCGAGGCGGTTATCGTCACCGCCACCCAGGCGGTAGAAACAGCTCAGCAGCTTCTCGACCTGTCGAACCAGGACCGCGACAAGATCAGCGGCCTCGGACGGGCAGCGGCATCCACCTTGCAGGTTCATCGGGCGTTGATGGAGCACCCCATTGCCAACTCGGGCTTATTGGTGGAGAAGACCGGCATCACTCCGGCCACGGTAAACAAGGCGCTCGGCCACCTGGAACAGCTGGGTATCGTCAAAGAGCTGACCGCCCAGAGACGCAACCGCCTGTTCAGCTATACGGGCTACATCGAGATTATGAGTCGCGGCACGGAGCTGCCGGACAGGTAGGCCGATTCGATTCCCATTCGTGAAAATACGAGGCTGTTTTGCATCAGGTCGCCACACCCTCCACTATTCAGACAAGGACATCCAGCAAAAGACAGAGGCGGTTTTCCTGCATATGGTACGGACATACCCGATGGTGCCCTCAGCGTACTACGCCGGCATTGCGTCGTAGAGAGTAACGAATGATGGTCTCGCAAAAAGTCAGATGCTCTTGTTTAACCCGCAGGAGAGCGGGTGCATTTTGCTTGCGCAGCGGAAAAACTCAGCAGCCCGATCTCGTAGGATCGGGCGGATGGCCAAGATGAAAAAGATGGCTTTCTGAAAGGCAACATCCGGATTATCCATCCAAAACAGATGAAGCGCGTCCGCCCGATCCTACGATCTCCGGCTGCTTCAAACACGTTTCCGCTGCTTCGCAAAACACCACCCGCCCTCCTGCTGGAAGCCAGGCATTGGAAGGAAATCGGTAAGTGGCGACTTTTTGCGAGCCCATCAATGATGAAATTGAAGTCATTTCAAAGAGAAAAATACAAGTCCAATCTTGCTTATAAATCCGGCTGTCATCCTCCGATACATCGCCGACGCTGTCGAGGATGCTTTGGCTGCCCGACAGCGTCTTCAGGGCGCTCTTATTGGGGACGGATTAGGGGTGCTTGCCCACAGCGATGGCTTCTCCTTGCTTGTAATGCTTTCCTGGCTGGGCGGTGAGTTTGACGGCATCTTTTTCAAACAGGACGACAATATCGGATGCTCCGAAAGCGAAATAACCGAACTCTTCCCCTTTCGCCAGCTCCGCACCGACTTCCGCCGTCAGATTGACGGAGGAAACGATACCCATTCCGACCGGGATGACCGCCACGAGGCCGACCGGGGAATCCAAGATCAGAATTCCGCGTTCTTGGGAGAACTGATAACCCAGTTCGTTGCTGACAGCCAGTTCACCATCGTCCTTCTTGAAGACATTCAACACCACTTCACCCATAACCGTCCTTGACTCCAACACCTTCCCTTTGACCGGCACGTGAAAGCGATGATAGTCCCGCGGGCTCAAGTAGCTGTGAATGAAAATGCCGCCGTTGAAGCGATCGCGATAAGGGCTTCCTTCGAGCAGCTGGAGCACCGACCACTTGGCCCCTTTGGCGACCACATTGGCCTTTTCATCGATGGGCCATTGACCTTCGTACACGCTGTCGCTGGGAGATACGATGACGGAATCGTCACATGGACCGGCGACCGGTCGTCGGCCGGGTTTGACATGACGGGTGAAGAACTGGTTGAAGGTCAGCCATCCCCCCGGAGGCATGATATAGTCCTCGATGTGGTAGGCCGGATCGGTAAAAAAAGTCTCCAGATGCTTGGCCGATTCGGTGGTATTCAGAAAACGTCCCAGCGCCGTCACGAAATTGTGCACCCATTGTCGAAAGGCAGGGTCTTTGTTCAAAAGACCATTCGGCGATTGGGAAATGGCATAGAAAAAATCCAGCCGTAGAGGCAGCCAGTCCCGATCGTCAGGAATGGCGGTGATCATGTTGTTGAGAAAAGCATAATATTGATCGAGCTTCTGGAGGTTGAGCCGATCGGCTTTCTTAAGGGATGTTTCCAGGGCCTTTTGAAGGTCCGGCCTTGCTTTCAGCAACTCTTTGAGTTCCTGAACGATCGGCTGGTCGGGGTTTTCCGAAGCCGAAAGGTCGGAAAACATACCCAGAGCCAGAGTTAGAAGGAATGCCGACGCCAGTATCGGCATGGCGACTTTGGAAAGCAGGCGATGGTGTTTCATTGCGTCTTATCCTTTCTTTGCGTTACAGATGTACTCTCGATACGTCGAACCCAAGCATCCGCACCGTCAAAGCACAGATACGGCTTATCCATGGAAAGAAGCAGCCGCTTCAGTAAACCTTGATGAACTCGCAAAACGTCCAGCATAGGGACGGCTTCGAAAAAAGGCCGCAGGCAAGGAGTGCAAATCCCATCTGTGAGGCGTACTTAGACGTACGCCGCAACGACGAGGAATGCGGCACGAAACAGCATTCGGCCTTTTTGCGAAGCCGTCAACACTTGATCTCATCCATATCTCGCATCAGCTGTCAAGTCGAAAAATGGAATCTCCTGCACAAAGGGAAAGGATGATGGTCTGGTGACCACAGAGATGGAAGCGAGGATGAACATCAGATTCTCCAGCAAGCTGTCGCGGTTGGCGAAAATGCCGGAACTGACCAAGGTAGCCAGGGCGTGGTCGATGCAGTAGACCTTGCGGGGATTGACGCTGATCAAGCCCTCACTCGGCTACGACGAATGCATCGGCAAATCCGTTCGCCTCGAAATGCTTTTCATACGACTGCGCCTGCTCCAGGGTCGTGCTGCGGGTCACCCGAACCCGATAGACGGTACCCGATTCCACAAGCCCTTGCACGACATGAACATGGGAATACCCGCCCTGTTCGAGCCGCTGCTTGAGCTTTTCGGCATTGGCCGCATAAGTGAATGCACCCACCTGAACCGTAAAATTCCCGGTATAGTAGTAGTCCTTGTCGATCTTTCCCGTCTGGGCGAGGACATCGGTTGTTCCGACCGCAACGATTTCAACAGGGGCCGTTCCCGGACCAAGAACGTCGAGCTTCTGGGCACATCCATAGGACAGATCGATGACACGTCCCTCCACGAAAGGGCCGCGATCGTTGATCCGGATCTCCATTTCCTTTCCGGTCAAAAGATTCCGCACCCGAACGATGGTTCCGATCGGCAGGGTCTTGTGGGCTGCGGACTCCCCGTACATGTCGTAAATTTCGCCGCTTGCGGTCTTCCTGCCGTGAAAGGGTTTTCCGTACCAGCTGGCGATGCCGGTTTGACGGAAACCCCGCGCATCCGGAAGGGGATAGTACCATTTGCCGAAGACCTGGTAGGGTCTGCTGGTCGGCGGGACACCGGTGGGAGGTACTTTGGGAACCGAAGGGATTGAAGATGGAGGAGCGGAAGGCTGCGGGGGGTACACCTTCTTGGCACACCCCCCGAACCACCAGACGAAACAACCGATCAGCGCCGCAGCAAGGGCGTTCCTCAGAATAAAAGGCATGGCGGACGCTTATTTTTCAAGAGCAAGTTTGAGCACATCCATCATTTTGTCCACAAAATGGAACTGGATGTCTTTCTGGACCGACTTGGGAATTTCGTCCAGATCCTTTTCGTTCCATTTGGGCAAGATGATGGTCTTGATGCCTGCCCGATGTGCGGCAAGCACTTTTTCCTTGATACCGCCGACTGGCAACACCTGTCCTCTCAGGGTGATTTCCCCCGTCATGGCAAGATCTTTTTTAATGACCTTACCGGTCATCAGGGAGGTCAACGCCGTCAGCATGGTCACTCCGGCCGATGGGCCGTCCTTGGGGATGGCTCCTGCCGGAATGTGAATGTGGATGTCGTGCTTTTCGTAGAAATCTTCCGCAATGCCCAACGCCGTCGCGTTGGAACGGATAAAAGACAGCGCAGCCTGAGCCGACTCCTTCATGACATCCCCCAACTGGCCTGTCAGGGTCAGCCCCTTGCTGCCCCGCATGGCGGTGGCTTCGATGAAGAGGATGTCACCGCCTGCAGGGGTCCACGCCAGCCCGATGGCAAGCCCCGGCGACATGGTTCTGGCCTTGGTTTCCGGTATCTGACGGATCGGGCCAAGGAATTTCGGGACGTTGAGCTGGTTGATGGTGACGGATTCCGCCTCTCCTTCAGCGATTTTGGTGGCTACCCCACGGCAGATGGTCGCGATTTCCCGCTCCAGATTGCGAAGCCCCGCTTCCCGGGTATATCCGGAAATGATGGAACGGATCGCCCCCTGGGTGAAGGTGATCTGGGAGGCCGTAATACCGTGGGCCTTTCGCTGCCGAGGGATGAGATAGCGGTTGGCGATCTTCACCTTTTCGTCTTCGGTGTAGCCGAGAAGTTGCAGCACTTCCATGCGGTCCCGCAAAGCGGGCGGGATGGTGTCGAGGATATTCGCCGTCGTGATGAACATGACGTTCGATAGATCGAAGGGCACATCGAGGTAATGGTCCTGAAAGGTGGCGTTCTGTTCCGGGTCGAGCACCTCGAGAAGCGCCGAGGACGGATCCCCCCGAAAATCACTTCCGACCTTGTCGATTTCATCGAGCATGAACACCGGGTTCTTGGTGCCCGCTCGACGGATTCCCTGAATGATCCGGCCCGGCAATGCACCGACGTAGGTTCTACGGTGCCCGCGGATCTCGGCCTCGTCCCGAACTCCGCCTAAGGAAATCCGATGGAATTTTCTGCCGAGGGCTCTTGCAATGGAATGCCCAAGGCTCGTCTTTCCGGTGCCCGGAGGGCCGGCGAAACACAGGATCGGTCCTTTGGAATCCGGATTGAGCTTACGGACGGCCAGATACTCGATGATGCGCTTCTTGGCTTTTTCGAGCCCGAAATGGTCTTCGTCCAGAATCTTGCGGGCCTTCTTGATATCGATCGTATCGGGCGTCGTCTCATGCCAAGGCAACGAGGTCAACCAGTCGAGGTAGGTGGAGGCCACCGTGTATTCGGCCGAGGATGGATGCATCCGGGAAAGCCGGGAGAGTTCCCGTTCGGCTTCTTTCTTGGCTTCTTCCGGAAGGTTCCGTTCCTCGATCTTCTTTCGATACTCCTCCACCTCGACCGAGCTGTCGTCCTTTTCACCGAGTTCTTCCCGGATCGCCTTCAACTGCTGCCTCAGATAGTATTCCCGCTGGCTCTTGTCGATGTCGCCCTTCACCTGGCTCTGAATCTTGTTGCCGAGCTCGAGAATTTCGACCTGATGGCTGATGAGTTTAAGCACGAATTTCAACCGCTCGGCCACATCGAAAATCTCGAGCGTTTTCTGCCGATCTTCGTTTGTGACATTGATGGTGGAAACCACCATGTCCGCCAGCACACCGGGCTCGGTGATGGTTTTGGCCATGGCCGCAATTTCGGGGGGCATGCCGGGGGAAAGCTCCGCCACCCTGCCGAAAAGCTGAAGCACGCGGCTCATCATGGCCTCGATTTCGGTGTTCTTGGTTTCCTGCTCGGGAACCATCTCGATTCGGGCCTGAAGGTAGGGCTTGCCTTCGACGTATTCGAGAATCCGAAAACGACTGATTCCCTGAACCAGAAGTTGGGCCCGTCCGTCCTGCGTCTTGGCCATCTTGAGAATCAAAGCGCTCGTTCCGATCTCATGGAGAGCCTCTTTGGGCGGTGCGTCTTCCTTTTCGATTTTTCGGGATACGACAAGGCCGATCACCCGGTTCTTGGCCATGGCCTCGTCGACCAGTTGGACGGATTCGGCCTGCATGACCATGAGCGGCAGCACCATCTTGGGAAACAATGTCGCATCGAACAGGGGGAGTATCGGCAGGAAATCGATGGTTTTTTCCGTCGAATCTTCATTGGGTTGCGGCGTTTCAGCCATTCGTGACCTCCACTTGCTGGTGGTTGATAACCCATGACGAACTAAAAAAATTCTTCATCTGGACGGTGAAGGAGACCAATCGGCATCATTCCTCGGAAATCGGAATCTTGTGTACCGTGTCCATGGGCAGCTTGGCGAGGGTGATCTGCAGAAATCCGTTGACGTAGGAAGCATTGACGATTTCCGTATCGACCGGGGCTGGAAGAAAGAGGATCCGCTCGAAGGTTCCGTATTGAATTTCGGCCAGACGATAGGTGCCGTTTTCACCGGGCGTGAGCTCACTGCGTTTTCCATAAATCCGGACAGCCTTGCTGTTGATCTCCACTTCCATGTCTTCTTTCTTGACTCCGGCCATGTCCGCTCGGATAATGATGGCGTCTCTGGTTTCGAAAATGTCCATGGGCGGGGTCCAGGAAGGGCTGCAGAGCGAAAATCCCGGATTCATCGTGCGGAACATCTGTTCGAGCGTGGTTTCGAAACGAGAACCGATGCTGTCCAACTCGTTGCCGAACTTGATCTTGATGTATTCCATGGGGGGCTCCTGCGACAAGGATTCAATGGATAACGGAGATGCCTTTTCGGGAAATCTAACATCCGCTCTTCGAATTGTAAAGGCCGATGAAGCCGCAATATGCTTTCCTACGAAAGTCGAATATCAGAAGTCAGAAGTCAGGAGTCAGAAGTCAGGAGTCAGGAGTCAGAAGAAAGCGGATGGCTCCCATTTTTTATAGCTTGCCCCTGCGACTTTCATTAACCGGGGTGAAACCTGGGTTGCATGGGCGATTCCCACGCAGGTCACCCCCGGGACCTGTATCACCCATGACGGAGTCGCAAAAAGTCGTACCCCATGATCCGAACCGAACGCCTCATCCACTGGAGCGGCAATGTCAGCACCACGGATGTTCGTGAGCTGATTGTCGAAGAACCCCTGGCCATTCGCATTGAAGGCAAACCCTATTCGGTCGTCATGCGGACACCCGGGGATGAAATGGCCCATGCAGCCGGGTTCTGCCTTACCGAAGGCATCATCGACACGATCGACGACATTGGTTCCATGGCCCAATGCGACAGCGGGGAAGGGCAGGTGGTCACCGTGACCCTCAAGCCGGAACGAAGGCGGATCGTTGCGAATTTCCTCGAACGAAAGGGTTTCATCAGCCAGACGAGCTGCGGCATCTGCGGTAAGGAGCTGATCGAGGATCTGAGCGCCCGGATCGACCCATTTGCAATGAACGGCGGGCTGAGGGTCACCATGGTGATGACCTGTATCGAGGACATCGGAGCACATCAGCCGCTGCGCCGCAGCACCCATTCTTCGCATGCCGCGATGATTTCGGATCGAGACGGCAACATTCTTGCGGTAGCCGAAGATGTCGGCAGACACAACGCTCTCGACAAGACCATCGGAAAGGTCTTTCTGGAAAACCGGCTGCAAGATGCCGCCCTGCTGGTTCTTTCCTCCAGAACCAGCTACGAACTGGTTCAAAAAGCGGGTCGCGCCCGCATCCCCGTGATTGTATCGGTCTCCAGACCGACATCCCTTGCCGTCGATCTCGCCAGAAAACTGAACATGACCCTGGCCTGCCTGGCCCCTGGGTATGGACTTCTGATTTTTTGCGGTGAAGAACGGATCGAGCGATAATCGGCCTCCTCGGAACCGGCCGGATATGAAGCCCGGTCCTCCTACCTGTCACCTGCTCTTTCGAGAGGATGCCATGGAAACGATTCGAAAGGCTTTCCGCCACCTGGAAGACAGCATGCAGCGACAGGATCGGATGCGCTGTGTGATTTCCTATGAATCCTTCATCGCCCGTCTCGTGGAAACCCCGGATCGGATCCTCCGCAACGTGTTCCAAGTGTTCCACGACATGATCCATGCCTACGTCGGAGAAGGCGAGGACGAATACCCCGACGACCCGGAGTCCATCCGCTTCGTTCACTACGACTGCACCCGTCTTTTCGTCGAGGGAACCGATCATCCGTTCTTCGCCGACCGGCTCTTCGCCAACCGGCTTATCCATCAGGTGGAGGCCCTACGGCGGGGGGCTCAGCAGAACAAAATCTACATCTTCGACGGACCTCCGGGATGTGGGAAAAGCACGTTTCTGAACAACCTGCTGATGAAATTCGAGCAGTACGCCAACACAGATGAAGGGATGCGCTATGAAACCCTGTGGCGGCTGAACCGACGAACCATCGGCGGACCCGGAAACGGAGACATCCATCCCCTCGTCAACCGCATCCTGCATTTGGTGCAGGAGCCCTCCAATGGGGGAATGCCGTTCGACTTCAAGACACCGACGGCCGAGTTCGAAGACCCATCCGGAAAGCTTCCGCCCGATATCCATCTCATGGACGAATCACCCGTTACGCTCGAAGAAACGATCGAAGTCCCCTGTCCCAGCCACGATCACCCCATCCTCATCCTTCCCAAGGAATTTCGCAGGACGTTCCTCGACGAACTCTTCGAAGATCACGAATTCAAACATCGCCTCTACACAGAGAAAGAGTATGACTGGGTCTTCCGGGAAACGGCCTGTACGATCTGTCAGTCGCTTTACGAGGCTCTGCTGGAAAAGCTGGGCAGTCCGCTGAAGGTGTTCGGAATGGTGTTTGCCCGGCCGTATCGGTTTTCCCGGCGCATGGGTGAAGGCATCTCGGTCTTCAATCCCGGGGATAAGCCCATGCGGCAAACGATTCTGACCAATCCCATTTTGCAGAGCCGGATCAACGCCATCCTTCGAGACAGCAACCGGGTGCGCTATCTCTATTCGCAGTATGCCCGAACGAACAACGGCATCTATGCCCTGATGGACATCAAGGGCCACAACGTCGAGCGGCTGATCGAACTGCACAACATTATCAGCGAGGAAGTGCACAAGGTCGAGGACATCGAGGAAAACGTTCATTCCCTCTTTCTGGCGCTCATGAACCCGGAAGACCGAAAAAACATCGAGGACATCCAATCTTTCAGCGACCGGATCGCATCCGTCAACATTCCCTACGTGCTCGATCTCAAAACCGAAGTCGCCATCTATCGGAACATTTTCGGAAAGCATATCGATGCCGGTTTCCTTCCACGAGTACTGCACAACTTCGCTCGGGTGATCATTTCCACCCGGCTCAAGACACGGTCCGAAGCTTTGATGGAATGGATCGAAAATCCGCAGCGCTACAGCTCTTATTGTGACGAAAACCTGATGCTGTTGAAGATGGAAATCTATGCAGGCCACATTCCAAACTGGCTGAGCGACGAGGACCGGAAACGATTCACCGCAAAACGCAGAAGACGGATCATCGCCGAATCGGAATCGGAAGGAAACCAGGGACTTTCGGGGAGGGATTCGATCAAGATCTTCAACGAGTTCTATTCCTTCGCAGCCCGAGAAGGCAGACTCATCAACATGGCAGCCCTCAGCCATTTCTTCACGCGGATCCGACCCGATCTTTTGCGATCGATTCCGGCCGGATTTCTCGAATCCCTTCAACGGCTTTACAACTACACGGTTCTTCAGGAGGTCAAGGAAGCTCTGTACGACTACAACGAGGAAGCCATTTCCCGGAATATCCAGAATTACCTGTTCGCCGTCAATTTCGAAATCGGGGCCATCGAACACTGTCGTTTCACGGGAGACCGACTCGAAATCACGGAAGATTACTTGGTTTCCCAGGAAAACGTCCTGATCGGAGAGGGGGCTGCAGCCGAAAAACGTATCCGTTTCCGGTCGGATGTCCAGAAAGAGTATGCGGCAAAGACATTGACGGTGGAAATGATGCAGGAGGGAAAGCCCGTCACCGAAACGAAGCTTTTCAAGGAGCTTTATGACAGGGCTGTATACAACCTGAAGGAAAAAGCGCTCGATCCCCTGCTGAAAAGCGAGGCCTTCCGGATGGCCATCAAGGATTTCGGAACGGAGGCTTTCAACAATTACGATGCGCGTATCAAGGCGGATGTGCAGAGCGTTATCGAAAATTTAGGACGAAAGTTCCAGTATTCGCAGCTCGGCGCCAAGGAAGTCTGCATGTACGTCATCGACAACGACATCGCACGGAAGTTTGCATCCTAAACGATCACGGCTTCGCAAAAAGTCATTGAGACTTCAATGAGCCGCATGGGATGCGTACGCCATTTTTGCTGCACCGAAAAATTCAACCGCCCGATCTCGGCTCTGCCGGACATGTAGCCAGACACTCAATGGAAGATCATCTCATAGAAATCGTGGCAAACACAAGTCGAAGTGAAATGCATTCCCGGCCCTACGTTCGCCGGCGGCTTCAAACACGTTTCGCTTGCGGTATCCAAACCTTCCCATCCACCCCTTGACCCTTTCCGCTCTTCCCCTTTGCCTGAATTCGCATTGTTACAATGAACACTGGAAATCTCCATTTTCATTCATCTGTTTAAACGCATATCAACGAATGCATAAGCTTCAGAAATTATTTTTACCTAATGATAAAAGCCTGTTGACAGGATATTTCGCAATCTGTAAATGATTCACATTCACGGATCGATGTGCCTGCCTTGCTGCCTCGGATCGGTTTTTCAGCGTTCGGCCGCTATTCCAATCGAACGGTGAACACCTTCGATAAGGGTTGAAGGAAGGGAAAATGCCACTCAACGCGATGGGGTTTCCGATGGATAAAGCAAATCCGGATTCGGCTGGCCCTGAGCATTTCCCGAAACCATATCGCTGGCTTCGGTTCAGAACCAGTCGCATTTGGTCGGAGCATCTTTCCTTCATCATGCAGATCGGCCTCACCATGGTCGGATGCATTGTTTTCTGTTTCTTTACAGGCAGATACCTCGACGGCATGTTCGGTTTTCGCGGCATCTTCGTCAGCATCCTGACCGTACTCGGCGTCATCGGCGGCGCCTACACCACCTACCGTCAAATCCTTGAAATGACCGAGCGAGACAAACGCATGCGCTCATCCTCCGACAGCGAACCATGACATCCTCCTTACAGAACATCCAAAAACAGTACGGTTCCAGGGCGATGATTCTGGCCATTGTCGCAGGGCTGGCCCTCATCCTACTCGGACATGGTTCATGGGGACGCGGATTGATCTTGGGAACGCTTTTCAGCATCATCAATTTCGTTCTCATGGCGCAGGCCCTCCCCAAGACGATCGATGCCACCCGAAAACGATCCACCCTGTTGTCCTTCGGATCCATCGGATTGCGGTATATCGTTTTGGCCATCCCGATCGTTGCGGCTTTCAAATCCTCCCGTTTCGAGGTTCTGGGCGTCTGTATCGGGCTCTTCATGGTCCAGATCGTCATGTTGGCACAGACCCTGCTGGATCGGTATCGGGAAAAATCGACATGATCCAACGGACGAGACAGACGGTGTAACAACGGGCCGGACACTTAGAACGGCTTTTTCAGGTAGAGGAAGGTCTTATGGGTGAACTGGGGAAAATCCATCAACTTCTGATTCATCTGGGCGACTACACGGCAACGCTCAACCTCGAAACCATGATCATGACCTGGATTGTGTTGACCTGCCTCATCCTTTTCGGGTTCATGACTGCCCGAAAACGCGCCCTGAAACCCGGGCCGTTGCAGGTCGTCGGCGAGCTGCTCGTTGCCAATCTCTACACCCTCACCGAAGACGCCATGGGAAAGGAGCTTGCCCGAAAATATTCACCGATGATCAGTGCCCTGTTCCTGTTCCTGCTGCTGTCCAACTGGATCGGTCTGATCCCTGTATGTGAAGAGCCGACCAAAGATCTCAACACGACCCTCAGCATGGGAACCATGGTATTCGTCGTTTCCCACTATGCCGGCATACGGGCCAAGGGATTGAAAGCCTATCTGAAGGGATACTTCGATCCGATCTTCTTCATGGCGCCACTGAACATCATCGGCGAGCTGGCCAAGGTCGTTTCCATCTCCTTCCGGCTTTTTGGAAACATCATGGGCGGCTCCATCATCGTTCTGGTGATTACCCACCTGTGCTACAGCCTGATTCTACCGCCGCTGCTGAACGCCTTTTTCGGATTGTTCGCCGGAACCATTCAGGCCTTCGTGTTCACGATGCTCTCCATTGTGTATATATCGGTCATGGTGAATTGATATGACAGACATCCAAACCTGGGTCAATGCATCATCGTTTGCTTCTGCAGGGATCGCCATCGGGTTCGGAGCTATCGGTGCGGCTGTCGGAGAAGGCTATGCCGCATCACAGGCTGCGTTGGCCATTGGAAGCCGCCCCGAACAATCCGGGGATATTCTGAAGCTTATGCTGGTCGGGCAGGCCGTCGCTGAATCCGCATCCATTTTCGCGCTGGTTGTCGCCATGCTGCTTTTATTCACCCAGCAGCCCCCCCATCTCATCAACGTATCGGTATGCCTTGCAGCAGGCATCTGCATGGGATTCGGCGCCATGGGCTCTGGGATCGGTTCCGGTTTTCCGGCTGCAGCCGCATGTGTCGGAACGGCCCGTCAGCCTGCAGCAGGCGGAAGACTCATGACCAACATGCTGGTCGGATCCGCCGTCTGCCAAACACCGGCCATTTTCTCTCTCGTCATCGCCTTCATTCTTCTCTTTACCGATTTTTCGGACCGCCCCCTGTCGCCGACGTGGGCGGCCATCCTTGGAGCCGGAATATCGACCGGACTGGCTGCCATCGGTCCGGGTATCGGCGGCGGTCTCGTTGCAAAGGCCAGCTGCGAGGGCGTAGCCCGGCATCCAGCCAACGCGGCCCCCGTCACCAACCTGATGCTGTTGGGGCAGGCGGTCACCCAAACGACGGCCATTTACGGCCTTCTCATCAGCTTTATCCTGATTTTTCGCGTGTTTCCAGAAACGGAAACGCTGTCGAGACCGATGGCACTTCTGGCATCCGGTATCTGCATGGGGCTTGGTGCCTTCGGCCCGGGTGTCGGCGAAGGCTTTGCCGGCATGGCAGCCGTAGACTGGCTTTCTCGAAACATTCGCGCTGCAGGCGAGCTGACCCGCACCATGCTGGTCGGTCAGGCCGTCGCAGAATCGACCGGTATTTATTCGCTGGTCATCGCGTTGATCATGATCTTCGTTTTTTAGGCATTTTTCTACGAAAGGTTCCCCCGACGACCTTCGGCCGGCGGGACGCTGAATCGGATCTTCGATCCAGCCGAACGTGCATGGGGGATTCCGACAATATCCACATCAACCATTCACAGCGGTTTGGAGGAAACCATGGCAATCGAAGGAGCGGATTTGGTCAAGGCAGCGGCATTTCTGGGTGCAGGCATTGCAATGGGGCTTGGTGCCATTGGACCCGGTGTCGGCGAAGGCATCACCGCATCGAAGGCTTGTGAAGCCATCGGCCGAAACCCTGCAGAAGCCGGTTTGATTACCCGGACCATGCTGGTCGGTCAGGCTGTCGCAGAATCGACCGGTATTTATTCGCTGGTCATCGCGTTGCTGCTGATGTTTGTCGTTGTTTGAGGGGAATTGATAGGGGGCAGAGGGCAGGAGTCAGAAGTCAGAAGTCAGAAGAGAAATGGAAGACTTCTATTTTTTTACGACGAAAGGCACCTGAACGGTTTTCATTCATCGTAGCGCAGGGCTGAAATTCTGACTTGGCCGCATAGCACATTGCTGCGAAGGCAGAGCCGTATGTTGCACGCGGCCGCTACCTTGGGGATACGGTTTAACCGAACAGCAAATGAGCACAGAGGCCATCGATGCTCCCCCACGGCCGCCTTACGTTATAGGACTTGTATAGATCGCACGCTCGCACTTCGCACGTGGCATCGCGCATTTTCCCTTTCAAGGGTGGACGATCATGGAGATCATTAAAAAGGTTGCACTGATCACGATCAATGAAACCTTCTTTTTTCAGTTGCTGTCCTTTCTGCTGTTCATGTTCATCGTCACCCGCATCATGTTTCGTCCGCTTCAGGGTGTAATGGACAAACGCCACACCCACATCGAAAAACTGAAGATGGACATCGTGGATGCGGATCAAGAAATCACGCGTCTTACGAACGCCATTGCCGCACAGGAAGCTGCCGTCAAGGCGGAAGCCATCGACATCCGGGCGAACATTGAACGCGAAGGTGTTCTGACTGCTGAGAAGCTTTTGATGGAAACCCAGCGGAAACTGGCGGAGGAGCGTGAACAGATGTTGCGGCAGGTCAACCAGACCATTGAAGGCATACGGGAGAAACTGCAATCCGAGTCTGAATTCCTTGCCCTTACAATGATTGAAAAGCTTCTCGATCGGAAGGTACAAGCATGAACCGGAGCATTTGCTGGGGTGTTGCTGAGATCGCCGCGCTGATCCAAGTCGTTTTGAGCGATACCGTTCTCTGGGCTGCGGAATCGCAGGGATCGAGCTGGCGGGATACGTATGATCCGATCATGAAATGGGTCAACTTTGCCATCCTTCTCTTTGTGATCGTCAAATATGCCGGGCCGCCGCTCGTCAATTTCCTGCGCGCTCAAGGCCGCGACATCGAGCGGGAAATGACCCGAATCGAAAAACAGAAAGCCGAAATGCTCTATCACCTGAAACAGGTTCAGAAGCAGTTGAGTCAAAGCGATACCCGAATGGCCGAAATTCGGCAACGGATTATCGACGAGGGACAGCGGAGGAAGGCAGCCATCATCCAGGAGGCTGAGGAAGAAAGCAGCCGAATGATCGAATCGGCCGGGAAAAAGGCCGAAGCCCATCTTCTCGAAGCCAAACGCAAACTTCAGGAGGAATTGATCGATCTTGCCGCTGACCGTGCACTGCAGACGCTACCCAAAGTCGTTCGTACGGAAGACAAGGAAAGAATGATCTCATCCTATTTGGATCAGCTTCATTCCTGATGGACTCAGAAAAGTCGCCTCTTACCGATTTTCTTCCAATGCCGGGCTTCCAGCAGGAGGGCGGGTGCTGTTTTGCGAAGCAGCGGAAACGTGTTTGAAGCAGCCGGATATCGTTGGATCGGGCGGACGCGCTTCATCCTCTTTTATAAGAAAAGCAGTAGGTTGCCTTTCAGAAAGCCTTTGTTTCTATCTTGGCCATCCGCCCGATCCTACGAGATCGGGCTGCTGAGTTTTTCCGCTGCGCAAGCAAAATACACCCGCTCTCCTGCGGGTTAAACAAGAGCATCTGCGAGTCCATCATTCCTGATGGACTCAGAAAAGTCGCTATCCTCCCGATTATGGGGTATTCCCGATCCTGAGCATGGGAGGGAGATGCTCTTTTTTTTGACTTTTTCGATCCGGTAGCTATTATCCGAAAAGTGGATCCATCTTTTACTTTTATCCCTATCGAGAAAGGAGAACAGGTATGGACAAATACGAATGCCCCTGTGGATATGTGTACGACCCGGAAATCGGCGACCCGGAACACGGCATTGCACCTGGAACCCCGTTCGACAAACTGCCCGAGGATTGGGTTTGCCCGAAGTGCGGTGCTGAAAAACAGTATTTTGAAAAGATTTGAGGCATTGGTTCCATCCATTGCCAAAAAGCCACAATCCGTTTTCCTGTCTTACCGATGACCGAAGCCGTACCGATTCAAATTCCGGCTTCGGTCTTTTTTTTTCGACAAGGAATCGTGGCGATCTACTGTCCATATCGGTTCAGATATCCCTCCATCCGCAATTTCCGCATGGCACTCGCCGAATTCATGTAACGCACTTTTCCGAAAACGGGTCGTTCCGGCCCCCAGGCCCGATCGAATCGTCCCAGCACCCATCCGATGCCGCTGTAGGAATTGGGATCCCGTCCATCCAGCGCATAGCGGTTGTTGAGCTCGATCATGACGTCAAGCGCATCTTGAGGTGTCGCACTCCAGTGCAGAATGTTCTTCCCCCAGAGCATCCGCAGGTAATTGTGCATCCGTCCTTCCTGCAGAAGCTGCCTTTGGCTGGCGTTCCATACAGGATCGTGGGTTTGGGCGGATGCAAATTCCTTTCGGTCGTACAGGTAGGGGCGCCTGTCTCCGGCATGCGCTTCAAGCGTCGTTCTCGCCCAGGCAGGCAGGGTTTCCCATCGTTCGTACCGGGGCTCATGGTAGCAGAAATGATACCCGACTTCCCGCCAGGTCAACCATTGATCGATGAAGGCTTCGGCACCTTCCGATATCCCCCACCATCCGGTGGCCCGACCATTCGGCGTTTCCTGAAGCCGGTCCATCGTCCACCCTTCCTGTTCCATCATTTGGTGGAGGATTTCGTGACTCGAAATGTGACCGAAATGCAGGTAAGGCGAAAGGCCGCTGGTCGCATCTTCATCGGGGTGGTTGCGCTCCATGGCGTAGCTGTCGATCCTCTTCAAAAACGAGGCAAGTCTTTGCCGGGCCGCACGGGAACCGCCGACCGTTTCCACGGGACCAACCCGATGATCGATGGGCAGGATGCGCAGCCAATCGTCCTTCATCCCCCGAAGGTACCCCAAGGCCGAAGGCCATCGTTCGGAGACGGCCTTCGGAATCGGAACCGGCTCCGGCAATCGGGCCTGTTTCAGCGGATCGGCAAGCGGCATGTCCTTCAAACATCGATCGGAGTTTTTCTGAAACCATCGACGAAACAGGTGCGCAGCAGAAAAGGCTTTGGGCGGAAGCGCCAGCGGAACAATGCCGCAGGAATCGACGGATTCCAGAAGCACCGGACACCGGTCGGCTGCAGCCTTCACCATGCGGGGTAGGAAGAAGCACGGATAGGTGTCCGTCACGACAACGGCGCAATGAGGAAAAAGCGTTTCAAGAAGGCCTTTTCCAGCGCCAAGCTCCGGTTCGACATAAGGATGATAGGTGACGGACAAGTCCTCGAAATCGAGCGCGTTTGCGGCCATTCCCTGCAGGATGAAAACATGGATCCGATCGCTTGCCCACGGATAGTCGCATCGGAGCGCTTCCAGGATGACAAGCGGTTTTTGGAGTTCTTCGGCCCACCAAACCGCCCGCTGAAGCGCATAATTCCAGTGTCGCCTACGGTTTGCGATCATCCAGTAGAGCACAAACTTCCCGGACGATTGGACGGAGCGGTTTGTCATCCTTTGGATGCGAATTTCCGGAACAGCTTCCATGAGAAACCTCCTTGTGCATCCCTACCGCGGCGACATCATGGAATCAACCCAATTTTTACTGCTTACTCCTGGGCTATCCGTTGCGCACCAAAGACAACATGCCTGTCGTGGCTTCCGAGATCCTGCCCATCGGCTTCGGCGACTTTAAACGAGCCTACCTGGACTACCGCCGCCGGGGCATAGGCATCATCCGAGACAACATCACCAACAGGGTCTTCGCCGTCGTCCAAATGCAGAACTCGGTCAGCTACTGCATCACCAAGCGCTACAGCACCGACCTCACCCCCACCGACCGCCTAATCTTCGAGGGCGGCACCCTCGACATCGAAGCGGTCTTTCCGGACGAACGCAAATCTCGCCCAGCGATCATGTGCACCGAACAGGTGTAGCTGCCAGCAACAAGCCTCTGGCAAAATCTCTTTCCCCATTGACCGGCTGGAAAGGTTCCACCCTGGCGGACCCTGCCTCTGCGGCCGCGTCCTGGTATCCGTCTGGATAAACGGAACCGTTATCTCGACCTGGCTTTACGTGGTTGGGGATCGCTGGACCGAGAACATCAAGGAGATAACCGACGGAATCTGGCGCTGATTTTCCCTCTGCGATTCCAATAGCGCTTGACAGCAACTGTCAATAACTGTTAACTACATAAATGATATGAGATATGCTGGATCGAACTTTGCCCTGAGATCAGAGAGGTGCACTTGATGGATGAAAAACCAGGTGATGTACTGACCATAGAAGAGCTGGCTAGCTACCTGAAAATACCGAAGTCGACACTCTACAAACTCGTTCGGGAAGGCAAGATCCCCTCCCAAAAAATTGGCAGGCACTGGCGTTTCAGAAAAGAAGCCATTGACCACTGGCTTGAAGAAACGCGAGCAAACGAGCCCGGTTCAGGAGGAGATCGTTAATGGTGGAACTACTCGCCGACAAAGTCATACGAAGAATTGGACAGGCTGCAGAGCTGTACTACCGGCTTGTCATGCTGGTGGCACCGGCCGGTTCGGGCAAGACCGCCGCACTCCAGGATGTTCATGAACGCACGGTGGCTCCGCTGGTCAACGTCAATCTCGAACTTTCCCGGCGCATGCTCGATCTCACCGGGCGCCAGCGTGCCTTGCAGTTGCCCCGCCTCCTCGCGGAGATCGTGGGCGCATCCGCAACCGATGTGGTTCTTCTGGACAACATCGAGGTCCTCTTCGATGTCTCGCTCAAGCAGGACCCGCTGCGGCTTCTGCAGGGGCTCTCGCGGAACAAGACGGTAGTCGCGGCCTGGAGCGGCACCATCGACGGCGAGCACATGGTCTATGCGACGCCGGATCACCCCGAATACAAACGATATCCCTTACGAGATTTCCTGGTGGTGAACCCGGAGGCCGTTGCATGAATACAAGGAACGAAAGCGCAGGAGGGCAGTCGCAATGACAAATTTGCAGGATAGCAAATTTGGACGCGCCAAAGGCTCGCCCGATGGGGGCGAGCCAGGGATGGCGAGCCTCAAATATGGAGACCTGATCCAATTCGAGCCTATCGAGTCCGTGGTCCAGCTACGGGACGCCGACGAGGCCGCCGCTGCCCGGCAGCTTGTCGAGACCTACGTGATCTCCTCGGAGATGGCCGAGAAGTTGGTCAGCTTGGTCGTTCCCCAGCTTCAGTTCGACCAGCCCATGGACAACAAGGGCCTGCTGGTCATAGGCAACTACGGCACCGGTAAATCGCACCTCATGTCCGTGATCTCCGCCCTGGCTGAAAACGGCGATCTCGCAACGCATCTGAACGACAAGAGCGTGGCCAGCGCCGCGGGCAAGATCAGCGGGCGCTTCAAGGTGGTCCGGACCGAGATCGGCGCGACCACCATGTCCCTGCGCGACATCCTCGTGGCCGAACTGGAGGAGCACCTGGCCGCAATGGGCGTGTCTTATTCCTTCCCGCCCGCGGATAAGGTGTCCAACAACAAGCGTTCCTTCGAAGAGATGATGACCGCCTTCCACCAGGAACATCCCGACCACGGTCTGCTCCTGGTGGTGGACGAACTGCTCGACTACCTGCGCACCCGCAAGGACCATGAACTCATCCTCGATCTCAACTTCCTGCGCGAGATCGGCGAGGTCTGCAAGGACCTGCGATTCCGTTTCATCGCCGGTGTTCAGGAAGCCATTTTCGACAGCCCCCGCTTTTCCTTTGTGGCCGACAGCATCCGCCGGGTGAAGGACCGCTTCGAGCAAATCCTCATCGCCCGCAAGGATGTCAAGTTCGTGGTGGCCGAGCGTCTGCTTAAGAAGACCGCCGACCAGCAGGTGAAAATCCGGGAGTACCTGATTCCCTTCGCCAAGTTCTACGGCCGCATGAATGAGCGCATGGACGAGTTCGTGCGCCTCTTTCCTGTGCATCCCGACTACATCGACACCTTCGAGCGGGTCACCGCGGTGGAAAAGCGCGAGGTGCTCAAGACCCTGTCCCTGGCCATGAAGAAGCTCCTCAATCAGAACGTACCCGACGACAGGCCCGGGGTCATCGCCTATGACAGCTACTGGACGACCCTGCGCGAGAACCCGTCCTTCCGCGCCGTTCCGGACATCAAGGCGGTCATCGATTGCAGCATGGTGCTCGAGTCGCGCATCCAGCAGGCCTTCACCCGCCCGGCCTACAAGCCCATGGCGACCCAGCTCATCCATGCGCTGTCCGTCCATCGGCTCACAACCGGCGACATCTACGCGCCCCTGGGCGCGACGGCGGAAGAACTGCGCGACGGGTTGTGCCTCTTCCAGCCGGGCATCGAGGAACTGGGCGGTGATCCGGCCGACGACCTGCTCTCCCAGGTGGAGACAGTCCTGCGGGAAATCCACAAGACGGTGAGCGGACAGTTCATTTCCTCCAATCCGGACAACCGCCAGTATTACCTGGACCTCAAGAAGACCGACGATTTCGACGCGCTGATCGAGAAGCGGGCCGAGAGCCTCGATTCCTCGCAACTCGACCGCTACTACTACGAGGCGCTTCGGCGGGTCATGGAATGCACCGACCAGACCTACGTGACCGGCTACAAGATCTGGCAGCATGAACTCGAATGGCTGGAGCGCAAGGCCGCGCGCCAGGGATACCTTTTCTTCGGCGCACCCAATGAGCGATCCACGGCGGTGCCACCACGTGATTTCTACATCTATTTCATCCAGCCCTTTGACTCGCCCCGTTTCAAGGACGAGAAGAAACCCGAGGAGCTGTTCCTGCGCCTGACGAACACGGACGAAGAATTCCGCACTGCGCTTCGAAGCTACGCCGCTGCCCTGGACCTTGCATCCACCGTCTCTGGCCATGCCAAGTCCACCTACGAATCCAAGGCCTCAAACTTCCTGCGTAACCTCGTGCAGTGGCTTCAGAAAAACATGGCCACGGCCTTCGAGGTCACCTACCAGGGGCGCACAAAGCCCTTGACCGAATGGGCCAAAGGCAGGTCCATCCGGGAGCTTTCCGGTATTGGTTCCCACGAGCGCATCAACTTCCGCGACTTGGTGAATACCACCGCGGGCATCTGCCTCGGATCGCATTTTTCTGAGCAAGCCCCTGATTATCCGTGTTTTTCCGTTTTGATCACCAGCGCCAGTCGCAAACAAGCTGCTCAAGACGCCCTTCGTGCCATTGCCAACATTAGTGCTCGCTCAATCAGCCCCTACCCCTCATCACATATCACTAAACAAGCCACCGCGGTGCTGGATGCCCTGGAGCTTCTCGATGGTGAGCGACTCGATCCATCCAGTTCCAAGTACGCCAAATACATCCTCGATGTCGCCAATAAGAAGGGCCCTGGACAGGTAGTCAACCGCTCCGAACTAATTCAGGACGTCCTCGGCGTGGAATATCTCGCTCCTCAATCACTCCGCCTCGAACCCGAATGGGCTGTGGTGGTGCTTGCTGCGTTAGTCCACAAGGGACTCCTGGTACTTGCTGTTCCAGGAGACAAGTTCGATGCAATGAAACTGCCCCAATTGGCCGCGACAAGCCTGGATACCTTGATCCAGTTCAAACATATTGAAAAGCCTAAAGGCTGGAACATTAAAGCGTTAGAAGCCCTTTTCGAACTTCTCGGACTCACGCCGGGCATGGCGCAACTGGTCACTCAGGGCAAGGACGAGCCGGTTCAGGAGCTGCAAGCCAAAGTCACCAAGTATGTCGAAGAGATTGTCCTGACACAGCAAGCCTTGAAAGACGGCCTGCATTTCTGGGGTCAACGACTGTATTCAGACTCGGGTCTCGCAACTCGGAAATCGCAACTGGAAACGACGAAGTCGTTTCTGGAATCCCTGCAAGCCTATACCACGACAGGTAAGCTCAAGAACTTCCGCTATGACGACTCGGGAGTAACCGCCCATGAGGATGGGCTCAATTCCCTGGCCGAAATCAAGTCGCTCGAGGAACTGGTGGCGGATCTCGGGTCCACGGCCTCGTACCTCTCCACCGCCGAGGCGGTCCTACCCACCGGCCACGAGTGGATCGAGAAGATGAAGACAGCGCGGGACGAGGTTCTGACGCAAATCAGCGATCCGGCCAAGCGGAACGCGGCCACCTTTCGCCAGCGGACTCAGCACAAGCTCGGAGACCTCAAGAAGGCCTACCTGCTGGCCTACCTTTCCATGCACGCAAAGGCACGTCTCGGCGTGAACGAGGACAAGCGCAAGGCCCAGCTCATGGGTGACAAGCGGCTGAAGAACCTGCAGAAGCTCTCCACCATAGACCTGATGCCCCGCCAGCAACTGACCGATTTCCAGAACCGCTTGGCTGGCCTGAAGAGCTGCTTTGCGCTCACCGAGCAGGAACTGGAGGCATCGCCGGTCTGCCCGCACTGTGGCTTCCGGCCTGCGGCCGAAGCCAGGACTGAGGTGAAAGGACTGAGGGATGAGTCGGACTCAGTGCTCAGCACTCAGTCCTCAGTCCTCATCAACGCCGCCGCTGTGCTTCAACAACTGGACGAACAACTGGACAAGCTGGTCGAGAACTGGACCCAGACGCTGCTCGCCAACCTCGAAGATCCGACCACCAAAGGGAACCTGAGCCTGCTCAAGCCCGAGCCGCGCAAGCTGGTGGACGGCTTCATCAAGAAGCGGAGACTTCCGGACGACCTGGACCAGGACTTCATCCACGCCTTGCAGGAGGTGCTCTCCGGGCTCATCAAGGTTTCGGTCAAGATCACGGACCTGCGCGATGCCCTGCTCTCGGGCGGCTCACCGGCCACCCCAGCGGAGCTTAAAAAACGCTTTGAAGAATACCTGGGAGAGCTTGTTAAAGGCAAGGAACCTGGCAAGGTGCGGATCGTTTTGGAGTAGAACCACGAATGGTCACGAATAAACACGAATGAACACGAAATAGAATCGATCCTAGTGTCTAATTGCATAAGTTAACGATAGTATTTTTAAGTTGACTGCCTTTGACTTCGCGTTTTCTCCACACAAACG
>CAZJXF010000002.1:0-61064 GCA_964549995.1 uncultured Desulfatirhabdium sp. | reverse complement strand
AAACGAAGGTTTTCTGAAAGGCAACCTACTGTTTTTCATCCAAAAGTGGATGAAGCGCGTCCGCCCGATCCTACGATCTCCGGCTGCTTCAAACACGTTTCCGCTGCTTCGCAAAACACCACCCGCCCTCCTGCTGGAAGCCCGGCATTGGAAGAAAATCGGTAAGAGGCGACTTTTTGCGAGGCCATCAACCCATACGGATGGAACGACACTTTGGATGAACGACTTGTTTGGATTGGTGCGCCCGGCAGGATTCGAACCTGCGGCCTACGGATTCGTAGTCCGGCGCTCTATCCGGGCTGAGCTACGGGCGCATTGCGGTTGGAAGGCGGCTCTATATAGGATATCCACCGATTTCTGTCAACCGGAATCCGACTTCTGGAATCCGACGTCTGGAACAGCGCTGTTCGTTTCATTTGTTCCAGGAAAACAGCGATACCCCTACCCCCAGAAAGACGATCGTCATCCCAACAAGAACCGTCAGATGATTGGAAACGTCCGCAAGGCTTTGCCCGTCGTTCATGACGGCCCGGGCGGCCTGAAGCAGGTGGGTGAGGGGCAGCATGCTCGAAAACCGCTGGATCCATTGGGGCGCACCCTCGATGGAAAACCAGACTTCCGACAGAAACATCATCGGCCAGGTGATGAAATTCAGCACCCCGCTCGAAAACTCCTCGCTCGTTCCCCGTGCGGCAAGAATCATCCCCAAAGACGTCATGCACACACTTCCCAACAGAAAGACGATGAAGAGGTCCACAACGGATCCAGCCACCTGAAGGGAAAACATCCATGCACAACCCGCCCACACGATACACAGCGTAACCATCAGTAGAAAAATCCGGGAGGCGACCTGCGCACCGATATATTCAAAGGCGGTCAGGGGAGTTGCCTTCAGCCGCTTGAGGACACCGTTCTTCCGGTAGCGGACAACCACATACCCGACCCCCCACAAGGCGCTGAACATCATGTTCATGCAGAGAATCCCCGGAAAAAGCCAGTCGATATAGCGGATCGATCGACCATCGACGGTCCGGCGCTGGAGAGCATCTGCGGGAGGATCGGGTTGAAGAGAGGCCATCAGCGACCGTTCGAGCAGGTGCCCCCTCGGGGTATCTTCGTTGATCCAATACGAAATGGGGGGCTCGCCCTGTTGAACCAGCATGTCGATCTTGTGGTGTCTCAGCCGCTGCAATCCCTCCGCTTCTGACGGAAAACAGACGAATTCGACGAAAGGATCGTTTCGAAATCCGGCGGGAAGATGAAGCGTTTCCGGTTTCACCGGCTCTCCGAAACACGGAAAGACACCGACCTTGTGTTCCTGAAGCGAGCGTTCCCCGAACAGAAGCGCAAATCCTGCGATGATGAGAAACGGAAACAGGAAATTCCACCCGAAGGCGGCCGTATCCCGAAAATACTCCAAATTTCTGGCCATCAAAATGGCCCACATCCGTTGAAATCTCATGTCGGATCTTCATTCCCGAAGCTGCCTGCCGGTCAGGCGCAGGAACACGTTTTCGAGATTGGGTTCGCAAAGCCGGTTTCCAGCCGCATCGAAACAATGGGCTGCCAACAAAGAAGGGATGTCTCCCCGAGCGATCACCCGCCCCTGATCCATGATGGCGATATCGTCACACAACCGCTCGGCCTCTTCCATGGAATGGGTGGTCAGGATGATGGTGCGTTTCCTGGCCTTGATCGAATCGATGATATCCCAGAGATTGCGCCGAGCCTGGGGATCGAGGCCGGTCGATGGTTCATCGAGAAAGATCAATCGGGGATCGTTGACGAGAGCGATGGCCAACATCAGACGCTGCCGCTGACCGCCGGAAATGCGGTCGTTGTACTGTTTCTGGATCTCCGTCAAGTGGCACAGGGCCAGAAGCTCGTCGATGTCCAGGCTCCGACGATACAATTTACCGAAAACCCGGAGGGTTTCACGGATCGTCAGAAAGGACAACAGCGTGGTCTGCTGAAGCTGGATGCCGATTTCCTCGGCGAACGATCGGTCACGCGGCTTTCCCCGATAGAGGATGTCGCCGCTGGTCGGCTCCAAAATTCCCTCGACCATTTCGAGGGTCGTCGTCTTCCCGGCGCCGTTCGGCCCCAGCAATCCGAAGCAAATCCCTTCCGGAATCTCCAGGTCGACGTGGTCGACGGCCGTCTGGTTACGAAACCGTTTGGTCAGCTGCTTCAATTCGATGATGGGCGGGACAGCCATGTTCTCATGAGTTGGTTATGGGTTGACAAGCCGAAGCCTACGGCATATCAGTAACAGCGATGCATCCCCATCGGATGCTCCCCTGAAACGGCTCATGTTTCATGGTCTCGCAAAAAGTCGCCTCCTACCGATTTTCTTCCAATGCCGGACTTCCAGCAGGAGGGCGGGTGGTGTTTTGCGAAGCAGCGGAAACGTGTTTGAAGCAGCCGGATATCGTTGGATCGGGCGGACGCACTTAAAGTATTTTGCATTGAAAATCCGTATGTTGCCTTTCACAAAGCCATCTTTTCCATCTTGGCCATCCGCCCGATCCTACGAGATCGGGCTGCTGAGTTTTTCCGCTGCGCAAGCAAAATGCACCCGCTCTCCTGCGGGTTAAACAAGAGCACCTGACTTTTTGCGAGTCCATCATGTTTGGACGAGCTCTATTACCAGACCCTCCAAAGGATAGGCAATGGAAAAAATCATCGGTTTCGTCGGTTCTTCGGAATCCGGAAAAACCACACTCATCGAAAAACTGGTTCCGCAACTCAAACGACGGGGCTATCGGGTGGCCACGGTAAAGCATGCCGGTCATGGCTTCGATATGGATCGGGAAGGAAAGGATACCTGGCGATACAAACAAAGCGGTGCAGATGCCGTCGTCGTTTCCGCACCCGGTGAAATGGTGATCTCAAGACAGGGAGTTCCGGACCGATTGCAGGCCGTCTTGTCGCATCTGGACGACATCGATATCGTCCTGGTGGAAGGGTTCAAAAAGGAGCCGATTCCCAAGATCGAGGTGTTTCGGTCAGCCGTCGCCGATGCGCCGCTGTGTCTATCCGATCCGCTGCTGATAGCCATTGTGACGGACGATTTCACCGATAGCCACCTTCCGAAAATCGCATCCAACGATCTCGATCGCCTGATCCATCTGATCGAGCAGCTTCCGGACGGATGGCCTGCCGTCCCATCATGAAGCCGACGATCCTCGTCAATCCGGCTCTTCGCAGCGTTCGTTTTGGCAATGCCCTAACTGCGGCCCTTGTCGGCAGCTGGGATAAAAACGATGGGATGTTTGGAAACGGGGACTGCCTCCTGCTGGATGTCCGTCATCGCCTCTTTGCCCTGTCGGATGCCAGCGAACGATCCCCCCAGGCATCCAGGAGGCTGTTGCAGGCGATTGCAGCCCGGATCTTTGCCGCCCCCTGGCCAGAATGTCTGCAATCCGCCTGGAGCAGCCAGCCTTATGTCCAAAAGGCCACTTTTGTAGGCGTTCAGCTTCGAATGGATCCCAGACCCGAGGCGGTCGTCATCTCCGGTGGCGACAGCACCCTGTGCATCTTCGATGAAAAAACCGGAAACCTTCTTTACCGAAATCCCGTCGACATGCATTTTGTGGGCAGAATGTCGACCGCTCCTCTTCCCGTTCACGTTCCCCTGACACCGGAAAGCCGGCTTTTGTTGGCATCGGATGGGCTGACCGATGTACTCATGCAAAACGGCGACGAATATGGATCGCATGTCTTTCGACAGATGAACGATCCGAACGCGTGGTTGGATTCGCTTCTGGATGGGGTGCAACGACTTAGGCAGGCCGCCTTTCTTCATGACGACATTGCCGTCATCCGCATCGATCCCTTCGCATTGAACGACACCACATCCTGCGACACCCTGCTGTTGGGCGGAACCACGGCATCCGAAGAGAAAGCCTTCGTCACGGCTGCTCTTCCCGATACATGGCTCCCCATCGATCAGGCCGCTCGCGCCGGATACCTGGAGACGATGGGCGTGACCACCGTCCCTCTGCCATGATCCGTCCGGATTCCGGCATGTTCAGTCGGTTCGGCGCCGGAATTCCAGATGGCCTGCCCTCCTGCGGGTCCAAGAAAAGCATCGGATTTTTGGCGGATCCATCAGGAGGTGATCGCCGTGGTCCATGGGCTGACAATGAAATAGACCCCCAAAAGGGCGATCACCACCCCAGCCCCTCTGCGAAACCAAACGCCTGCCCCCTGCCAGGCACTGTTTTCGGTGAACCTGCGGACAAATGCTGTGGAGCTTCCGGCAACGACGATGGGCAGGCAATGCCCGATGGCAAAGACGACCATCGTCCGTTTTTCCGTTTCAATATCCTTGGTGGCTTCATAGGTCAGCAACCGCGCCACTTCCGCTGCCAGATCCCTGAAGTCCTTGGTAGATATGTTTTTTCCCGCATAAGCCCCAGCTTGTGCCGGATCAGCGGATGCGCAGCCACATAAACGCTCATCGGTTTCCCCCTCTGTTGTTCCACGGTAAAGAACAGGATCGTTCTGAAAAAAAGACTGATCAACGGGAATCAGCCACAGACATCCAGTTGCAAAAACGGCATAAGCAGACAATACCGCGAAGAAAACGGCGCGTCTGTTTCGCGTTTGCGCTTCATATCATCCTCTACGCTTCCGCATCGACGGATTTTCAGGCGATAGGCTGTCCCGATGTTTCGTTTTGCGGTTATCCCGATAAGCATCATAAGCGCCCGCACACGCCAAAAGCGGAACACTGAGAAAAATGACACCAAAGGGCAACATGCCGAAAGCGGCGGCATCCAGCAACAACAGTACGCCAAGACAGGCAAAAGCCCCAAAGGATGACATCGGGTAAGCGATACTTGTCCTTCCCCATCGCATTTTCTTTCGCCTGCGGGGGGACAGCACAATATACATCAGAACAATCGTAATGACAGCCAAAACCCAAGCAATGGACGGCGCATCCCGCATACCGAATCTTCCTCCCGATGTTATCGAAAGCGAATACGACGAGGCAGACCAGGACATGATTTCTTTTCCACACAGATCATGCCGAGAAGCTTTGAAAAATGAACTTGGCGTTTCTCCTTGGGATGTCGATTTCATCCGTATGGCATGCCCGCATCCGCACGCTTTCCGGCAGTCGCTGCCGGTGAATGCCCGGGGCAGGCTTCGCTGATGCCGGTGGATTGCGTTTCATTTTGCCATCAAAATCATATTCCAGCAAGCATTCGAACTGTGAACAATTCCGTCATACTTGCCATGCAAGATAATCGGATTATTATACGGGGACATGTGGTTAGCGTGCATGAGTGGAAATCCATGTCCTCCGGGGCGGTGTGTTACCTGCATGCAGGCAAGAGAACGAAATTTCCATTCAGGCCTGCTATATGCGTTGTGTTCCTGACTGGATCGTATGTATGAACAATTATACGGAGGCGGTACATTGGAAAGAAGAAAAAAGATTGTCGTTATCGGCGGATCTGCGGCAGGCCCCAAGGCGGCTGCAAAAGCCAGAAGGGTTGACCCCGATGCAGAAGTGATCATGTTCCAGAAAAACGCGGAGCTTTCCATGGCATCCTGTGGATATCCGTATTATGTCGGCGGATTTTTCGATAATCGGGACATGCTTCTCAGCAATCCCGCGGGGATCACACGGGATCCGGTGTATTTCAAGAGCGCCAAAGACATCGATGCGCGGGTCAATACCGAAGTGACGGCCGTAGACAAGAACCGGCATATCGTGTTTTTTCAACATACGATAACCGGTGAAACGGGCGAGCTGACCTATGACAAATTGATTATCGCCACCGGCGCCACCCCCCTGATGCCGCCGATTCCCGGGATCGATCTGGAGGGGATCACCACCTTGCAGTCGATGCAGGATGCGGACTTTTTGAGAAAAATCGGTGATGAAGGTATCGTCAAAAAAGCGGTGATTGTCGGTGGCGGGCTGATCGGGGTCGAGACCAGTGAAGCGCTTCAATTGGCGGATATTGAGATTACCATCATCGAACTGGTGCCGCAGCTACTGACGTTTCTCGATTGGGAGCTGGCCAAGCTGGTGGAGAATCATGTCAGAAGCAAGGGCGCGAATGTCATCACCGATAACGGGGTCGCCGCATTCCTCGGCAAAGAGGGCAAGCTGACCGCCGTAAAACTCCGGAACGGAACGGAATTGCCCTGTGAGCTGGCTGTGGTGGCCATCGGTGTCCGGCCCAATGTGAAGCTGGCCAAAGATATGGGGCTTGCCATCGGCGAAACCGGCGGTATCGAGGTCGACGCCTATATGCAGACCTCGGATCCGGATATTTATGCTGTGGGAGACTGCGTGGAATCCGTCAACCGGCTTACCGGAAAGAAAGTTTTTGCGCCATACGGCGATTTGGCCAATTTACAGGGCCGGGTAGCCGGAGAGAATGCGGCTTTGGGAAATTGTGTGAAATTCCCCGGAACGATTCAGACAGGTATATGCAAGGTTTTTGACTATGCGGCCGGTTCGACCGGGCTTTCCGAATCGATGGCCAGACGGTTGGGGTATCCCGATATCATCACGGTGAACAACGCTGGCCTGGACAAACCGGGGTTTATGGGCGGCAAACTTCTGGTAACCAAGCTGGTGGCTGACAGCAAAACCGGAAAAATTCTGGGCGCCCAGTGTGTCGGACCCGGAAACGTCGCCAAACAGATTGCCCAGTGGTCCATGGCCATTCAGGGAAACCTGACGGTTGAAGACATCGTGAATGCCGATCTTCCCTACGCTCCCCCGTATTCACTGGCCATCGATCACGGTATCGCTACGGCCCATGTCATGCAGAACAAGATGAAGGGCCGCATGATCGGCATCAGTTCCATGGATGTTCACCGGAAACTGGCTAACCAGGAAAAGCTCTTTCTTCTGGATGTCCGGGAGCCTGCCGAATACAAACAAATGCGTCTCGGCATCGGAGAAACGCTGATTCCTGTTGGCGCGCTTCGCGGCCGCCTTCATGAGCTTCCCCAGGATAAAGACACCGAGATCGTTTGTTTCTGCCAGGTGGCCCTCAGGGGATATGAAGCTGCGCTGGTTCTCAAACACAACGGCTGGAAAAATGCCAAAGTCATGGAAGGGGGCGTCGCATCATGGCCGTTCCCGCGTGAAAAGTAGGATATCTGTTCACGCGAGAGGTATCCTTTGTAGCATCATCCCTTGGTGATGTTTCAATATGCCGTCTATGAGGTGTATCGATAAATGCCTCATAGATGGCATATTGGATGGCGAAAGCCTCCTTTAGCGCTTGAACGAAAATATCCTCTTCACCTGACCTGAGTCGGAGAGCGGGCTGCCGTTACAATTTGTGCTTCCAAACCACGCAACCAAGATGATATCGATGAATGCATCATCATCAGGAAGACATCACAGTCGCCCAGGGGCTGACAATAAAATATAGCCCCAAAAGGGCGATCACCACCCCGGCCCCCCTGCGAAACCAAACGCCTGCGCCCTGCCAGGCACTGTTTTCGGTGAGCCTGCGGACGAAGGCCGTAGAGCTTCCGGCAACGACGATGGGCAGGCAATGCCCGATGGCAAAGACCACCATCATGAAGATACCGGTGGCAACCTGCTGCTGCACCGTCACGATGGCCAGAATCGGCGCGATGAACCCGAAGGTGCAGGAACCCGACAACACGCCATAGGCAAGCCCCAGCCCAAAAGCTCCTGACATGCCCTGAAGCTTCAACCGGTAAAGAAGCGAACCGGACATCGAGCATGCCTGGACACCGAGCATTCCCAGCGCCACCCAGATCAGCACAGCGCCGACCACCACCTGGAACCAGGCACTGACATCGCCCAACATTCTGCCCAGAAGCGCGCAAATGATGCCGACGATGGCAATGGTGATGAACAGGCCCAAGGTGAAGGCCGCCGAATACCAGACGGCCTTTTGGGGCTGAACGCTGGTTTCCTGCCCACCAACATAGGCCACGATGAGCGGGATGGACGCCAGATGACAGGGGCTGAGCATCACACTGATCATCCCCCACAGGAAGCTTCCGATCAGTGCGACACCCGATCCGGAACTCATCCATTCGTTGACCGTCAACATCAGCGTTTCCAGCATATTCAGCGCTTCCTTTCCAAGTCCTATTTCACGCCGAGGGATTTCAGCTTGGCTACGATGTCGGCTTCACTCATGAACCCTTCGTGCCGATAAACTTCCTTTCCATCCTTGTCGAAAAAGATCTGGGTCGGTATGACCCGGATGCGATAGCGATCCGCTGGTGTGCGGTCCTTCCAGACATCATAGAAATGAATGAACGCCCGGCCTTCGTAGTCCTTTTTCACCTTTTCGAGAATCGGCGCCATCATCTTGCAGGGAATGCAACGGTCTGCGCCCAGATCGATCATGGTTACCATGCCTTTGGCCGGGATTTCGGGCGAATCTGCGGCAGCAGCAAAAAGCGCCGTCATGCCGATGAACAGCAAGGCAAGCGTGACACAAACACCATACCGGATAGAACCCGATCGGGTAGGATAACGGTTCGTCATACACATCTCCATCGGTTGTGGGATAAGCGATGTCGAACGCTCATCCCGAGGTTCAAAGATACGATCAATCTACTATAACCTGTAGTGGAACCGGAAAAAAGAGCCAAGAACAGAAAAACGAGTCTTGATCATCGCCCAAAAGTGCAAGGACGCGAAGACTGGTCTTTAATTCAGTTCCATGAGAGCGGGACTTGGACAAGTTCTTGGACCCTCCTGCCGGAGGCAGGATTTCACCGGGGTGACGGGCCGCACTACCCACTGCCGACTGCCCACTGCCCACTGCAGCATATTCACGATTCCCACCCTCCCCCGAGCGATTTGACCAGAGCCGTCACAGCCATCCATTGCTGTCCCTTGAGCCGCGCCAGGTTTCGTTCGATGCTCAGGGCCACATTCTGGGCTGTGGCCACCTCCAGGTACGTCGAGACCCCCAACCGGTAGCGGTGGGTGGCAACTTCCAGTTGCTTTCGGGCCGATGCGAGCGCTTGCGAAACTTGTTCGATTTCCTCGGCAAGCTGGTTCTGGGCCGCCAGATTGGTTTCCACCTCCGAGAAAGCGCCGAGCACGGTCTGGCGGTACCGGGCGACGGTTTCTTCATAGGCGGCCATGCTCTGACGTCGGGCCGCCTCGAGCTGGCCGCCCTGAAACACCGGCCAGGAAAGGGAAGGCCCGACGACCCAATACCGGCTCGGCCAGTCGAAGAGCTGAACCAGATCGCTGCTTTGAAAACCGGCTATCCCGGAAAATTTGATAGAAGGGTACAGGGCAGCCGTCGCAACGCCGACGCTGGCATTGGCTGCAGCCATCCGCCGCTCGGCAGCGGCGATATCGGGCCTCCGTTCGAGAAGCTCCGACGGCAGACCGGTCGGCACGACCATGGAACCCATCGGAAGCGGTCGCTCCGGAAGCTGGAAGAGTGAGGCCGTCCGGCCGCAGAGCAGTGCAATGGCATTCTGGTATTTGGCCCGCTGGACAGCGATGTCGGTCAATTGCGCCTCGGCGCTCTTCAGCACGGTTTGCGCCTGCGCCAGATCGAGATCCGATACCATGCCCAGAGAGCGGCGATGCTGGACCAGCTGAAGCGTTGTCCGATAGACTTCGATGCTGGCCTGCACAATGGCCTTTTCCGCATCGAGGGAGCGCAACTGGATCCAGGCCGCCGCAAGCTCGGCCTCCATGGAAAGCCGGATGGATTCGACATCGTCGGCGCTGGCTTCCGCCTGCGCCGTCGCAGCCTCCACCGATCGCCTCACCCGACCCCACAGATCGATTTCGTAGCTGAAATCGAAGGGAACGGAGGTGACATCATAGGATTGATCGGGTCTTCCCCCGACAGGCCGATGCTTGGAATCGTGCTGGTATACCGGTTGCGCCGACACGCCCAGCCTCGGAAACCGGGCGGCTTCGGCCACGCTCAACGCCGCCCGGGCCTGATCGTATCGGGCGACGGCAGCCTTCAGGTTCTGGTTCGCTACGAGCGCTTCGGCCTGAAGCCCGTTCAGTTCGTCATCCCCGAAAATTTCCCACCAGTTGCCGCGCGGCAGATGGGCGCTCGGCGTTGCGATTTTCCATTGGTGCAGCTCACCAAAATAGGCTTCCGGAATGGCGGTTGCTTCCGGCCGCCGATATTCCGGCCCGACGGCGCAGCCTGTGCACACCAGAACGAACCCCGCCGCCAGAAACCGCCCGATCCGGCGACGCACCGATAGACCGGCGGATGCCATTCTCATGACGACTTCTCCGTCTGCTTTCGGGGTTCTTTCTCATCCGGTTTTTCAGGTTGTTTCACGGCTTGCTTCTCGGATGGTGTCTCGGGCTGCTTTTCCGGCATCACCGAAACCAGAGCGCCGGTGCTCAGCGAATCCGGCGGATTGACGATCACCCGGTCCTCGGGCCGAACACCGGAGAGAATTTCCACGGTCTGTCCGAAATCCCGGCCGATCTGCACCTTGCGCAGCACGACCTTCCCGTCGCTTTCCACCACGCCGACATGGGGCCCTTCCGGGCGAAACAGCAGCGTATTGGCGGGGAGGCTCAGCACCTTGCCGACTTTCATATCGATCAGGCGAATCTCGGCATAGCTTCCGGCCAGAATTTCCCCCTTGGCGTTATCCAGCGCCAGCTCCACCGGCAACGTGCGGGAATCCGGCTGGATGACGCCTGCGGTTCGAATGACCTTTGCCGGATATTTTCGCGCCGATTGCCCGGGAAGCGACAATTCGGCGCTCTGACCGATTTCGACCCCCTTGGCCATCTGCTGGGGAACCTGCACCAGAACCCGCAGCTTGGTCGTCTGGGAAAGATGAAAGAGCTCCTTGCCGCCATTGGCCACGATCAAGTCTCCGGCATCGATGTTGCGCTGGGTGATGGTTCCCGAAAACGGGGCTGTAATGCGGGTAAATGCCTGTATCTGCTCGAGCCTGCGCACTTCCTCCTTCGCCGAGTTGCACTGGGCGGTCTTCAGTTTGAAATCCGCCTGTTTTTCGGCAGCGTCCTGCTCGCTCACCCCATTCACCTGCAAGAGCTCCGCCCAGCGGGCCGCCGTTATCCGGGAAATGCCGAGGGCTGCCTCCGCTTGCTCGAGCTGCGCCCTGGCCCTGGCCAGCTCCAGCGCCTGCTCGGGTGTATCGATGACAGCCAGCAGTTGCCCTGCCTGAACCTGATCCCCGATATCGACGAAGCGCTGTTTGAGATAGCCGCTGATCCGTGCATAGATCGGAGCCTCTACCCAAGGTTTGATTTCTGCGGGAAGCATCACCTGGCCGGTGCCTGCGGCGGGTTTTGCGTGGACTACCATGACAGGGGGAAGCCCCTTTTCCCGGACTTCGGCATGCAATTCATGCTGTTTCTGCCATCTCGGAATAAGCCCGGCAAATATCCCAACGATGATCAGTACCAGCACCGGCAACAGAATCAGCAAGATCCTGAATGGCGAGCGCCCATGGGCCGTCTGCAGCGAATCGGCCGTCAAAACCGGATGTTCGGATGGTGTCTCCATGTTCATACCTGTTCGATAAGGGGCGTTGTTCCAATAGACTCCACCTTGACCTCCGGCTGCCTTTTGATGGATTCCGACGGTCTTCTGTGGAGCAGAGCAAACACGGCCGGGACAAAGAAGAGGGTGGCGAACGTTGCAATCACCAGCCCACCGATGACCGCCCGGCCGAGCGGTGCATTCTGCTCCCCGCCCTCTCCGAGCGAAAGGGCCATGGGGAACATCCCGATGATCATGGCAAGAGCCGTCATCAGCACAGGACGAAGCCGAGCGACGCCTGCGTTCCATACCGCACTCAGGGGATCGAGCCCCTGGGCCATCAGGTCACGGGCAAAGGAGATGACCAGTACGGAATTGGCCGTCGCCACTCCCATGCTCATGATGGCGCCCGTCAGCGCCGGCACACTGATCGTGGTCATGGTCAGGTACAGGCCCCAGATGACACCGGCAAGAGCGCCTGGAAGTGCGGTAATGATGACAAAGGGATAGAGCCAGCTCTGAAAATTGACGACCAGCAGGAAATAGACCAGCACGATGGCAAGCCCGAGACCGACGCCAAGCCATTGAAAGCTGGTGCGCATCGTATCCGCCTGCCCACGGATCGCGATGAAGGCGCCTTTGGGCAATTGCTTTTCCGCCTTCGCGACGATGGGCCGAATATCCGCCATGACCCCGCCCAGATCCCGGCCGCTGACGCCCACAAAAACGTCCAGAACCGGCATGACGTTGTAATGGGAATAGATGGGAGAGCCGGTGGATCGTTCGATCGAGGCGACATTGGTCAGCAACTGGGCGCTGCCCTTTCCGGCTTTGGGGACATTGAGCGGCAGGGTGTTCAGCGCCTCCAACGAATCGATGGCGTAGTCCGGAACCCGCGTATTCACCAGATACTGAATGCCGTTTCTCGGGTTCAACCAGTAATTGGCCTGGGTCTGGCTGCTGCCGGAGAGGCTCAGCAGAACCGAAGTGGCCACATCCCGCTCGGTCAGCCCGATCTGGGAGGCGCGGGTCCGATCGACCGTCAATTTCAGCTCCGGCTGATTGGCGGGCTGCTGAATGCGGATATCGACGGCGCCGGGTACCCGCCGGATTTCCGATGCGATCTGGTCGGCGATTTCACGGGTTTTCTTCTGGTCCCGGCCCATGATCTGGATGTCGATGGGAGCGGGCAGCCCGAAATTGATGGTCTGGTTCACGATATCGGCCGGCAGGAAATAAAACGTCGATCCGGGGAAATCTTGGTTCAGGCGGGCGCGCAGCGTCCGGACAAAATGTTCGGTAGGCTCGTGTTCCGGATGCAGGGATACCAAGATATCGGCATCCGCCATCCCCGTCGTTCCGTTGTCCAGATAGGTCAGGGGAATGCCACCCGATGGAATGCCGACGTTGTCCAGAATTCCCCCGATCTGCCGCTCGGGAATCACCTCGCGGACAACAGCCTCCACCCGATCCACCAGCCGTGTCGTCTCTTCGATCCGCGTTCCGCCAGGCGCTCGGACATGGAGCCGGAATTGGCCGGCATCGACGCTCGGAAAGAAATTCTGCCCCAGGTAGGGCACCAGCATCCAGGAACCGCCGAAAAAGATCAGAAAACCGATCGAAAAAACGATCCGGTGGCTCAGCACCATGCCGAGCAGGCTGCGGTATCCGGATCGGAACCGCTCGAAACCCCTCTCGAAAGCCCCCTGAAACCGCACGAAAGGACGCATCCACCAGGAGACAGCCGCCGGATCGGCAACCCCGTGCCCACCGCTGATGTTGCGGTAGAACCACATGACCAGCGTGGGGATCAGGGTACGGGAAAGGGCATAGCTGGCGAGCATGGCGAACACGACGGCCTCTGCCATCGGTACGAACAGATATCGGGCCACACCTCTCAGGAAGAACATCGGGATGAAAACAATACAGATACACAGGGTCGATACAAAGGCGGGAAGCGCGATTTCCTGGGCACCGTCGAGGATGGCCTGAATATTGTCCTTGCCTTGATCCATCTGGGTGTGGATGTTCTCGATGGTCACCGTGGCATCGTCGACCAGGATGCCGACGGCAAGAGCCAGCCCTCCGAGGGTCATGAGGTTGATGGTCTCGCCGAGGGCGCTTAGGATGGCCAGAGAGGTAAGCACCGAAAGCGGGATCGAGAGCGCAATGATGAAGGTGCTACGCCAACTGCCCAAAAATAACAGGATCATCAATGCCGTCAGCGAAGCGGCGATCACCCCTTCCTTGACGACACCGTTGACCGCCGCCCGAACAAAAAGCGATTGGTCGGCGAATTCCTTCACGTCCAGCTCCGGCGGCAAGCCGCTCAGGATGCGGGGCATGGCCTTCTTGACGCCATCGACGACAGCCAGCGTCGATGCCGCCCCGCTTTTGAGAACCGTCAGCAGAACACCCCGGATCCCGTTCAGGCGGACGACGTTCTGCTGGGGCTGGAAGCCGTCATGCACCTGGGCCACATCCCCCACCCGGATCACGGCGCCGCCGACGGTTTTGACGGGAAGATCGTTCAGGGCGGCAATCATTTCGGGGTTGGTGTTCAGCGAAATGCTGTATTCCGTTGCGCCGATCTTGGCCGTGCCGCTTGGCAGCATGAAATTTTGGGCGTTGAAGGCGTTGACCACATCGATGGGCGCAAGATTCTTGGCCTGAAGTGCCGCCAGATCGATATCGACGGCCACAAGCCTCGCCTTTCCGCCGGCAGGATAGGGTACGGACGCGCCCCGGACGGTCGACAGCCCCACTTTGACCCGGTTCATGGCCAGATCCTGCAGTTCCTGTTCGGAAAATTTCGAGCTGGCCAAGCTGTATTGGAGGATAGGAACACTGGAAGCGTTGTAGCGGATGATGAACGGTGGATTGATGCCCGGTGGAAGAAGCCGGAGAATCGTCTGACCGCTGGCGGTAATTTGTGAAACCCCGTCGGTGACGGAAGCTCCGGGTTGGAGAAAGACCTTGATGACCCCCGCGCCGTTGTAGGCCGTAGACTCGATATGTTCGATGTCGTTCACGAGGGTGCTGATCATCCGCTCGTGGTTGAAGATAATCCGGTTTTCAACTTCCTTGGCGTTGAGCCCGTTGTACACCCAGACGACACTGATCACCGGGATGTTGATTTCCGGGAAAATGTCCGTCGGCGTGCGCAGCAGAACAAAGGGGGTGAGCACCAGAAGCACGAGCGCGGCCACCACAAAGGTGTAGGGCCGACGTAAGGCAAGACGAACGATCCACATATTGTCCTCTCGGGTTCAGCTTGAACAAAATCGATGCTGATAAACGGCTTATCGGTCAAACAATCAGGAAAGGCTCTTTTTCGTCAGAGGCGGCACACCACGCCACGACAATTGACGATAAATGATGCCAAAACTACAGCAAATCGCATCAGCATACAAGCAAATTCAGTGCCGAAGGATGATTACCCGAAAACGAGAACATGAAAAGGATGCGGATATGGCATGGGCAAAGCGCTGAGGAGCAATTCAATGGGTGGTGTCGAACCGTGCGGATCAATTTCCAAGACCGGGACGGCCCAATCGGTTCGACAGAAACGAACTGGAAATGATGCTGTGAAATGATGTGATATCGAATATTGTCGTTAGGATACGTCCCGTTTGCTGATGGTGGTACTTTTTTACCCATCGACAATCTTGTCGAACCCGTTTGAAGCGAAAAAGAACGTCAAGCGCAGTATCAGGATAAGAACAACAACATGATGATAGCGAAAGATTTTCGCCATCCCCGTCGATGAAAATGCGATCCATCATTCAACGCTGTCGTAGAGGGACGGATCGGAGAACTACGCACCACGCATCTCGCATTTTCACGATGAATAGGCCGGTCATTCACTGCCCACTGCCGACTGCAGACGGCTACATATGGCATCATGCTTGCTTACTCATTGCAACATCAGATTCCCAGCAACACGAGCCAGGAAAAGTTCCCATGAGTTGCAATCCCAACACGAAACGCACTCCAAAAATCATTCAACCGATCCTCTGGATCATCGGGACGTTGGTCGCCTTCGGCATGTATCCGTTCGTGTGTCTTGTCGATGCCGACAACGCCCCTCCTGCCGGACAGCCGGATTTACTCTCTCCCGTCACTATCGCCACCCTTGGACTGAGTGAGGATCAAATCCGCCGACTGGAAGAACTGAAGGCCCGATACCTGAAAGAACTCGCTCCGCTTCAAAACGAATATTTCAGCAGGAAGGCCGAATTTCAGATGCTGTGGCGGCAATCCAGACCCAACCGGCAGGAGTGCATGGCAAGGCACCGGGAACTGACGATGCTACAAGAAAAAATCAGCAATTGCACCCTTCGGTACGAACTCGATTGCAGGCATGTATTGAGCCAGGAGCAGGAAGCCCTATGGCGTAGGCTTCAAGCCGATACGCCATAAGCTGCGGGTATTGGGGAACCGGCTTGAAAGCGGATCACGCCTCGACGGATTTGAACTGCTCCTGCGGCGCGCCGCAGACGGGACACTTGGCCGGGGCCTTCCGTTCCGCCACATAGCCGCACACCTGACAGACGTAATAGGATTCCACCTTTTCCTTGATGACGTTCATGATGGCGCGCTCGTACAGTTTGGCATGATAGCCCTCGGCATCCCGGGCATGGCTGAAGAAAATGGCGGCTGCGGTTTCGCCTTCAGCTTCGGCGTCCTGGATAAAATCGGGATAGACGTTTTCACTGACGGTTTTTTCCCGTTGAAAGGATTTTTCCAGATTGGTATCCGTATCCTGGACGACAAGCTCCTGGACAAGGTTCAGGCTTCGGGTGGCATGGACACGCTCGGCTTCCGCAATCGCCCGGAAGAGCAGGTCGATCTGGGCGATGCCTTCCTCCCTGGCCTTCGCTGCATAGGCCAGCAGCCGGAAATAGGCTTTCGCCTCACCGACGAAAGCGGTATAGAGATTCTTCTGGGTCTTTTCTTTCATGGCGTCTCCCTCTCTGATAGGTTGGAAATTGTAGGTCCAATTTGACCCTTAACGTTTATAAGCGTATGCACACCGATACCGGATATGTTGGAAAATCTCAAGGAGGCCATTCATGCTGCTCGAACACTACGAACTGGAAATCTTCAATTCCAAATGCAACCCCCAGGCCATGGCGGTCCATTGCTTCGCCCATCTCCAAGAGGACATCTCCGAAGCCCTGCCCTATTTGAATGCAGCCCTCGGCGGCTTCGAATATGTCCAGGAGCCGCCGTCGGTCACCTTCAAGGTTTCCGGAAAACTGATCACCGTTCATGGAAACAAGATCGCCGTAAACGCCCTGAAAGACGAGGCCGAAGCGAGGAAAATCGTCGAATGGCTCAAACGGGAGATCAATGACGTATGGGAAAGACGGGCCGAGATCACCCCCAGCTTTCAGGCGGCCCCCAGACCTCAGCTCATGGAAATTCTGAAGCTGCTGCCGAAGACCAATTGCAAAGCCTGCGGCGAGCCGACATGCATGGTGTTCGCAGCCCGGGCAACCGAAGGGGTCAAGGACAGCTCCAATTGTCCGGAACTCACGCCGGAAGCCAAGGCGAAGCTCGATGCCTACCTGGCGCGGTTCCATTTTGCGGATGTTGAGATGGAATAAAGGAAACCCCATGAACGTCAAGCCCATTCAGGTAGCGTTTTCAGCGGAAGAAGTCACCGAAATCCTGCGCATCGCCCTCGACGAAGATCGGGAACAGGCGCTCGAATTCATGAAAACGGTGCTGGCCAAACAGGTCGAAAAAGCCCTTCAACGCCACTGAGTGCCGGTATTCGAGGTCTGTTACGGCCCCGCTCAGCACATGGGATATGCCCCCTGAAACGGACGAGAAACCGCCGATGCCTCCTCTGCCCAAGTCGACCGACGGCAGCAACCCGATGCGATGGGTCTTCGATTCCTGCTCCGATTGCGACACCTGCCGTTTCCTGATGGATGAAAGCTGCCTGATGTTCCCGGAGCTCTTTCGGCTGTACGACCAATCGTGCGAGAACCGGCGACAGCCCGACGAAGATGCGCTAAGACGACTGGCCGAGCTGTGTACCTTCTGCGGGTTGTGCCCCTGCCCGGACATCCGGACAGGCATTCTGAAGGACAAGGCGGTATCTGTCCGGCAGAATGGCCTGACGATCGGCGCAAGGCTGCTCAGCGACGTGCAGCGGATCGGCCTTCTTTGCGGCTTGGCTCCTCCCCCTCTTCTGCGGCTCCTTCGTAAGGACCCCATCGAAAAGGCAGTTAAAAGCCGCATCGGCATCGACCCAAACCGCCGGTTGCCCCCGATCCCAACCAGACATTTTTTTTCATGGGCCAAACGAAAAGGACTGGATCGACCGGTTATGGATCGCTCCCCGAAAGTGGCCTATTTTGCAGGATGCACGGCCGGATATTTCTTTCCGGAGATCGCTATCGCGGCAGTCGGGGTTCTCGAGCGAAACGGTATTGCCGTCCATGTGCCCGAGCAGCAATGCTGCGGCATGCCGCTTCTTCTGGAAGGCGACCAGACAACCGCGCTGAATCGGATGCGGTTCAACCTGAACGTCCTGGTCGGCCTGGTTCGGGAGGGATACACGCCGGTGTGCTCGTGCCCGACGTGCGGATATGCCCTGAAAGTGTTGCTGCAACAGGGGGCTTGCTATTCGGAAGGATACCAGCGCCACATCCAGGCGGAGACGGGTGAAATCCGAATCCCGGACCGGCAATCCGGAAAGCCGGGCTTCGTTTCCCTGAAAAAATCGATGTACGAAAATCTGCTGATCGATGACGGACTGTTTTCTGGACTGGATCCCATCGACCGTATGGAACTGGCCGCTCGGGTTCAGGATGTGGGCGAATACCTGCTTGGCCGGATGCCGGAAGACGCGCCGGCAGCCGCAGGCTCCAGAATACCCCATCGGCGAATGGTGTATTTTGCTCCCTGTCATCAGCGGGAACAGGAGATCGGCTCTCCCTATGAAACCCTGTTGGCCCGCATCCCCAGCCTAAGCGTCCAACGGGTAGGTAGTGCCATGGATTGCTGCGGCATGGGCGGAAGTCTCGGCTTCAAACAGGGCTTTTCCGAGCGATCGCTTGCCCTCGGCGAGCGGCTCTTCGCCAAGATACGCAAAGCCGCCCCCGATGCCATCGTGACCGATTGCATCAGTTGCAGGCTCCAGTTCGAGCATGCCCTCCCCTACCCCGTGTTCCATCCGCTGCAGGTTCTGGCCATGGCGATGGGCCAAAGAGACTCGTTCGCGTCATGATTCCTGATTTGTGACGCGGTATCCAGGGCTACGAGCATTATGAGTCACCATAAAGTTCATCGCGGGTCCAGTTTCGAAATCCGGTCACAGCCTGGGCTTTCAACCGGGACAACAGATTTTTTTTCATTTCATTTTTCGGCAGCATCGCAGAATTGACTGAAATCATTCTTGCAATCGGCGTCCCTCTTGACAGAATTGTAATTTCCTCACCTTTTTGCACTTCTCGCAATAAACTGGAAAATTCGCGATTGGCATCTGCAGCCGTGATGATTTTCATCAGAACCTCCCAAATAAGTAGGTTTCATCACTACATTAGGTCCGCGATTTCCCGTAGTCAATACGGATGATGCCCTCGCAAAAAAAAGTCGCTGTACCCCCGATTTTGGGGCATTTCCGGGCCTGAGCATGGGGGGGATACGCCTTTTGATGTTGCAGCGGATACTTGTTTGAAGCGGCCGGAGACCGTTGGGCCGGACATACGTACCCAATCCATATCTGTTAAAATAACAGGCTGTTGTATTCCAAATACCCCATCGTTGAAGTCTGGCCACATGCCCGACCCTTACGAGCTCGGGCGGCTGAGTTTTTCCGATGCAGCGAAAAAGGTGTGCCCGCCTCCTTGCAGCTCGCTGGAAACTCACGGACTTTTGTCGAGTAGATCATCAAAATTGATGGACTCGCCAAAAGTCCAAAAGTCTCATCCGAGTTGCATGGGAGGAAACACGCCTTTGATGCAGCCGCCCATTCTGCGGACAGAAGCGGTTGTTCTTTCGTTTCGCCAAGGTCTACACCTCTTGCGACCGTTTGACTGGAAGACGGCACTGGACCAGCCGGATCCGATCTTGGCTTACGTCCACCTTGAAGGCACCATTCCGTTTTGAGGAGACTGGTGCCTGATTGTCCATGACGCACTCTTCCCGTGGCTATCTCGCTTCGGGAAGGAAGAAATCGTTTTCGGTATCCTGCATACAAGAAATCATAGCTCTGGGAAAAGGGCTTATCATCGGGAATCCATCCATCGCAGATAAACCCCCAAGAAGACAACGCCTTCGATCGCAAGTGCAAAAACCAGCGTCATCCCAATGCCGCACCAAAAAGACCAGGGGTTATCCTTCCTGGTAATTACCCTGCCCGTTTTTGAGGAAGTCTCCACCGACCATATCCCCTGCAACTCCACTTCTCCCTCTCGGATCAAGCCAAGACACCAGGATACCATGAACACCGGAAAGAGACCGACCAACAGCAGCTGAAGAATCTTTTCATCAATTGAATCAGCAAGTAACCACAGGCATCCACCTGCAAAAACGGCATAAACCGACAAGCATGCCAGGAAGATGGTGCGTCTTTTTTTGCGTTTACGCTTCATATGATCCTTTTTGGCTTGTGCATCGATGGATTTTCAGGCGATAGCCCGTCGGATCAGAAAGCTGCTTCTGCATGACGATATGGCACCCATGAAGAGAACCTACGCTGTGTCTATCAGATTCCGGTCTTCCTGCCAATCCATCCGCCCATCAGCTATATGGATAATGCCCTATAGAAAATGGGAAACTTCAGCTACATCGAATTCTCTATCAACAAGCGAAGGTAACACCAGTTTTTATACCCTCAACTCCTGGTTCGTTCCCCTTCGCCGATCTTTGCCCAGCCTACATTTCAACCTCAACCAAGGTTCCCACCTCGACCTTCAGGTCGTCGACCAAGGTGTTGCGTTTGCTGCCATGCTCGGTTTGCTGCCAGTCGAGGCGGTATCGACCGGGCGGGACCGGGATCGGATCCCAGTTCTCTGCGACAACGATTTCCCGTCTTCCGGACACATCTGTGATGAAAATCCGGTAGGGCGGTTTGGCCTCTTGGGCATGAAGGAACCGAACACCCGAGTTGACGGGAACCCCAAGAATGCCATGGGCGGGTATTTCGATTTCACCCCAGGCGATGTCCTGATGACCATGTTCGGATGGCCGTAAAACCAGAGTATATTTCCCAGGGGCGGCGAGCTGGGGCCCGAAGTCCGTCCAGCGGCCCACTTGCTGCCCCGCGGCGTTCACCAGTGCGTAGTAGTAGAATTCCTTGTTTAGCCAGTCGGCTGGTTGAAGCATGAAACCACTGTCGACGACGATTTCGTTCAAACGCCCGCTTTCAATGGTGACCGGGCCGAGTTCCAGGGCTGGGAGATGCTGGTGATGCTTCCAGACGAGTTGCCAGTTGCCGGCTGGGACCAGTTGCGGTTCCAGAGTCTGGCGGAAAAGGATCGCCGGGGGAACTTGTTCCCCAGCGGCTCTCAGACCCCACCACTCGGGGACCTTGACCCCTTGGGGCAGGATCAGCTTGATACCGGTGTCAAGGGCCACCTTTACGGTTTTGCCGCTTTCAACCGTGACGGTTTCGGTCAGGGCCACTTCGTTATGACCGTGTTCGCTCTGCTTCCAAAGGATCTGGTACTCGCCTTCCTTTACCTTGACCTCCGTTCCGGAGCCTTCCGCCCGTCGTTCCCCGGACTCGGCGGCGATCAATGCCCAGTGTTTCGGCGGCATGGAGACCCATGGTGCCGGGGCCAGGACGACCGTACCAGGACCGGCTATGCGCACCCGTTTGGAAGAGCTGGTCTGCTCGCCGGGTGTAGCAGCCGCTTGTACCGGCGGCGGTGGCGGAGTAACCGGTTTGCGTTCCAACACTGTAGTGCGGATTGCACTCAAAGCATGGCGCAATCCGGGGGTATCGTCGGCCTGGAAGTAGGCGCCACCGCCAGCTCGGGCTACACATTTCAGCTGCTCAACCGCCGCGCCTCTTACATCGAAACCAACCACGTGAACCACCAGTCTGAGACCCTTTTCACGCAGCGCGGCGACCGCGGAGCAGGGGTCACCCGAGCAGGTCTCGATGCCATCGCTGACCAGAACCACGGTCGCTTCGCCTTCTCCGCCGGCAAGCAATTCACCAGCCTTGATCAGTGAGGCAGTCAGTGGCGTCATGCCTTTCGGGCTCACGGATTGAAGTTGCTCGAGCATCTGCTGTCGGGCAGTGCCAAAAGGGGCAACCAATTCGATATCCTGACAATCGCCCTTACGCCTATGACCGTAGAACATGAGCCCAGCGGAGATTTCCTGCGGCAGGGTCGAGAGCACATCGGATGCAGCACTCTTGGCCACAGTGATTTTCGGCTGGCCATCCACTCGTCCCCACATGGAACCTGACCCGTCAAGAATTAACAGAAGCCGTGACGACTCGCTGGCCGAAGCACTCGTCGCCAACAACACTACGACTGAACACAGTAGAATTGAGAGTCTGCAAGCTTGGCGGAAAGATTTCATTTCGTCTCCTTCGAATGAGTACTGTTGAAAAGCTTGACCCTGCGATAGAGAAAATCCAGTCCACTCTCCTGGAGTTTTAGGAATTCCGGTTGGCGGAAACCGCTGGAAATAATTATCGCTTCATAAGAGCCGCCCCCCCAGCCTCGGTATTCACGCGTATAAGTAGCGTAGCGAACAGGTTCAGAGGTCGGCTGAGCTCGCACCGTTTAGCCCCGGGAGCGCCGCTTAACAGACGCCGCCGGAGGGCACTCGGAGCTTCAATACCCGGTTGTAAACGGACTTGCCTGAAAGGGAGGCCAGCAATTCGTCCAGGAGATTTCGCAGATTGGCCATAAGGTAGTTCGCCTGAAAGAAGGCTTCCGAATCCCGGTTGACCACGGGGACGTTGAGGTCACCCGAGGCATTGGCTTCGAGATCGATGGCGAACAACGCCTCGATCAGCGCACCCGCTTCAAGATCAGGATGGAGATGGACCAGGTCGGGCCCGGGACAAGGAATATGAGACTTATTCGGATACCTCTTTTTTATCGTGATCTTAAGTCGGTTGAAACGCCCATATTGTCAGCAACAATTCCGCGTCATCAATCAGTCGATATTCAGGCCTTCGACCACTGAGTGTAAGGCTTTCTTCAAAGATGATCGGCACCCCGTCCCCACGCTTTTCCATGTAAAATCCTCTACCGATACTGCCGATAGACTCAGCAATCGGCGTCTCCGCAAGCAGGCTCGTTATAAGCTCATTGCGGGTTGCCTGACGGAGGGCTATGCTATCTATCGTTACTGTATTGGGAAGAGCGCCCGGTGAATAGATTTCGAGTCGATCGTCAAACATAAAAAAACGAATCTTTGAACCAAAAATCGAATAATCGCGATGAGCAACCGCATTTACAATGGCCTCAAATACCGCGCGCTCACTGAACTGATGCTTTTCAATGCGGTAGGGTTTCTTCTCGGCGTAGATGGTTTGATTTCGTTTCAGAAATGCCATTGCCTGATTGATTTGGGCATCCAGCGGGCCATACATTTTTTGAGCGTCTGTCTGATAATTGGAATCCTGTCTAAAGCCGCGATAACGCACAGCCTCGATATATGCGTTAGTCAAGAATTTTTGCGGCTGCTCACAACACAACAGCACGCCTGCCACGGAGCAACGAATTTCGCCGTTTTCTTCCCGTGAAAGGAGATTGCGTTTCAACAACACCGTTTCGGATGGTTCATCCGACCGGGAAGTGAATCTCCGCCACAGGTGTTCTGAAAGGTCCGACATGGCACTATTGGGTACGGACTGTTCGTCAAAGCGGATTAGACGTGCCTGACTTCGCTGCTGAAACAAACGGGCCAGATAATCCGGCGGCATTTTCCGCTTGGAACTTCCCTGGCGATAGAAGTATCCTCCCGGGCTTTCGTGAACAAAAAGACTTCGGGGAATTTCGACCTTCAGGATAGCCTGCAAGCTGCCGGAACTATCAGGCAATTCCATACGAAAAGAGCGGAACAATAGGGGGGGCCTGATGCTTTCGTTACAGATTTCGAACACATACCGTTCAACATCTTCAAGTCTATCCACAGGGATACCGACAATTTCACGGCTTTTGTCATCCACACCGAACACCACAACACCATCATGGGTGTTGGCAATTGCCGCCAATTCATCAGCCAGGTCATCGCGTTTTGGATCGGAGACCTTTCCTCCCCTGAAGCGAATTGTTTTCAATTCAAGGGACGTATCTTCTCCTAAGCGTATTTTCCGCAACAGTTCTTCAGGACTATCAAACATAGCGACCCTCCAGGGCGATGCGGCGGTAGCGTTGTTCAAAAGCCTTTTCGCCGCCTTCCATCACATCGCAGATGGTTCTTCTCACAGTCTTTTCCTGCAAAGACCCGCTGGTTTCAATCTGCGTTTGACCGTTGCGTGCCACCAGGGCAATAACCAGCTCGGCATCTCCGTTCACCACAATATTGGCATTATGCGTTACAACGATCACCTGCCTCCGCCGTTTGATTTCCCGCAGTTGCGTCACGATAAGGTCATAAATCAGATGATTGTCCAGATCATCCTCCGGTTGATCCAGAATGAGGGGCTCTTTGCCATAGGATAGGAGAAAGGCCAATAGGGCGGCGGTCTTCTGTCCTGGCGATCCCTCCTGGATCGGACGGAATGTTTGTCGATCGGCAGATGAGCTGTACTCGACATCCAGCGAATCCTCCGGGTACCATAAATCCAGGCGATCCAGCGCCTCGGGGGGTAATTTGGCAAGATGAGAGCCGAATCGTTTGTCCGCCAGCTGGCTATTCTGAGGATTACGGGCGATTTCCTGGACCGTATTTTTGAGAGAAGCTATTCGTTGCTCTATTTCTGAAGCATCCTGCGAACCGGAATAGATATTGCCCAGCAAGCCATCTATGTCTTTCTCAAAGCCACCCGTTTCACGCTGAATCAATTGACGAAACTCATCCTCAACCTCATCTTTCGCCCCATAGGGTATGATCGTTATCCGAACATAGGGATTCCCGGCAAGCACCTCATCGAGAAACGCGCGCCGTTTTTGAGTGAGCTCCTTCCGAAGCGAGGCGATCCTCTCCAGACACGCCGAGGCTTGTTCTTCAAGCTCGGTAATCTGCTTTCTCCGATTCTTAAAATCCTTGATCTGATTCTCCAGCACCTGACGACGCTGGACGAGCTCGCCGTATTCTGAAGGATCTGCAACGCCTTCCTGTTTCAATCGTTCCTGAAGGTCCTTGTAAGCGCGCATGGTCTCATCAACCTTGGATTGCCACGAGGAACCGTCTTTCTGTTTTCTCCAATCCGCCAAAACGGCATCCACCATGTCTGCCAAGCCTGAAACTTGAGAAACAATATCATTGATTGATTTCTGATGATTTTGAATGAGTTCAATAAGCGTTGTATCCTCGACAAGCGTTTTGTCAAAGTCTGTGTCGTCGAAATCTTCCGGAATCAATTCTTCTACTGTGGCGCGCAAACGGGATCCGATATCGCTTATTCCCTTGTCCCACGTTTCAACTGCCTGGGCTTGGCGACGCCTTTTCTGCATGGTTTTCAGAATCTCCGCATGGCCGGACTGTTCAAAAACAGAAAGCTTGTGCTTGATATCTTCCAACTCCCCCTTCACCCTCGACTCCTCAGCCAAGCCGGTTTGAATCTCGCGGATTTTTGCTTTTAAAGAGAAGTATTGATTTTCCTCGGCTGAATTCTTTCTCTTCCAAGAGACGTAATCCACCTCTGGGGCATCGTCCACAATACCCAGGAGCGCACGGGGTGTCTTTGCAAGCTGGAAGATCTGTTTCTGGCTGTAAATCCGTACCGGAAACCTCTGCCGAACATCCCCTTGGGCCGTCTGCCAACCTTGAGAAGAGTGTTCTTGAATGGGATCGAGCGCGCCCTTGAAGTCCCATTGAATTCTGTATTCGGCACCGTCTTTGCGATAGACCACCTTAATCGCCGCATTATCGGTCAGCAAGCCGCTCTCTTCGCGGGTGGTGTAGATCTGCCGATATTTGTCAAACTCGCTCTTCAGTTCCTCGGGAATCTCATCTTCACGCCGCAAAGCAATCCGGAGGAACTCGATCAAGGTCGATTTGCCCGTTCCTCTGCCGCCGATCATCGCATTCATCCAGGGATTCAGTCCGACACAAAATGCCGACGGTCTGCCGATGTATCGCGCATGTTCAACCTCAATGGACTCGATCACCATATCGGCATGCCGATTCGGATCCTCGGATACCATATCCGAACGAAGTACAGAGAGAGGTCCGTCAAGGAGGGCCAATCGAAGCCCCTCGATACTGGGGGCGCCCATCTTTATCCAGGAAAAACGGCTTCCAGGAAATTTTTGGCCTAAATTTCCTGTTGGATGATGGGCGTCGGATCCGACAATCTCGGTCCATGGTCTTTTACACGAAGAGTACGCCTCCGGTTTTGGGAAACCATCATTCACCAATTCCATAGCAAAGAAGTGCTCGCAATCAAGGGCTTGCTGCAACGTCAGACCGGTTAATGTAAAAAGCCCGTTTGCCTCGTCAACATGAGCGGGGATGACAATACCTCCAACTCTTGTGATTTCCTCGGCCACTTCGTTCAGAGTTCTGCTGGTGATTGAATCGCATGAACCCTTAGTCCCATTATACCCAGCCGCCCCGAGCAGGGTGTCGATATCGGAGGTTCCTTTATCCTTGTCTAAAATGGCAAGGACATGAATGCCTCCATGAACAGAAATCTCAACTCCCGGGAAAATATGCAACGGACGAAAATCTTCCGGTCGTTCCGCTTCCATCCGGGCATACTCGTCCTTAAGCTTGTCAATCCAGGCGCCGCTGTTGTGATCGGTGACAGCCACGCAGTCTATGCCAGCCTTCATGGTATCGAGAAGCCATTCCCGAGCCGTCCGGTTTTTCAGCCCTGCTTGATGCGGTCCTTTACCGTAATCATCCGAGGCAGGAGTGTGCGTGTGGAAATCGAATTTCCACCATCGCGCACCGTTCCAATGGCCTGTGTTCATTGGCTTCCTCCTTGAAATTGCATTTTCATCTGACCGATTTTCACAGCGGTATCAGGAGGGTGCTACCCTCTTTATAATTCTTCTCGTTCTCCCGAATCGGAAGACTTCTTCCAGCGTATCCGCCGGCACGTGTGGGTTGATCCGCGTCAGCGCCTGGCGCAGCCGGTATTCCAGAACCACATGACCGTAGTTATCGTGTTCCGCCGCAGGCATATCCGGGGTGATATCTGGCCCGAACAAGGTTTGGTAGCCAAAGTCGGCAAGCCATCCGAAAGCGGCTTGTTCGATGATGGATTCGGAGAAGGTCATTTACACTTTCCCTTATAGCTGCATAGCTGCAGCAGGACATCCCGAAAGACCTGGAAACTTTTTGAACGATTTCGTGCTGGTGCCATGTATCTTGAAATGTTTCTGGCTGTTTCCACTTTGGGCATACCAGAGGGATAATAACCGGCCTTTTGTAAAATCCGTTCCAGGGCTTCCCAGGTTCCACCGACGATGGCATCGGGATCGCGGTACCGGGCCTTGTGCCCGATGGTCATCGGCACACCCGGATATGCTTGGGCAATCGCCTCCGGATCACCAAAGAACCATGCCTCCAGTTCCTCGATGGCGAGCCGATTGAGAACCTCAAATCTATTGGGGTCATTTGCACCGGATTTCGTGACAAAACCGGCCTGCTTTGCTGCATTTTCCAGTTCGCTTTTGAGTGTTCGGCAATCCTCCTGATCTTGATCAACCAGCACAACAATTCGCCAATCTTTTGGAAGCCATTTTCGATACCCTTTAAGGCGGTTCGGCAGTTGAGACAGCAAATCCGGTTTTCCATTGAAAGGATGGATGGAATAGGATATGTCATCTTTCAATATCTTAGGGAGAAGGTTATTCAAGGCCGCCTCCATCGAAACTTCTTCTACAAGAAATTCAATGTGCATGGCCGGCTCACTCCTTCACCCGACGTCGAAGGGATTTGGTCTTCGCAACTCTGGTGTGGGGCTTTATTTTTGGGCCCCCAGCATTGTTCAAGGGATCACCGCAGCTGAAATGTCCTTCCATCCACAAATAGCCCAGTTGGGCCCCACTTTCCATAAACTCTTTTATGCCCTCCATGTCAAAAGCGCGCTGTGCTCTTGTAAAGCCCTTTTCATCCCGGTACAGAACCCACAACTCTTTCGGTTGCAAACCATTTACAAAATAAGGTGAATGCGTTGTAATCAAAAGCTGGGAACGCGAGGCAGCGTTTCGGCATTCTTCTGCTAATTCCGGCAGCAGCCGAGGATGAAGTTGATTTTCCGGTTCCTCGATACCGATGAGTTGTGGCGGCTCCGGATCGCAAAGCAACGTAAGGTAAGCCAACATTTTCAATGTACCGTCGGAAGCAAATTTGGCCAATATGGGTTTTTCGAACGGTGCATCCTTTATTTGCAGCAAAAGCCTGCCATCCTGCATCGGCGCTGCCTCCACTCTTTCCAGACGAGGTACACGCATCGAAAGGGTCTTTAATATATCGTCAAGGCGATCCGGGTGCTGCTCTTTTAGATATTGAATCACATTGGGCAGGTTGTCGCCTATTGATGAAAGACGTTCCTGTGGCCCGGCTTCCGGGAGGCTCCTTGTCGTATCGGCGTTTAGATAGGAAAGATACCAGCCGGTGATGAAACGGCGCAGTGCGCTGACACGGGGATGCTTGGCAAATTGTCCCAACGTGTTTACTGCAATCATCTCTGGAGAATCCAACTGCTCGTCGATACGCTCGTCCTGTTCATCGGGTAGTTCACCCGAGATCACGCGCCCCTTACCTTTTTGGAAGTCAAGGAAACGGAAAGGCTGTCCCTTGCTGCCTCTTCGCCACTGCAGCCATTCTTCGTTGATGCAAGGGCCTTTGGCGTTTTCTTCTATGGATAGATGATAGGTAATGATCGGGTCTCTTGGTTTTTCCCGATATTTCAACTCGATAATGATCGGGCCGTCCTGACCGCGGGTCCGCAACTCCCGGAAACGCCCCCGTTTATCCCAGGCCCGGCGCAGACCAGTGGTGAAGCATTCGGAAAGAAAGGCAAACACATCAATTATCGTCGACTTCCCGCTGCCGTTAGGACCGAGAAAGACGCTCAGAGGTGTAATTTCCTTCAGCTCAAGATCGCAAAGCGCTCGGTAGTTGATGACCCGCAAATATTCGATACGCGGAACGTCATGAATCGCTTTGAATTTGTTTTCCACAATCCGCACCTATGGGTATATTGTTAGTCTATCACAGTGATGGTACTGAAGTTTCCCAGAACATGCTCATGCTGTTATCCGGATAAGTACATCTATGAAAGAATTTGGTAAGAATTTTCGAGGAACAGGGAAAACTACACCGAAATTCGTATCCGCGGCGGCTTGAGTGATGGCTTTTCGAACATCGGAAATTGTAGATTGAACAATGACATTTGCGTTTACTTTAACCATGAAACCTTTGTCAAGGAGCGATTTCGTTTTAAAGGGGTATCCTATTGACAGGAGTTTTTCGCTGATCTATTTTCTCGATCATTTCGATGAATGACGAATTATCGTTTTAGCCATCGATGGTTTCCTCCCTATGCCCAACAGAAAGGCACCCCATGTTCGATCTTATGGCAGTCACCAAAGCGATGGCCGATGAAACGCGGGTACGGATACTTGCCGCCCTGGAAGGTGGGGAACTGTGCGTCTGTCAATTGACGGAGCTGGTGTCCCTGTCTCCGTCCACGGTTTCCAAACATTTGTTTCTGCTCTCCAGTGCCCGCCTGATCGAAGGACGCAAGCAGGGACGGTGGATTTATTATCGCCTTGCCGGAACCGGCGCCGCCAAACCCGTTCAGGATGCCCTGAAATGGCTGCTGGAAAACGCCCGGGAAAGACCCCGCATCCAGGAAGACCGAAAACGCTTGGAGGACATCCTGGCCATCGATACTTCCGAGCTCTGCGGCAAACAAGGCAAGGCGGCTCGGAACCGTACGCCGTCCAGCAGTCGATGTTCCCGTTCGTCCCCATGACCCATAACCCATAACCCATAGCCCATAGCCTATAGCCTATAGCCTATAGCCTTTAGCCTTTAGCCTTTAGCCTATAACCTATCGCCTATCGCCTTAACCAAAGGAGTCTCCGATGACCGATTCCACCCTCAAAAAACTGAGCTTTCTCGATCGATTCCTCACCCTCTGGATATTCCTGGCCATGGCTGTCGGGGTTTTCGGCGGATACCTCTATCCGGGCATCCGGGATTTCATCAACATCTTTCAGGTCGGAACCACCAACATTCCCATCGCCATCGGGCTCATTCTCATGATGTATCCCCCTCTGGCGAAGGTCCGCTACGAAAAACTCGGCTTCGTGTTCCGGGACGTCAAGGTACTCTCGCTTTCCCTGATCCAGAACTGGATTATCGGCCCCATCCTCATGTTTCTCTTGGCCATCACCCTGCTCTCGGGGTACCATGAATACATGGTCGGCCTGATCATGATCGGTCTGGCCCGCTGCATCGCCATGGTGCTCGTCTGGAACGACCTCGCCCGCGGGGATGCGGAGTACTGCGCGGGGCTCGTCGCCTTCAATTCCATTTTTCAGGTCCTGTTCTTCTCGGTTTATGCGTGGATCTTCATCACGATCCTGCCGCAATGGTTCGGGCTGAGCGGTGCAACGGTCAATGTCACCATCGGCCAGATCGCAGAAAGCGTGTTCATTTATCTTGGCATTCCGTTCATCGCAGGGTTGTTGTCCAGAATCATCGGTCTGAAGACCAAGGGAGAAACCTGGTATCATCAGAAATTCATCCCGAAGATCAGCCCCCTGACCCTGATTGCCCTGCTCTTTACGATCGTGGTAATGTTCTCCCTAAAGGGTGAGTACATCGTGAAGCTGCCCTTCGATGTCATCCGGATCGCCATACCGCTTTGCATCTATTTTCTGGTCATGTTCCTGATCACGTTCTTCATGTCCATGAAGGCAGGCGCAACCTACGAGCAGACGACGACGCTCTCCTTTACGGCTGCTTCCAACAATTTCGAGCTTGCCATTGCCGTTGCTGTCGCCGTCTTCGGGATCAATTCGGGGGAAGCCTTCGCTGCCGTCATCGGCCCCCTGGTGGAAGTGCCGGTTCTGATCGCTCTTGTGAATGTGGCCCTCTATTTCAAACGGAAATTTTTTCCCTATGCGGTGACTACGCCCGGCGGCGTATGCCACCTCAGTTGCAAACCCTGAATGCGGGCGGGCGCTTTTTCATAGCGCCCGTCAGACATTGCCCCATAACCTGAAAACCAACCCCAATGCCGATGGTCGATAGCGCCCGTCCAACTACCCGAATGCGTCCCCAAATCCACTGGGTTCCGCCCATTGCCGTCGCGCTGGTCGCCATCCTGTTCGCCGCCCTTTTCGCAACGACGGCATCGATGGAATTGCATCGGCTGGAGGACTTTTTGGCCGATGTCCTGTCGCTGCAGGCCAGAACAGCTGAACAAGTCAGGCCTCCGAAAGGCCTGAAAGAATCGGTAAGAGGCGACTTTTTGCGAGTCCATCAATTTTGCAACAGCAGGGAACGACAGGCCGCGAGTTCATCGACGGGCATGTCGAGGGTGCAACCTCGAAAAGGAAGAATCCCGTCATAACAACAGATAGAGAAAGGATACTTATGAAAGCCGCCGTGTTGCATATATGTGGTCAGCCCTTGGAACTATTGGATACAACCATCTCCGGCATTCAGGAAGATGAAGTTCTGCTTCAGGTGGAAGCCTGCGGCGTATGTCATTCCGATCTGCATATCGTGGAAGGTGACCTCCCGGGTTTCAACGCCATGATGAAACTGCCCATTGTCCCGGGGCATGAGGTGGTGGGGCGAATCGTCCAAAAAGGGGCGGCAGTCGATCAATTGCATATCGGAGATCGGGTCGGGGTCGCCTGGATGTATTCCAGTTGCGGCGCCTGTGATCCCTGCCGGGAAAATCGCGAAAATCTGTGTCGCAAAGGTGTTGTCACCGGGCTTATGGTCAACGGTGGATATGCCGAACAAATGGTCGCCAAGGCCAGCCATGCCATTCCCATACCGGACAATCTTGCCTCTGTAGATGCCGCCCCCCTGTTCTGCGCCGGTGTCACCGTCTATCGGGCCCTCTCCCAAGCCGGTATGGCATCAGGGCAGCGCGTGGCCGTTTTCGGCATCGGTGGTCTCGGTCACCTGGCGGTCCAGATGGCAGCCAGTGTCGGCGCAGAAGTCATCGCTGTGGATGTCAGCGAAGAAAAACTGGCGCTTGCTCGCTCTCTTGGGGCTTCCATGGCCCTCGATGCCAAAGACAAACAGGCCCTGCAATCCATTCGAAAAACAGGCGGTGCCCACATCGCTGCCGTGACATCCGCATCGGTAGCCGCCTACGATGCAGCCATCAAATGCCTCAGGCACGCCGGAACGCTTTGTGTCATCGGACTTCCGGCGGAACCGCTCCGGTTTCCGGCGACAATGCTCGTCGGAAGCGAGTTGCGTATCCTCGGCTCATCCGTCGGAACACGAGCCGACATCCGGGCGGTGCTCGAGCTGGCAGCAGCCGGAAAGCTCCACTGCCGGACCGAAACCGCCTCTTTGTCCCAAATCAACGAAGTACTCGACAAGATGCGAAAGGGAGCCATTACGGGCAGAATCGTCCTACAAATGATGGCTTGATGAACTCGCAAAAAGTAGATATAGCCGCATGGGGGCAGGTGCGCCTTTTTCGCCGCAGGAAATCGTTTAACTTTCTTTCCAGGAGATGTCCATGCCTCTTTCCTTTCTCAACCGAATGCTCGCGGAACGCGATGTTCAGGCCCTCATGGATACGGCCCTCGGGAAGATTCCGGCCGATCTTGCCGTCGTGAACGCCACACTCGTCAATGTCTATTCCGGAGAAATCCTTCCCGATACGGTCGTTGCCGTCAAGAACGGCTGGATTGCCGCAACCGGCACCCTGGCACCCGGAACCATCGGTCCGGAAACCCGGCTCATCGATGCAACCGGTCAAACCCTCATTCCCGGCTTCATCGAGGGGCACACCCATCTGGCCACCCTCATGACCCCCGATGCGTTTATCCCTCACGCCATTCGCCACGGTACGACCACCATCATCACCGAAACCATGGAAACCTATCCGGTGGCAGGACTCGAAGGGGTGATGGATTTTCTGGACGCTATCCGCCATCAACCCATCACGATGCTCGCCACCGCTCCGGCGCTGGCCTCCATCAGTCCGACAGGTTCCCGGATGCCGCTGGACGACCTACGTGCGGTGCTGGATCATGAAGCTGTCATCGGTTTGGGCGAATCCTACTGGCAGGCGGTGCTGAAGGACCCTTCCCTGTATCTGGATCGTTTCCGCGAAACCCTGCTCCGGGATCAGGTACTCGAGGGGCACAGTGCCGGAGCCGGCGGAGCGAAGCTGATGGCCTATGCAGCCACGGGTGTTTCCTCCTGCCATGAAGCCATCTCCGCCAAGGACGCCCTCGAGCGGCTTCGTCTCGGTATAGCCGTCATGATCCGAGAGGGAAGCATCCGCCGGGAGCTTGCAGCGATCAGCGCCCTTGCCAAACAGCCCATTTCTTTCCGTAAACTGCTGTTGGTCACCGACGGAATCAACCCCCTGCACCTGCTGCAGCACGGCTATCTCGATGCCGTCGTCCAAAAGGCGATCGACCTCGGCTTCTCCCCCGTCGATGCCATCCGGATGGCGACCCTGAACGTTGCCGAACATTTTCGGATCGATGCCGTTGTCGGGGGCATTGCACCGGGAAAACAAGCCGATCTCGTTCTCATTCCTTCTCCGGACTGCATCCGCCCAACATGCGTCATCGCACGCGGCAAGCTCCTGTGGGAGGAAGGAGCGGACTTGCCGGATGTGCAGCGGCACTCCTTTTCGCTTGCAAGCCGGAATACCATTCGTCTGGGGGATCGACCGGTCGATGCCGGATGGTTTCGGATCGAGGCCCCATCGTCCGCTTCGAAAGTGGACGTTTGCATCATGGATCTCATCACCGAGTTGGTGACCAAGGAAGCCCATGCGTCCATGCCCGTCATCCAAGGGCAGGTTTGCAGCGATCCGGGCAGCGACATCGTCAAGGTGGCTGCCATCGACCGGCGCTATTCCCCTGGAAAGACCGCCGTCGGGTTCATCCGCGGCTTTGGCCTTCGGAGCGGGGCCTTTGCCACCAGCGCGGCCTGGGATACGACCGATATCGTCGTCGGTGCAACGGATGCGGATATGGCGGCTGCCGTTCGAAGAATTCAGCAGCTGCAGGGTGGATTCGTGGTGTGTGATCGGAGCGATGTCGTAGCAGAGCTGGCCCTGCCGGTGATGGGATTGATGGCGCAGGAACCGGCCGAAGTCGTCCGGAAGAAGATGGAGGCCGTCACGGCAGCCGTACATGCCCTCGGCTCGAAGCTGTCGGATCCGATGCTGACCCTGACGACCCTGACGACTGCGGCGATTCCCTATTTGCGTATTTGCGAGGAAGGGCTCTTCGATCTGAAGAGCGGGCAGTTTCGCGATATCCTTGGGTAGTCGGTAGTCGGCAGTAGGCAGTAGGCAGTAGGCAGTGGGCAGTGAGATTCATTACCCTGCGACGGCTGAGAAATGACAGATGGCGTTTTTTTCAACCAAACGAAAGGAGACAGATCATGAAACGATGGGCGATTCTGGCAGCGACGATCGTGGTGGGAATGATGACTCTGTTCCATGCAACGGCTGATTCGGCGGATCCCTTACCCGAGGCGGCCATTCTGAAGTCCTGTACGGTATGCCATGGTGCTGCAAAAATCTGTCAGCAGATCGGCAAGAAGGATGAAGCCCAATGGAAGGCCACGATCGAGAGGATGGTCAAGAAAGGAGCCGATTTGCCGGCGAACCTACAGGCCCCGGCCGCGGCCTATCTGGCCGACACCAAGGCGGCATCGGGCCCCTTGTGTAAATAGAGCCGCTTTTGCGGGTGACGGTTTTGCAAAAAGTCAGCGAGTTTCCAGCGAGCCGCATGGGGGTGGGCACACCCCCATGCTCAGGTCCGGAACTACCCGAAAATCGGGGGTAGATCGACTTGTTGCGAGCTCGTCATCATTGCTCAATCGGAATAGGTCGGCAACTCGACCTTCTGGATGTCCCGGTGCAGCAACGCTTCGTAAATCGGCCGGTCCTTGTAGAATTCCGGAATGCTGTAAGCGCATAAGGACACGATCATCAGCGGCAACAGCAGATCGTAGGCTCCGGTCATCTCGAGAATCAGGATAGTTCCGGTGATGGGCGCCCGAACGGATGCCGAAAAAAATCCAACCATCCCCAAAACCCCCCAGACGGTGAAGTCGAAAGACATACCGGGATAGAAGAGTTGCGTCGTGTATCCGTAGAATGAACCCGCCAGGGCTCCCAGCAAGAGCATGGGAGCGAAAATACCGCCCGGTGCTCCTGTGCTGTAGCTGACCATGGTCAGCCCGAAACGGGCGAAAAAATACATGACGACACTGACGTAACTGACAGCGTTCGACAGAACCTGTTCCGTCAGACGTCCACCCAACCCCAGCACTTCCGGCTTCCAAAAGCCGATGATCCCCAATCCGGCACCCAGTCCACAGGCAAGCCAAATCTTTCCCCGCATCGACCAGCGCCTGACCCGATCCGATGACCACATCAGGCTTTTGTTGAAAGCCAGACCGAGATATCCCAGAAACAATCCTTGCAGGATAAAAAAGGGAAACATCCCGATGTTGGGAAATCGCGTCATCTGGACATGAAACACCGGGAGATGTCCCATGATGAGGCGACAAACGATATCGGAAGTGACACTCGCCACAAATGCGGTGACCAGAACCGTTTGATTCAGGCTGTGCTGCAGCTCTTCCAGAATGAAGAAAACACCGGCAAGCGGGGCATTGAAGGCTGCGGCAAGCCCGGCACCGGCACCGGCAGAAATCAGCAGTTTCCGCTCCACCCGATTGGGCGCCAACCAGTCCCCCCAGATTTTGGCGATTGCAGCTGCCAACTGCACGGTCGGGCCTTCACGACCCAGGGCAAGCCCGCTGCCGATACCGGCCACACCGCCCAGAAATTTCACCAGAAGGATCCGCCAGCCCCGTAGGGCATACATCCCGGCGAGATATCCTTTCAGATGAGGAATGCCGCTTCCACCGGCTTCCGGAGCAAACCAAACCGTGACCCATACCACCATCACAACGATGCCTGCGATGAGGATCACCATACCCATGGCAGCCCACCACCCCTGAGACGCCGCATTGAGCAAGAGCTCCCCCCGGATCTCTTCCGCCCCTTCGAGGCACAGCCGAAAGACAACGGCAAGAAGGCCAGCGGTCAAGCCGATCCAGAAGCCTTTGAGGGCGAGGATTCTTCTTTTGAGCTGATTCATCGCATCCACCAGGCGCTTGATGACGACTTCGCAACAAGGCGAAGTCCCCCCGACTTTCTTCAAGGCAGGGCCTGAGCCGCCCCACAACCCCCAAACGTTCCCATGCCCCCCTTACCCTATAACCCCTTAAAACTTAATACTTAATACTTAAAACTTAAAACTTTTCCTAAAATGCATCATGTAATTCACCAGCAGATCGCCGCCCAAGGCATAGGTTCTGCGGAAAGGGTTGTAGTGCAGACCGATGGCATGGATGGGTTCAAGGCCCGCCGCCCGGGCCCAAGCGGAAAGGTCTTCCGGTCGGATAAAGCGCTTCCAGTCGTGGCTGTGCTTCGGCAGAAGGCGCAGGATGTACTCCGCTCCCAGAATGGCGAAAACGAACGATTTGAAGGTCTTGTTCAGGGTGGAAAAGAAGACGTCTCCAGCGGGACGAACCAGATCGGCACAAGCCTGAACCACAGCCTTCGGATGCGGCACATGTTCGAGAAGCTCCATGCAGACCACCCCATCGAAGGATGCAGGCATTTGAAGGACCAACTGCTCGGGGTTCGTTCGTTCATAACGGATCGAAAGCCCGGATACGGATGCATGACGAATGGCCGCCGACAGGGGCTTTTCACCCATGTCGATACCGGTCATCCGTGCCCCTATGCGGGCCAGGGCCTCCGTCAGAATGCCCCCTCCACATCCGACATCGAGAATGGATTTACCGGTGATCGGCGCGGCACGATCGGCGATATACCCCGCACGCAACGGATTGATGTCGTGCAGAGACCGGCACGGGCCTTGCGGGTTCCACCATTCATCGGCCTGGGATTCGAATCGGACAATTTCCCGTTGATCGATATTCACGCCTGATGGCCTCGCCAAAAGTCGATCCGCCCCCATGCGGCTCGCTGAAGACTCGCAAAAAGTCGCCGCTTACCGATTATCTCCCATTGCCGGGCTTCCAGCAGGAGAGCGGGTGGTGTTTTGCGAAGCAGCGGAAACGTGTTTGAAGCAGCCGGAGATCATTGGATCGGGCTGCTGAGTTTTTCCGCTGCGCAAGCAAAATGCACCCGCTCTCCTGCGGGTCCAACAAAAGCATCTGGCCTTTTTACGAAGCCGTCAAGCTTGTCTCAAGGGCAAGCATCCGTCTCTGCGGTTGAGGCCAACCCCTCGAAGCGCGCCACCACGCGGCGCTCCGCATCCAGAAAGGTGATGTCCCCCACCATGCCGGTGGATCGGGTTTCCCGAACCTCGAGGATGCCCGTGACCCCGCCTTCCGGAAACCGCCCCCGATACTGGCGGTAGCGCTTGGCGAATATCGGCTGGCACACCCTGCCGATATGTTCGTAGCACCAGACGGCGGCCATCTGAAAGGCGCCGTCCAGAACCAACGGGTCGGCCAGCCATCGTTTGCGGATCGGCTCGCTCATCCAGGTTTCGGGATGGGGGGCGGACAGAAGCTCCGCAGCCATCGCCTGACGGGACATGCCGATGATCCGGCGGATGCCTCGCAAATCCTTGCCATGCGCCAGCACGGTACCGTAGAGCTCATCCGGCGTCCTGTCATAAGCTCCCAAGGTCTGCATCAGCGGCTCCGGATCGAAAGCGGGGGCTTCCTCGAAACCGCCCGTCAGAACGGCTTTTCCCCGGGTATGAACGACATCCTTTCCCTCCCGCATCCCGTCTCGGATTTCCACATCGAGCACGAAGGCCCGATCCCGTTTGACGGGTTTTCCGGTCATCAGCCGCACGGTCATGGGCTGGTGCTGCAGCCGGATGCCCTTCAGCAGCCGCACGTCCTCGAGCCCGCTCAGAAACAGCCCCGGATGTTCATGCAGGGCGCCATACCCCATCCATTCGGTGACCAGGGAGAAAGGAACCACCGGCACCCCCTCCCGAACATGGCTGTTCAGAACGGGGTAGCGCTCGACATCGATTTCCTTGCGGATGCTCAGCCGCAGCGGATCGCTGCGGTTTTCGGTTTCCGCTGCAGGCTGCTGTGGCAGATCTCCCCCGATCACGACCTCGATCGCATCCCCGGCCCCGTTCATCTCGGCCAGAAAGGCCGCAGCCCCGGCCTCCATCTCGATGAGGGGCACCCCGCTCTTCTCAAACAACCGCTTGAGGCCGTCGTTCACCATCCCACCGTTCCACGGCCCCCAGTTCAGGGAAACCACCCGCAGGTTCGGATGCCGCCGTTTGAGCCAATGGGCCGCCTTGTTCATGGCTTCGTTCGCCATGGCGTAGGCCGCCTGGCCGCGGTTTCCCATGCGACCGGCAACGGAGGAAAACAGGGCGATCCATTGCAGCGGATGCTCGGATACGGCTTCGAGCATCCAGCGAAGGCCGTGCAGCTTGGGAGCGAGAACCATCCGGGCTTCGGCGGCCGTGGCTTCTGCAATCAACCGATCGGCAAGCACACCGGCCGCATGCACCATCCCCGAAACCGGACCCCACACGGCCGAAATCTCCTGCATCACGGCCAGAACCGCTTCCCGGTCCGTCACATCGACGCTGCGATAGAGCACATCTGCGCCTGCGGCCCGGATCGCATCGAGGGTGCGCCGCATCTCCCGGTTGCCGAGCCATTTGCGGGCCAGGCGGTCGATATCCTTCGGATGCATCTTGGCGTTCTCGGGCTGCTGTACGATGAGTTGCCTCATCCCGTTCAGATCGCTCGCTTCGGTGAGCCACGACGGCTCGGCCACGGGCTCGGCGGAGCGGCCCAATAGAACGATCCTTCGCCAGCCGGTCTGCGCCAGAGCGATGGAGACGGATGCGGCAACCCCTCTGGCCCCACCGCTCACCACAACGACATCCTCCGGCTGCACATCGAAGGCGGAACGCCGCTCCGGATAACCCACCTGCTCGAGTACCGGCTGGAAAACCGTCCTTTCTGCGAAAGTGGGAGCCGCGATGCCGACTTCGACGACCGATGTCTCCCATCGGGCCGTCAACACATCGGCCACAGCTTCGGCAAGCGCCTTCCCATCCGACCCTGCCGGATCGACATCCACACAAAGACACCGAACGTTCGGCCACTCCCGCGCAGCCGTTTTCACAAGACCCGCGATCCCGCCCGTGACCGGCCGTGCGATCGCTCCGTTCCGAAATCCGAACCCACCGTCCAGGAAGCTCACTCCTGCCACGACTGCCGGCCCTCTCGAAGCCGCCTGCTGCAAGGATGCGGCATGACGGGCGCACAGGGTCAAACTGTCGATCAGGAAGGACTCATCGGCTTCATCGAACATCGCCTCATCCAATGAAACCGCAGGCGGCGCGATCAGAACCAGTCCCCGAAGGGGGACATCCAAAGGTCGCTCGACGGCATCCTTCAACGAGCGGTTTTCGACCGTGCATCGCAACCTGCCGGACAAAGCGACGGCAAGCGCCTGTTGGAGCTCCGGGTACATCCCCGCCACGAGAACCTCCCCGTCCTCGACCCCGTCCCAGGCCGGATCCCGCTCGGGAAGGAGCATCTGCTTCAGGTGGACGACCCGGCGGGTCGGAAGAATCCTGTCCGACACCACAGGCGCCTCCTTCACGGATGGCGCGACCGAAGACTCCCGCTCCGGCGGTTGGACCGAGCGGCCCTCTTCCCGGCTTTTCTCGGAGGGATCGCCCTTTCCCCGGCAAAGCCGCTCGGCGATCTGCCGCAGGGTCCGAAGCCCTGCCGAAACTTCCGGAGAGGGCAGCACGACATCCGGAAGGGCTTCTTCCACAGCTGCCAAAATCTCCACCCGCTTGATGGAGTCGATCCCGAGGTCGGCCTCGATGTCCATGTCAAGCCCCAACACCTCCACCGGGTACCCGGTCAGACGGCTCACGGATTCGAGCAGTACGGAAAGCATCCGCTCATACGCTTCTCCGGCAGCCTCGGACGGCAAGGCACCCCCTTCCGGTCTGGGCGTCTCCACGCACGAACCGGCGAGATTGCGGCAGCAGGGTTTCTCTGCAATCAATCCGCCCGTCAACGTCTGCATCCGGCCATCCCCCTCCGTTTTCCGACATCCGGGTGCACCGTCCGCAGCGGAGCCCGTCGATCCGCTCAGCCGTTCCACGATCTGTCGCAGGGTCTTCAAACCGGCCATTTCATCCGGAGCAGGCACTGAAAGACCGGCAACCGCCTCTTCCATGGCGGAGAGAATCTCCACCCGCTTGATGGAATCGATCCCGAGGTCGGCCTCGATATCCATGTCGAGCCCCAACACCTCCACCGGATAGCCGGTCAAACGGCTGACGACATCCAGCAGAACCGATGCGATGGAGGATTCGGTTTTCGAGCGGATATCCGGTGGATCGGGCATCGGGCGGGGCGCTTCGGCACGATCGGCTTCCGCCGATATCGCCGGCCGATGGGTGCCGGATGCCGCCGGTTGCGGTCGAACGATATCGCGAGCCTCTTCCGAAACGGCATGGCTCCGGTAACCGTTTGCCGCCTGGACCCGATGGCCCGAGGGAGGATCGAACGTCTCGGAGCGATGGTCTGTTGCCGGAGCATCGGCGATCGCCGGACCCAACGCCTCTGTCGGCCTGGGCGCGAGACCCGGCGCCGGGGATTCCACCGCATGCGGTCCGCTCAGCATCCGCTGCACCAGACGCATGGCTTCGGCCTGCGTGTGGAGAAACTGCTGATGAAGTTCGGCCGTCCGGCGCTGGATCGCCTCGATGGATTGGATACCCTGCTGCAGGGTCTGATACCAGGAAGAAGGTTCGGGTAAGGAAGCAGGAACGGATTTGGGTTGCATCGGATTCTCGGTCATACGGCGGGAGTTGGGTTCCGCAACGGTTGGGGGGTTGGATGAGATTGCTTCGGAAAACGGCTTCACAACCGCACGTGCATTGGACTGCAGTTCCGGTTGTCTGTAATTGGCTCCGCAGATGCGCACCGTCATGGCGGCTCTGGGGCGGCCCTCGTCCGGCTTCGGATGGCAGGGGTTCCATCGATCGATGGCCACCGGATGTCCGGCTGCAGCGAGGCTGCACAGCACATGGGCCAGATCCATGCAGGCGCTGTTCGTTCCACGATCCATCGACAAAACCCTGCAATCCGCCGTCGCTGTTGAGCCACCTGCCGTCATCTCCCGCACCAGCCCGCTCAAAACCGTCTTCGGACCGACTTCCAGAAAAATGTCGATCCCACGATCCTGCATGAACTGAATACAAGAGACGAAATCGACCGTGGAAGCGATCTGGTCTGCCAGACGAATACGGAGGGCATCGGCCTCCTCCGGAAACGGCGTTCCATCCGCATTCGACAGGACCATCCCATCCGAGGGATGGATCGTTTCAAGCCGCAGCGACTCCAGGAACCGATCGACCGCCGGCCGCATGGCCGGGCTGTGAAAGGCCGCCGATACCGGCAGCCGGATGGACCGGATGCCCCGGGCATCACAGAAAGCCTTGGCCCGTTCGACGGCATCGAGAGGGCCGGAGAGCACCTGCTGGCGGGGCGCATTGCGGTTGGCCAACACCAGCGCATCGATGTTCCGGCACAACTCTTTCAAAAAGGCTTCTTCCGCCAGCACAGCGATCATGCCTCCCGGCGACTGCAGTGCCGCTTCGGCCATCCATCGGCCCCGGGCCGCCGAAAGCCGGACGAAGGCATCCCGTTCGATCCGTCCTGCCGCATGCAACGCACAGAGTTCTCCGTAGCTGTGACCGCAGAAAACCTCCCCGGTGACACCGAAGTCTTGCAGCACGGACCACATTCCGATCGACACCGCACCGATGGCCGGCTGAGCGATATCGGTCCTTCCGAGCCGTTTTTTGGCCTGTGCAGCAGCATCGGCATGAGCACCGGAATTCAAGGCATCGGAGAAAGCGGCCGGATCCGGCAGGGCGGCCCCCATGGCCTCCAGAAGGCTGAAGGCCGACGGAAACCGGACAAACCAGTCCCTTCCCATGCCGGGCCTCTGGCTGCCTTGACCCGGAAAGAGAAGGCCGATCTTGGGCGGATTGAGGCCGGAGCCGAAATACGCCGTTTCGGAAAGCACGGGCGCGGCGTCGCATCCGTCGTCTCGGAGAACCCGCTGGGCGGCCCGAAGATCGTCGAGAAGCCATTCCTTTCTCCCGTCCCCCGCTTTTTGCACCCGCACGACGGCAAGCAACCGGAAGCGATCCGCCGAGCGGAAGCGTTCTCGGCTCTGGGCGGCCAGCATCGGAAGCCGTTCCGGAGAGGATGCCGCCTGTTCGATCCATCGCCCGATGTCTTCGGAAAGCTGCGATCGCTCCGCGGCCGAAAAGGACACCACCTCGATGTCCTCGTCCCAGAGGACATCAGTCCGCTTCGGATCGGCTTCTTCCAGAACGACATGGAAATTGCTGCCGCCGAATCCAAAGGAGCTGACGGCGGCCCTTCGGGGCGGATCGCCCGGTGATCGCAGCCAGGCTCCAGCCTCGGTGTTCAGCTCGAACGGCCCTTCGTCCATCCGGAGCTCCGGATCCGGCCGATCGACCTTGATCGTCGGCGGCAGCACCTTGTGATGGAGGCTCAGAACGGCCTTGATGAGCCCTGCCGCCCCTGCGGCGGCCTTGGTATGCCCGATCTGCGACTTGACCGATCCCAGGACATGGCGTCGGATGGAACCGCTCTTGCGGTCTGGCCCATACACCTGGCGAAGGGCCTCCACTTCCACCCGATCCCCGACCCGCGTGCCCGTTCCGTGGGCTTCGATCAGCCCGACCGTCTTCGGATCGATCCCGGCGGCTTCGTAGGCCTTACGCAGGGCCTGCACCTGCCCTTCCACCCGGGGAGCGTAAATGCTCTGGCTCTTGCCGTCGCTCGAAGCCCCCAACCCCCGGATGACGGCATAGATCCGGTCCCCGTCCCGCTCGGCATCGGTCAGCCGTTTGAGCACCACCATGCCGATCCCTTCACCGAGAAGGGTCCCGTCGGCTTCTGCGGAAAAAGGGCGGATATCTCCGGTTTTGGACAGAAGCCCCGACTGGCTGAAGCACATGTGCATGAAGATGTCGTTCAGGGTGTCGACCCCCCCGGTCAGAACGAGATCCGAACGGCCGCTTTCGAGCTCCTGAAGGGCGAGGTTCAGGGCGGCCAGCGAACTGGCACATGCCGCATCCACGACGCAGTTGGGTCCCCGAAGATCGAGGCGGTTGGCGATTCGGCCTGCAACCACATTTCCGAGAAGCCCGGGAAAGGAATTCTCCTGCCAGCGCACGTAGCCGTTCGATATCCGATCGATGACCGCATCCGCCGTTTCCGGATCGACCCCCGCTTCGGCAAGCGCCCGTCGCCAGTGCGGATGCCCCAGCCGGGAGGCGAGCGGGATGGTGAGCTCCTGGGTACCGGTCACCCCCAGGATGACGGCGGCCCGGTCCCGATCGAAGGGCCGATCGAGATACCCGGCATCGGCGAGTGCCGCCCGGGCGACGACGAGGCCGAGAAGCTGGGACGTATCGGTGGCATCGAGATTGGCCGGAGGGATGCCGAAGGCTGCCGGATCGAAGTCGATTTCGGGAAGAAAGCCGCCGCGGGTGCAGTACACACGATCGGGGGCCTTGGGGTTGGGATCGAAATAGTCGGTTGCCGACCAGTGGGTTTGCGGCACTTCGCCGATGCAGTCGATCCCGTTCACGATCGTGTGCCAGAATTCCCGAACGTTGCGGGAACCCGGAAAGAGGCAGCAGATGCCGATCACGGCGATGGGGCATGCGGGGTTCGTCATTGCGACAACTCCATCGAAGCGGGCTTGCGGCTTGGGGAAGGGCGCTTCACCCGATCGAAAGCTTCCGGCGCTACATCTATCTCCACCCCCCCGGTCGTCCGGAAGAACTCCTCGGCCTGAATCGCTTGGTGCATCGCGCTCACCCGCTGCAGCACGGCCGCCTCCTCGAGCAGGGCCATGGCCACATCCACCACCTTTCGGTTGTCGGGATCTTCGAAGGGGGTGCCTTCGGCCCATGCATTGAAGGCCCCCATGGCAGGCCCGCACCAGATCTGGTAATCCATGCGCCTTTCGGCAACGGCCCGCTTGGCCCAGAGGGAGGATTGCCCGAGATAGGAACGGAACACGAGGGCCATGCGGTGTTTGGGATCGCGTTCGGCCTTGAGAAGCTCATCGGGCTTGCGCACCCGAAAATATTCCCGGGTCGATTCCCATTCGGCATCGAGGCTTCTGCGGAAATAGTCCTTTTCGAGGGTTTGGCGGACGGCTTCCGGAAGGGCTTCGAGGCTGTCGTAGCGCCGATAGAGCTCGTAGAGCTTCTGGGCCTTCTGGGCAAACCAGGTGCCGCGCTTGACCACCTGCACGTTCACCCCCATTTCGAACATATCGGCGCTGGGCGCCATGGCGACATCGGCCTGCCGGGTTTCACACAGGAGTTTTCGGATCTCGGGTGCAACCCCCGCCTCCACGCAAGACTGGTTGATGGAGCCGGTCTGGATGTAGTCCGCCCCCATGGCGAAGGCGGCGGCAACCGCATGAGGCGTGCCGATGCCTCCGGCAAGCCCCAGAAACACCGGTCGATCGTATCCGTGCTGTCGCACGAGCCGATCCCGCAGGGCCGCGATAGTCGGAAACAAGGCGATGGCGGGTCGGTTGTCGGTATGCCCCCCGGAATCCGCTTCCGCCGTGAGGGCGTCGCACATGGGCACCCGGCGGGCCAGCCCGGCCTGATCGCTCGTGAGATGACCGGCATCGACCAGAGACGCAAGGAGTTTGTCGGGAGCAGGAGACAGGAATTTTCGGGCGACTTCTTCCCGGGAAACCTTGGCCATCACCCGATTGGGGCAGACGATACGGCCGAAAGGATCCACGTGGATTCCCGAAAGGCGGTACCGGACCAACGCCGGGGTGAGGGTCATGAAGGCGGAGGCTTCGATCCGATCGATGCCGGCACGCAGGTAGCGATCCACGACCTCGGACTCGAGCTCCGGATCGAAGGGGCTGTGAATCAGGTTGAAGCCGAAGGGTCTTGGGGCGATCTCCCGCACCGCCCGATCCACCCACCCGCTCAGCTCCTCGGGTGCGATGCCGGCCGCACCGAAAAACCCCATCATCCCGGCTTCGGCAGCCGCACGCACCATCTCGATGGAGCTGATCCCTCGGGCCATCGACCCCATGACATAGGCATAGCGAAGGTTCCAGGCCCTTTTGAAGGCCGCATTGCCCCACTGCGCTGCAGACATCGGAAAGAGGATTCGAATGACCGGATAGATCGGTTCTCCCAAGACAGTCGTTCGTACATCGACGAACGTTCCGCCCTGCGCCAGGGCGGGCCCATCCGGCGTGCTGACGACGACGAGGGGTTGTTCGGCAGCCTGGGCGGCTTCCAGCAGCGCCTCGGCACCGACCGCTGCCGGCGGATGAACCGGTATCCATCCGATGCCTGCGGGTGAAAAAGGAATGTTCACAGTGGGGCCGTACGGTTTGATGGAAAGACTCCGTTCGGTAACAGGGTTTTCGTGGACGATCCAGTCGGAACGCCGGGTTTCGGCAGGAACACCAGCCTTCTGACTGGCGAATCGGGAAATATCCTTTGGGAAAACATCGATTCACGGGCAGCCCCGCATCGAGGCGACCGGCGGGATGGCGCAACCGGGGAAAGGCGAATTGCCCAACAGGAATTGGGATTCTTAAACAAATTGCCTTTCGGTGTCAAGTAGGATAGAAAACGGCTGCTGCGTTTTTCCGCTGCTCGGTAAAATCCACCCGCTCTCCTGCGGGTCAACCCAAGGCATCTGACTTGTTGCGAGACCATCACCGCATGACCGCCAACTCGGACATGTTCTTGCAGGTTTTGATCTTCCTCGCCGGCCTGTGCATCGGAAGTTTCCTGAACGTCTGCATTCACCGGCTGCCGCGGGAGGAATCGATCGTATTCCCGAAATCCCACTGTCCAAAGTGCGGCCATCCGCTCGCCTGGTACGACAACCTGCCGGTGATCGGGTTTCTCTTGCTTCGGGCCCGATGCCGTCACTGCGGCATGCCCATTTCCCCGCGCTATCCCCTCGTCGAAATCCTCAGCGCCGGTTTCTGCCTCGGCATCCACCTGCGCTATGGGCTCGGCCCGCCGTTCTGGATTCTCTACGCCTTCACCTGCGCCCTGATCGTCATCACCTTCATCGACATCGACCATCGGATCATTCCGGATGAAATCAGCCTGCCGTTCATCGGCATCGGGCTTGCCACCGCCTGGCTGCTTCCCGGCATGCGGTTTGTGGATTCCCTTTACGGCATGCTGTTGGGCGGCGGCATCCTCTATGCCATCGCCTGGGGCTACGAAGCACTGGCCAAACGGGAGGGAATGGGCGGCGGAGACATCAAGCTTCTGGCCATGATCGGCGCCTTCGTGGGCTGGCAAGGCGTGATCCTGACCCTTTTTGTGGCCTCGGTGATCGGAACGATCGTAGGAGGTGCGATCGCCTTGCAGCGCAGGGCGGATCTCAAGCTTGCCATCCCCTTCGGACCGTTTCTGGCGATCGGCGCCCTGTGTCACGTCTTCTACGGCCCGGTTCTGATCAGCGGGTATCTCGAAGGTCGATGGCTCTTCTGGTGGTGATTCCATGCGCATCGCCGTCATTTCCGACATTCACGGCAATCTGGAGGCCCTCGAAGCCGTTCTGAAGGACATTGCATCCGGCCGGATCGATCGAACCCTGTGCCTCGGCGACTGCATCGGATACGGACCCGATCCGGAGGCTGTCGTCCAACGGCTCCGAAGCGCGGGCATCGACAGCGTCCTGGGAAACCACGAGTTGGGCATCTGCGATACACGCACCCTCGACTGGTTCAACCCGCTGGCCCGGGAATCCCTCGAATGGACGGCTTCGAGGCTTTCGGAGGAAAGCCGCATCTATCTCTGCAGTCTTCCCCGGGCGATCGTGTTCGACGATCTTCGGTTCGTCCACGGGTTTCCCCCCGATTCACCCCTGGTGTATTTTTTTCAAGTTCCGGATTCGAGTGTGCGCAGGGTGCTCGAATCCATGAAGGAGCGGATCTGCTTCATCGGCCACACCCATGTGTTGCGGATCGCGCGCTTACAACCTCCCACCTTTGAAAAGCGCAGGCTCATCCAGGAAACCGTCGTGATTCCGAGCGACGAAAGGGCCATCGTCAATGTAGGCAGTGTGGGGCAGCCTCGGGACGGAGATCGTCGCGCCAAGTATGTCGTTTTCGACACGGTCGACGACACGCTCGAAGTCCGTCTCGTGGACTATCCCCGCGAGATGACCATCCGTAAGATGGTTGCTGCGGGCCTTCCCAGAAATCATATCGAAAGGCTTGTCTGACACGATGAACGCCATCGGCAGATACCGCATCCTCGGCATGCTCGGCAAGGGCGGCACCAGCCGGGTCTACAAAGTACTCATTCCGGAAATCGAAGCCATCGTTGCGCTGAAATGGCTCTGGCCCAACCCGTTTCTGGCTGACTTGATGGGCATGGATCGGCTGCGCGAGATGTTTCTGGCCGAAGCCCGCATCATGGCCGGATTTCGGCATCCGAACCTGTTGTCCGTCTGGGACTATGGCGTCGAACAGGATAGGCCCTACTACACGATGGAATACCTGTGCGACAATGTCGGCCTGTGGATCGGGGAACACGTGGAAGTGGAACGGCCCACACGGCCGCTTCCGGTGGACATGGCGCTTCGGATTTCCCTGGAAACCCTTGCGGGCCTTGCCCGGATGCATGCATCCGGATGGATCCATCGGGATATCAAGCCCTTCAACCTGCTCCTGACCGACGAGCGGTCCGTCAGGATTGCAGACTTCGGTCTTTCGGCGGTACGGGGCGAGAAGGCCGGCCACCGCCCCGAAAACCTCAAGATCGGCTCCCCCTACTATGCCGCTCCCGAGCAGGAAGAAGATCCGGACCACGTGTCGTTCTCCGCAGACCTCTATTCCGTCGGCATCACCCTGTACCGGATGCTGACCGGAAATTTGCCGACATTTCCATTGAAAACCATCGAAACCGCTTGTCCCGACCTCGACGGGGCATGGGACGTCTTCTTTCGGACGGCCCTCGCGGCCCATCCCGCAAACCGGTTTCAGCGCGCTACCGATATGACGGATGCCCTGCACGAACTGCAGGAGGCATGGGACCGCCGGAAAGAGCGCATCTGCCGTCTGGAACCCGAGCGGCGTCCCGCTCCCTGGGTAGGAGAGCCATCCGAAGCCTTTCCCCTGCGCAGCCGGCCTGGAAAGATCGGGTTTTCGGAGGCAAGAACTTTTTTCGGATTGGACGAGCTGTGGAGGCCCCTGAAACGGTCGGCTGCCGACTGGGAGGTTCTGGACGGCGAACGGGTGTTGGACCGACGGAACCGGCGGATCTGGGAGCGATCCGGGTCGGTTTATCCGCAAAACGTTCGTCAGGCTCTGGAACGGATCGATCGCATGAACCGGGATCGCTATGGCGGAATCGACTCCTGGCGGCTTCCCACGGTCGATGAACTCCTCACCCTCATCGATCCGCCTTCCCGATTCGAGCATTTCTGCGCGCCGCCCGTCTTCGATCCGCTCCAGAAAAGGCTCTGGAGCTGCGACCGAAAAAGCGCAACCGCCTTCTGGTTCGTCAGCCTCGACATCGGCTTCGTCGGCTGGATCGACACCACCGGCTACGCCTATTCAAGAGCTGTCGCCGAAAACTGACGGCTTCGCAACAAGTTTACAAGTCTCATCCGAGTCGCATGGGAGAAGACACGCTCAGGCCCGTCAAGAACCATAGCCCGGGATAAAGCGACTTTTTGCGAGTCCAAAAGCTGATCCATTCTTTGAAGGAAAGGAGGCTTGGATGTACTACGATGTCGTCGAAAAAGTACTCGTCCAAAAATGCCGTGAGGCGATCCTGAAACACATTCTGGGCATCCCCATTTCCAAATCCCTTCTCATCGAAGAGCTGCCTCAGGAGACAGTTTCCGCACGCCTCAGCGATTACACCATCCGCATCCGCCATGAAGACGGAGAACCTGCCATCTTGCTGCTCGAATTCAAATCGAGATGGGAAAAGCATGCGGGCCTGCAGGTCCTGGAATATCGGGTACGCTACAAACAGAGATACAACGTCCCGATTCTCTCCTACATCCTCCTGCTCACCCCTTCCAAGGTAGCAACCGACGTCTACGAAGACGAAGAAGTCCGATTTTCGTATCGCCTGGTCAAACTGTACGAGATAGATGCATCGCAGATCATGGCTCAGAACCTGACGTGCCTGATGCCCTTTGTCCCCTTGATGAAAGATGGAAAACGCTTTATTCTTGAAGCGGAAGACAAAATTTATCAGAGCGACATGAACCGCAACGACAAGGCCGACATGATCACCTGTATGGCGATTCTGTCCGGTCTTGTGTCCAAAGATATCCCCGACGAAATTATCCGCAGAAGGAGGGACATCATGATCGAATCCGTTGCTTACGATCTTCTGAGGGACGAAGGCTTCCGGGATGGATGGGTGCAAGGTCACGAGAAAGGCATCGAAAAAGGCATCAAGAAGGGCATCGAAAAGGGCATCGAGAAGGGTGTTGAACGCTCCATCCGAAAAATGCTGCTCAAAGGCTTCCAGCCGGAAGACGTCGCCCAGATCCTGGATGTGGACATCGACACCGTGCGGCGCATGGCAGACGGCGCGCCTTCATCGTCATCGTGATCGTTACCCGAACATACGGCCCAACGCATCGAAGAACGAGAGATGCAGGAGTCCGGTCTCCATCGAATCAGGAGTCATCCGCTTTTCTTCTGACTCCTGACTTCTGACTCCTAACTCATGCATTCCGGCTCCTTCCCAACCCTGAACCCTTTTTCTAACCCCAACTCTAACCCTAACCGTTTCACATCCCATAGAAAGTTCCCATGAACTTGACCCTGAAAGACGTTTACAAAGGCTACACCCTGGACCAGGACAAGGCCGTCACCCCACGGGAAACCGTCCGGAGGCTGCTCGACCGCCTGGCTGCAATCGACATGGACATCTTCGAGAAGGCCGTCCGGATCGACAACGGACGTCTCGACATCCCCGTGTTCATCAGCTACTACGGCAAGGACGCCCGGGCCGTCACCGGCATCCGCAAGCAGATGGGCAAGGGTGCCACTCCCGAGCAGGCCGAAGCCTCGGCCCTCATGGAGCTTGCCGAACGCTTCAGCTTCTTCAGCTTCTGCAACACCCCATCCCGTTTCGTCACCGGCACCTACCGCCGGTTCGGCGCATCCGCCCTGCCCTATGCCGCCATCGCCCGCTCCGTGCATGACGAAACCGATGCGGCCGAGCGCGTCCGCCCCGTTTTCGAAGCCCTTCCCATGCGGTGGACCGAGGGCTGGAACCTCACCGAAGGCCGCAGCGTGATGGTTCCCTTCGACTGGTTCTATGCCATCAACGCCTTCAACGGCCCATCCGCCGGAAACTGCACCGAAGAGGCCCTCGTTCAGGGCATCTGCGAAATCGTGGAACGCCACGTCTGTTCCCTCGTCAGCCGAAACCGCATCCGCGTTCCGGCCATCCGGCCGCAGACGGCCACCGATCCCCTCGTCCAGGACATGCTCGGCAAATACGAGCGAAACGGCATCCGCCTGGTCGTCTCCGACTTCACGCTCGATCTGGGGATACCGACCGTCGGCGTGCTGGCCTGGGATCCGTCCACCTTCCCCGAATCGAGCGAAATCGTCTGGACGGCCGGCACCACCCCGAGCCCCGAAAAAGCCTTCAGCCGGGCCCTCACCGAAATCGCCCAGCTTGCCGGCGACTTCAATTCCGGCTCCCGCTACGAAGCGAGCGGTCTTCCGAAACCGTCCACGCTCGATGACGTTTCCTTCATCCTCAACCCGGATCGCACGATTGATCTGCAGGCCCTTCCGAATCTGTCCGACCCCAACCTGCGCGTGGAAGTCGAGCGCTGTGTGGCAGCCCTTGCGTCACAACAGCTCGATGTCATCGTGATCGACACGATGCACCCGCTGCTGCAGATACCGGCCTTCTACACCATCGTGCCCGGAGCCCATTTCCGGGAGCGGGCCGCCTCCGGAAGCATCGGCATGTTCACGGCCAAGCTCGTCTGTCAGAACCATCCGCCGAAACAGGCGTTTTCCATTCTCCAACAGATGGCCTCCCTGCTTCCGGACGCTTACTACCTGCCCTTCTACATGGGAACGATCCTCTTCGACGCCGAAGAACCCGAGGCCGCACTCGCCCATCTGCACACCGCCCTCGACCGGAACCCGCCTGCGGAAGACCGGGCGGCCGTCCATTCCTACATCGGGCAGTGCTACAAGCTGCTGGGTCGCTACCCGGAGGCCATCCAAACCCTCGAGGAAGGTCTTTCGCTCGATCCGGACCGCACCGACATCCTAAATTTGCTCGGCTTCTGCCGCTTCAAAACCGGAGACCACGAAGCGGCCGTACGCTGTTTCGAAGCCATCCTGCAGCAAGACCCGGGTTCCGCCATCGATCATGCCAATCTCGCCGTCAACCTGCAGCGTCTGGGTCGCATTCCCGAGGCCGTCCACCATTTCGAGCAGGCCCTGCGCCTCGATCCCGGCATCGATTTCGCCCGAAGCGCCCTCGAGGCGCTTTTATCCCATCAACCCAATTGATCTTCCGGAGGGAGTATGCAACAGAAACAATTCACGATTCCCAACATTTCCTGCGGTCACTGCGTTCGAACCATCACCAACGAGCTGACCGAAATCCCCGGTGTGGCCAAGGTCAGCGGTGACCCCGAAACCAAACAGATCACCGTCGAATTCGATGACGGCCTGAGTGTCGATACCCTTTTGGCCACCCTGAAGGAAATCGGATATCCGGCCCAATGACGAGCGAAGCGTCCCCATCGCCCCCCGTCCAAAGCTCCCCTTCCGCCATCGAGCGGGTCGAGCTTCCCGTGACCGGCATGACCTGCGCCAACTGCGCCATGACCATCGAGCGCACCCTCAAGCGCAAGGTTCCCGGTGTGCTGCAGGCCGCCGTCAACTTCGCCACCGAGCGGGCCAGCGTCGATTTCGATCCGCAGACGGTGACGATCGACACCTTGATTGCGGCCATCCGCAAGGCCGGCTACGACGCCCTACCGCCTGCGGACGAAACCGACCCCCTGGCATCCGATGCCGAGCGTGAGGCACGAGAGGCCGACATCCGAGATCAGGAGCGCAAATTCGCCGTCGGACTCGTCTTCACCCTGCCGCTGTTCGTCATGAGCATGGGGCGGGATTTCGGTCTGATCGGGCAGTGGGCGCACGCGGCGTGGGTCAATTGGCTTTTCCTCGCTCTGGCCACGCCGGTGCAGTTCTACACGGCATGGGACTATTACGTGGGCGGCCTCAAGAGCCTCGGCAACCGCAGCGCCAACATGGATGTCCTGGTGGCGCTCGGCTCGTCGGTCGCCTATGCCTTTTCGATCGGCGTGCTCCTGTCGCCCGCCCTCGGGCACCACGTCTATTTTGAAACATCGGCCGTCATCGTCACCCTCATCAAGCTGGGGAAGGTGCTCGAAGCCCGGGCCAAAGGAAAAACCGGAAGCGCCATCCGGGAGCTCATCCAGCTGCAGCCGCAGACAGCCACCCTGGTTGTCGGAGATCAGACCCGAGAGATCGCCGTCTCGAAAATCCGAGTGGACGACGTGCTGCTGGTCCGGCCCGGAGGCCGCATCCCCTGCGACGGGATCGTGGTCGAGGGAGAATCGGCCGTCGACGAATCCATGCTGACGGGAGAGCCGATCGCCGTAGACAAGAAACCGGGCGATCCGGTCGCCGGCGGAACGGTGAACGGGTTCGGGCTATTGAAGATTCAAGCCCTGCGGGTAGGACGGGATACGGCCCTTTCCCGGATCGTTCGGATGGTGCAGGAGGCCCAGGGCAGCAAGGCGCCGGTGCAGGCATTGGCCGACAAGGTCGCCGCCGTTTTCGTACCGACGATCATCGTGTTGGCTGTTTTGACCGGCATCGTCTGGTATGTGGTTTCTTCGGATGTCGTAACCGCCATGATCCGGACGGTGGCCGTACTCGTCATTGCCTGCCCGTGCGCCCTGGGGCTGGCCACACCGACGGCCGTCATGGCAGGCATGGGGCGTGGGGCGAAAAGCGGCATTCTCTTCCGCAACAGCACCGGCCTTCAGGAAACGGCCCGGATCGATGTCCTCGTCTTCGACAAGACCGGCACCCTCACCGAGGGAAAGCCCGAAGTGAGCGGCATTGCGGTTCCGACAGCCACCGATCTTCCCGAATTCCTCCGGAACCGGTTGCCGGTTTCGGGCCGATCCCATGAATCGATCGATCCCCAAACGGCGCTCCTGATGCTGGCGGCATCCGCAGAGCAAGGCTCGGAACATCCCTTGGGACGTGCCATTGTCCGTGAAGCGGAAAAGCGTGGGCTTTCCCCCGACCCAATCGCTCGTTTTCAGGCTTTCGGAGGCTCCGGCATCGAGGCGCATCTGGCCAGCGGGCTTGCCGTCCGGGTGGGAAAACCCGATTGGATGCAGGCGCAGCACCCGAGCGCCTTTTCCTCGCCTGAAGGATCCGCCCGTTCCCTGATGGAATGGGTTCAGGAGCAAAGCGCCCTCGGACGGACGGCAGTCGTCGTTTCGGTCACGGTGGCTGCAGAAGATCAAGCGGGACCGGAATCCAGCACCGCTGAAACGCCCTTCTTCGGTGCCCTTTCCCTCTCGGACAGGTTGAAGTCCGATGCCGTTGAAGCCGTCACGGCCATACACGAATTGGGGATCCAGACGGTCATGCTCACCGGAGACAACGAGCGAACGGCTGCGGCCATTGCCGCAGAAGCAGGCATCGACCGGTGGAAGGCCGGATTGCAGCCCGAAGAAAAGCTTGCCGCCATCGCAGAGCTGCAGGCCGAAGGGCATGTCGTCGGCATGGTTGGAGACGGGATCAACGACGCCCCTGCCCTGGCGAAGGCCCATGTGGGCATTGCCATCGGCACCGGAACGGATGTGGCCATCGAAAGCGCGGATGTCATCCTGACGGGCGGAAGGCTTTCGGGGCTTGCGCGGGCCATCCGGCTGAGCCGCGCCACCCTGCGCACCATCCGACAGAACCTGATCTGGGCCTTCGGTTACAATGTCGTGCTCATTCCGGTGGCTGCAGGGCTGCTCTATCCCTTCGAAGCGCTGCCGATGGCCCTGCGGCAGCTTCATCCGATTCTGGCGGCTCTGGCCATGGCCTTCAGCAGCGTATCGGTGGTGACGAACAGCCTGCGGTTGCAACGCAGGTAAGGAAAGACCATCTTGATTTCAATGGAGACTGAACGATGCATATCCTGGTTGTCGACGATTCGGAATTCGCCCGCCAGCGCATCTCATCCAGGCTGCGGGCTGCGGGACACACGGTCGTGGAGGCGGAAAGCGGCCCCAAGGCTCTCGAGCTGCTCAAGGTCGTCTCCGTCCAGGCCGCAACCATCGATCTATTGATGCCGGAGATGGACGGCATCGAATTGATCCGACAAATCAAGGCCGCTCACCCCAACATCTACGTCATCGCCTTGACGGCAGACGTTCAGCAGGCCGCCCGACAGGAAGCCATCGATGCAGGCGCCGATCAATTCGTTTCCAAGACCAGTCTCGATGAACTCCTGTCGACCATCAGCGCTCTTCTGGACAAAGAACGGCTCCTTGCCGCCATGTCGGAAAGCGACAAGCACGCATTCGCGGAACTCATCAATCAGTCCATGAGCCGGGCGGCATCCGCCTTGAGCGATCTTCTCGCAAAACCGGTCGGCCTGAACGTTCCGGAAATCGAGCTCATGAGCGGCACCAGTTTGACAGCCTTCTTCCAGAATGAACTCGTCGAGGTCGGGGTGACCGTCCGGCAGCGGTTTTCCGGCCCCATGAGCGGCATTGCGGCCATCGTGTTCCCCACGACCCACGCCATCTATCTCGTCCGCGCCCTGGTCGGGATGCAGATCGAACTGGGAAAGCTCTCCACAGCCGAGCAATCGGTGCTGAGCGAAATGGGAAACGTGGTGCTGAACGCAGCCATCTCGGTTCTGGCGGATTTGGGGGAACGGCGAACCCGCATCAGTCTTCCCGACCTCAACATGAACCTGAGCGGCCAGGAAGCGGCAAGGCTCTTGCTGTCCCATATTACCGGAAACGAAAAGGCTTTCGTTCTCGTGAGCCGGCTGACCATCGGTGATACGGAGCTCATCAGCTACCTGATTCTGATGATGAGCGAATCGGATGTGCACCTTCTTCTGGATCGGGTTCGAGCCCGTCAGAAAGCGAAACCTGCATGAGCGCATCCGAAGCATCCCCTCCCTTCGATCCGTATCTGACGTCTCTGCAGGAAAACAGCGATTTCGGCATCGTCTGTCTCGATGCCCAGCTGCACATCGTTTCCTGGAATCCCTGGATGGCCGAGCGGACCGGAATCCCCGAGGTCAGCGCTGTCGGGACAGGATTGCCGGAGATGATCCCCGACCTGCCACAGGTCACCGTGGACGCCCTCAGGCAGACCCTTTCCACCGGTATGCCCCGCGTCCTCTCCCCTGTCCTGCACCGGGAGTTGATCCCCCTCCTTCGGCCTTCGCTTCAAACAGGCCGGTTTTTCCCGGCCTTCGATGAAAGCGGCGCCTGTATCGGCGTTCTGTTTTTGTTGCACGACGAAACCCCGGCCCTCGATTTCGAGCGCTTCATTCAGGAGCGGGTACTGTGCGAGCGCAAAGAGCGGGAAGAAACCGAGGCCGCCCTACGCCTGGCTGAAGAGCGCTACCGTGCCTTCGTGAAACAGAGCTCGGAGGCCATCTGCCTGTTCGAAATCGAGCGTTGCGCCATCGAGCCGGATCTTCCGGTCGAAACCCAGATCGAACGCCTCTACGAACACGCCGTCATCCGGGAATGCAACCGGATGTTCGCCGTCACCCACGGTTACCAGGAACCCAGAGAGATGATCGGCTTTCGGATCGGTCAGGTTTTTCCGAGGTTGGCGCCCGAAAACGTCCGCTATCTGGAGGACTTCATCCAAAACGGCTACGTCATCTCCGGAAGGGAAACCAAGGAGCTTGCAAAGGACGGAAGCGTTCGGTATTTTCTAAACAGCCTCGTCGGATACACCGAAGACGGGAAGCTGCAGCGCATCTGGGGGGCCAAGCAGGACATCACCTGGATCAAGCGGGTGGAGGAGGAAATCCGCAAGCTGAACGCCGAGCTCGAGCAGCGGGTGGCCGAACGAACGGCGCAGCTTACCGCCATCAACCAGGAGCTCGATGCCTTCGCCTTCAGCGTATCCCACGATCTGCGAGCACCGCTTCGCGCCATCGAAGGTTACACCCGGATCCTCCTGGAGGATTACGGCAAGCGGCTCGGAGAAGACGGCCGCCGCATCTGCTCCGTCATTCAAGCCGGTACGAACGATCTGCGGCAGCTCATCGACGACCTGCTGGCCTATTCCCGAACGGCTCGAAGCGAGATGGAACCGATCCGGGTGGACATGAAATCCATGGCCTGGTCCATGTACCACGAAGTCACCCCACCCCGAGAGCGGGAGGGCATCGATTTCATCCTGCAAGACATTCCGGATGCCGTCGGAGACCCCACCCTGCTCCGAAGGCTTTGGATGAATTTGCTGTCCAACGCCGTGAAGTTTTCCGGCAAGAAAGAGCGGTCTCGGATCGAAGTCGGGTACGCGTCCGTAACGAACCCGGAAGGGGTCCCGCTGCAAGCCTACTATGTGAGGGACAACGGCGTCGGCTTCGACATGCGCCATGCCTCCAAATTGTTTGCCATGTTCCGGCGGCTGCACAGCAAGGAGGAATTCGAAGGCACGGGCGTCGGGCTTGCCATCGTCCAGCGGATCGTCCAGCGTCACGGCGGAACGGTGTGGGGAGAGGGAAAGCCGGGAGAAGGAGCGGTGTTTTATTTTACCCTGAAAAAGGCCGATGGCGGAACGCAGAACGTCGACCTACGCTCGGCCGCCTGAGGGCGACCCTAAAAAACAGGGTTCTTCCGCTTTTATTCTGACTTCTGACTTCTGACTTCTGACTTCTGACTCCTGACTTCTGACTCCTGATATGCGACTTTTTCCGAACAGCCCCATTTTCTTTCAACCACCGGCATACGCACCACCCCAGCCACAAGGACATCGGCCATGACCGAACCCATTCGTATCCTGATCGTCGAAGACCTTCCGACGGACGTCGAGCTGGCCCAGCGGGAAATTCGGAAGGTCCTGCCCGCTTGTCGGTTCGTCCAGGTGGACGAGGAGGAAGCCTTCCTCGACGCCCTGCGGGATTTTCAGCCCGATCTCATCCTCTCCGACTATGCCCTGCCCCGCTTCGATGGGATGCGTGCGCTCGCTCTGGCCACCCGGCAAGCCCCCGACATCCCCTTCATCATCATGACCGGATCGACGAACGAAGAGACGGCCGTCGACTGCATGAAGGCAGGCGCCTGGGACTATGTCATCAAGGAACACATCAAGCGGCTGGGGTCTGCAGTCCTTTCGGCCCTCGAGCAGCGCAACACCCGGCGGGAAAAGCTTCGGGCCGAACAGGCCCTGGCCGAAAGCGAGGAGCTCTTTCGAAACCTCTTTCAACACCACACGGCCTTCAAATTCATCATCGATCCCGACACCGGCCGCATCGTCGATGTCAACGACGCGGCCGTCGCATTCTACGGATGGAGCCGGGAAGAAATGCGGCGGATGCGGGTGCAGGACCTGGTTACCTTACCGGAGAACATCGTTAATCAACGCCTGGAAGAAATCTTCCATCAGAGGCAGTCTCATTTCGAATCTCAGCACCGCCGGGCCGACGGCTCCATCCGGGACGTTCAAGTCTTCAGCAGCCGCATCGACGTGAAGGGAAAGACGTATCTGCACTCGATCGTCGTAGACATCACGGAGCGAAAGCAACTCGAGGCCGAACGGGAGCGGCTGATGACCGCCGTTCAGCAATTGGGAGAAATCATCCTCATCACCGATACGACTGGGAAAATCGTCTTCGTCAACAACGCCTTCGAAACCGTTACCGGATTTTCCAGGGAAGAGGCCATCGGTCAGACCCCCCGCATCCTCAAGAGCGGGGTACATGACGAAGCCTTCTACAAGCAACTCTGGGAGACGATCACCCAAGGCCGGATATGGAAAAGCCGGATCGTGAACCGCAAAAAGGACGGCACCCTCTACACCGAATCGGCCACCATCTCCCCGGTGAAAACCGCTTCCGGAAAAATCACCCATTATGTCGCTGTCAAGCGGGACATCACCGAACATCTGGAACTCGAAGCCAAGTTTCAGCAGGCCCAAAAACTGGAGTCCATCGGAAGGCTCGCCGGCGGGGTCGCTCACGACTACAACAACATGCTCAACGTCATCCTGGGGTACACCCAGATGGCGATGGCCGAGGCGGGAGACAACCGCCGGCTGAAGGAGCACCTCGAGCAGGTCCTGGACGCTGCCCAGCGATCCGCGGAAATCACCCGGCAGCTTCTCGCCTTCGCCCGGAAACAGACGATCCAACCCGCCATCATTCCGTTGAATGCCACCATCGAAAAATCCTTGCGGATGCTCCAACGGCTCATCGGAGAAAACATCGATCTCGCCTGGCTGCCCGGGAAAAATGCAGGAAACATCTATGCAGATTCGGTCCAGCTCGAACAGATGCTGGCCAATCTCTGCGTCAACGCCCGAGATGCCATTTCCGACGTCGGGAAGGTCACGATCGAAACCGACCGAGTGACGATCGATGAGACTTACTGCAAGGCTCATCCCGAAGCGGTGCCCGGAGACTATGCCGTGCTGAAGGTGAGCGATAACGGATGCGGCATGCCGCCCGAGGTGCTGCAACAGATCTTCGAACCCTTTTTCACGACCAAGGAAGTCGGCAAGGGAACGGGGTTGGGGCTTGCCTCCGTGTACGGCATCGTGCGACAGAACAAGGGATTCATCAATGTTTACAGCGAAGTCGGTAAGGGAACGACGTTTCGGATCTATTTCCCGCGACGGCAGGAGCCTGCCAAAGAAGCGGCGCAAGAGCTCGTTGCACCCGCCAAGGGAAAAGGCGAGCGGATTCTCGTGGTGGAAGACGAACCCCTGATGATCGAGATCACCCACGAAATCCTGAAAACCGCAGGCTATGCGGTGGTGACGGCCACCCGGCCGGAGGAGGCGCTCAGGATCGTCGCTTCGGATCCCGTCGGGTTCGATCTGCTGATTTCGGATGTGGTGCTTCCGGAAATGAACGGCAAGGAACTGGTCAAACGCATCCGGGAGCGTCTTCCGGAAATTCGCGTGCTGTTCATGTCCGGATATACGGCCAATGCCGTATCGCATTTCGGCATTTTGGACAAGGACGTCGATTTCATCCAGAAGCCCTTTTCCATGGCGGGTCTGACCGCCAAGGTGCGCAGCATCTTGGATCGATGAAACACGATGGGATCGCAACAAGTTGAAAACTGAACCGATTCAATCATCCCAGATCATCCAACCGGAAAACGCACCGGCTGTCGCCGAACCGATCGACCCGAGCTGTTTTCATCAGCAGCCTTGCAAATGGTTCCGGGAAATCAGCTCAGCCGTTCCGGTCGGTTTGGTGCTGCACCGCCGGTTCGTCATCCGCTGGGTGAACCCGACCTTCTGTCAGATGCTGGGACTGGCCGAAACCGATCTGCTGAACACCTGTCTTCTGCAGTGGATGGATGCTCTCACTCGGGCCGAGGTGGTCCGCCTCCATCGAAAAGCGCATTTCATTCCGCTCGAAATCGAGCTGCATCGAATCGACGACATCCGCTTGACATGCAGGGTGAACACCCGACGGGTCGGCTTCACCATGCCCCCGTTCTACCTGAGCGTCTTTTCCGACATCACCGAAACCAAGCGGCTGCAACAAAAACTCTGGAAGATTCTGGACGAAAAACGGCACCTCGAATCGGTCATCCAGGAGAGCCCGGCAATCGCCTACGTCGAGCGGATCGGTTTCGATCCGCCGTACGAATACGTTTCGGACAACATTCAGCGATGGGGATTTTCGCCCCGAGATGTCGAAGCCGGAAAAATCGGCCCGAAAGACTGGATCCATCTGGAAGACCGCAACCAGGTCTTCTATGAACGACGCATCGCTCTCCAAGGGGAAGGCTTCCGCTTCAGCCTCGAGTATCGGATCGTCACGGCAACCGGGGATGTGCGCTGGATCGAGGACTGCGTCGTCATTGTCCGAAAGGCAGGGATGATCACCCTCCACGGGCTCATGTTCGACGTCACGGCCCGCAAACTGGCCGAAGAAAGGCTTCGGCAAGCCAATGCGGAGCTCGAAAAGCGGGTGGGCGAAAAAACCCGGGAGCTGGTCGAGCGCATCGAAGAGATCGAGGGCCTGAACTACCGGCTGACCAGCGCATTGGAGCAGGCCAAGGTTGCCGACAAGCTGAAAAGCGCGTTCATCGCCACCATGTCCCACGAGGTGCGCACACCGCTTCATGCCATCATCGGCTTTTCGGAGCTGCTGCAGAAGGAAGGGGCAGGCCCGCTCAACGCCGAGCAGCACCGGCGGATCGAGATCGTTCTGGAGAACGCCCGACATCTGCTCGAACTCTTCGAGGACATGATGCAGCTTTCCCGAATCGATGCAGACCTCGATCCGGTGATGAACACGCCGGTGAATGCGGAGCTGGTCATCCAGCAGGTGCTGGAGAACCATGAAGAAAAGGCAACGGCAAGACGTAACCGGCTCCTGTTCGGCGCATCCGAGAAGTTTCCCATCCTGATGCTGGACATGCACAAGCTTTACCGGATCCTCTTTCTTCTGATCGATAACGCCATCAAGTTCACCACCGAAGGCACCGTATCGGTCAATGTCCGATGGCGGGAAGCCGAACGGCATCTCGAAATCGAGGTGGCGGATACCGGAATCGGCATTGCAGCGGAAGATCTTCCCCGCATCTTCCAGCCCTTCACCCAGGCGGACACCGGCTACAGCCGGGCTTACGGCGGCACGGGTCTCGGTCTCACCCTCGTCGAAAAGCTCGTGAAGCAAATGGGCGGAAGCATTCAGGTGGAGAGCGAACCCGGCAAGGGCAGTCGCTTCCGGGTAATCCTCCCATCTACGCTGGCGACAAAAAGGGGGGAACCATGAGTGAACCCCGTGACACCCCGGCCATTTCCCGGCGGCTTTTGGAAATGCTCGAAAACGAGCGCCACCGCATCGCCCGGGAACTCCACGACGAAATCGGGCAGGC
>CAZJXF010000001.1:0-78445 GCA_964549995.1 uncultured Desulfatirhabdium sp. | reverse complement strand
TTGCATCGGATACTTGTTTGAAGCCGCCGGAGATCGTTGGGCTGGGCATGCTCATCCAAGTCATATCCGTTTGAATAACAAGATATTGCGTTTCAATGATCCATCGTTGAAGTCTGGCCACATGCCCGGCCCTTACGAGCTCGGGCGGCTGAGTTTATCCGATGCAACGAAAAAGGCGTGTCTCCCCCCCATGCGACTCGTACGAGACTTGTGGCTTCTCGCCCTTACGTCGGCGACGGTATAGAACGCTCCTTTCCCGAATGGTTACATCGGATGGACTTGCTGAAAACGCATCCCATCGAAGGTGTCGATGATTTTTCTTCGAGGAGAGTTTTGGCAAGCCTGGCCGGTTCGTGGGTTGCCGGATCGGGATGGTCGCAATAGGACGCCAGAACATCCGAAACGTCCGAATCCATGAGCTGCGGAAAGGATCGAATCACCCGAACCGAAGCCCAGAGAATGCCGCTGCGGATACTTGGATGATCGATGAAACTGGCCTGGGAGCGCAAGAGAGATATGAGCAGGCGGGCATATTCACGGGCGATGGATTCACTCGATGCGATGATCGCCCCCAGCGCTTCGGGTGCTCCCCATCCGATGGCGCCGCTTTCTTCGTTGAGACTCCAAAACAGCCTTCGGATGACATTTCGGGCGGCTTCCCGGTCCTCGTTCCACAACCGCTGAACGATCCAACCACACAGTTCGACCGCTTTCGGGAAGATGGTTTCTTCCCTTTGATACAGCAGCGACAGCACTGGATGCACCCATGCCGCCGTCGGAGCTTCGGCAAGCCGGTCCTTCAGCTCGGGAACATCGCATTCCCGGATCCACCGATGGAGCTGAGCTTTTCGATTGCGGAAACCGCTTTCGGGCATGGGGATTTCTCCCTGATCAAGGAGGGCTCACAAGAGTCCGTGAGTCTTAAATGAAGCCGAATGGAAGGAGAAAAGCCTTTTGCTTTGCTTCGGACAAACCAACCCGCTCAGGCTCGTATCAAACTCCCCACTCGATGCATCGCCCCGGGCAGTTTCGAATGGCGTCGTCGACCGGTTCCTTGGGATAGGTATCGAGATCGATGACTTCTATGTAACCGGAAGAATTCATCCGAAAGACCGTTGGCGCCACATCCACACAGACACCGCAGAGGATGCATTCACTGAGATCGACGATGGGTTTTTGGGTATGTTCCATAAGACCGTTTTACCGTTGGTATCCATTGCTGCAAAAAACGCCTTCCGCCACTGCTGCCGGCCCCTCCCGCACCGCTGCCTGCTGCCTAGGCCGACACCTCGATCACCATCTCCGCCATACGAAGCACTTCGCCGATGCTGGCGGCTTCTGCGATCCCCTTCCGATGAAGATCCTCGAGCAGCTGGTCTGCAACAGACGGTGGAACGCAGATCAACAGGCCGCCGGATGTCTGCGGATCGTACAGGATATCCATCACGAAGGGATCGACGTCTGCATTGGCATGCACCATGGGAGCACGAAAGTCCCGATTTCGATAAGCGCCTGCAGGGACAAGCCCCATGGCCGCAAAATCCCGCGCTTCCGGAAGCATGGGGATCTTTCCGGCTTCGATATGCACCCCGATACCCGACCCTTGCACCATTTCCGCCAAATGGCCGATCAACCCGAATCCGGTAATGTCGGTGCATGCATGAACGGGATAATGAAGCATCGATTCGGATGCCTCCCGGTTGAGGGTGGCCATCAACCGGGTGACCCGATCGATCAGTTCCGGTTCCGCCAGCCCGCCCTTGATGGCCGTATTGACGATGCCGGTACCGAGCGGTTTGGTCAGGATGAGACGATCTCCGGGCTGCAGATTGGCCTTGATGAGCACCCGAGCGGGATGGACGAATCCCGTTACCGACAGACCGTATTTCAGCTCTGTATCTTCCACGCTGTGACCGCCGATCAAAACCGCTCCCGCCTCGGCGATCTTGTCGATCCCCCCCTGGATGACCTGTCGCAAAATCCCGATATCCATGGTCTTGCTGGGGAAACCGACCAAATTCATGGCCGTTTTCGGCATTCCTCCCATGGCATAGACATCGCTCAGCGCGTTGGCTGCCGCAATCTGCCCGAACCAGTAAGGATCGTCCACAACCGGCGTAAAGAAGTCGACCGTCTGAATGAGAGCGAGATCGTCGGAAATGCGATACACACCGGCATCATCGGCGCGATTCAAGCCCACCAGAACGTTTTCGTCCGTCGGAAATACCAGGCCGCACAAAGCCCGCTCCAGGTCCCCCGGAGCCAGTTTCGACGCTCAGCCGGCACCTTTGACGGTCTGCGTCAGGCGAAGGGATGGCTCTGACATGGCGCAACAGTCCTTTTCATACGAAAATCAGCAACGGCATTTTGTCTGTAACGACTGGAGCACGCATTCCACCTCCCCGAAATTGCGACTGGCATCGTGGTCCATTCGAACGGATCGGGCACCGGCCTCGCCCATTCGGCGACGCAGGTCGAGGTCGGTCAGCAGGCGGATAATCGCTCGATCGAACGCCTCCGAATCGAAAGGGGGCGTCAAAAAGCCGGTCTCATTTCGGCGTACCACTTCGGCAATACCGCCGTTGTCGAAGGCAACCACCGGAAGCCCACAGCTCTGAGCCTCCAGATATACCATCCCGAGGCTTTCTCGAATTCCGGGGAAAGCGAACACATCTCCTGCACTATATATGCAACACATTCGGTTTCGAGGGATTTTCCCCAAGAATACGATGGAGGGGTTTGCCGAAGCAAGCGATTTCAAACGATCGTTTTCCGGACCGTCTCCCGCGATGAGCAGGACATGGCGAAACCCCTTGGCAGACAATCGCCCGCTCACCTCAATCATCCAGGAAATGCCGTCAGCCTTGACGCCCGGCCGAAACATGGCCGCACTCACCAGGACCGGCATATCGACTGGAATCTTCAAACGGTGTCGCCATTCGTATCGATGAGCCTGCGAGAAGCCGAACCCTCTGGGATCGATGCCGGGCCGGATATAGCTGAGTCGCTCCTCGGAAATCAATCGCTTCAAATTTTCATGATCCACCCTTCGGTTGGTAAAGACATGGGCGGCTGCCACCAGGGCCTTTCGGTTCAGCACATATCCGGGCCACGTTTTCGGATTTCGACGATGTTTGGTGGAATAAATCCCCTGAAACACGACATACGGAATTCGCAGTCTTTTGGATACGACAGGACCGAGGATATCCGGCGCCTTGTAGTAGGTGTGGTGGGTCAGGAAGAGATCGGGTTTTCGGAAGGATGCCAGGCGTTCAATGTGACGGAGGTCGGCAAGAAGTTTCGGGATCAGCCACGGTTTCCAATACCCATATCTGGCTCGTACCCGACTGGCTGTTTCCACGGAATGACCGGCTGACTTCAAAAAAGACACCAGCCCGATGGCCGTTGTCTGATCCCCGGAGGGGTTCGGATGGTCGATCGGCTTCATCGGGCTGTAAAAAAGGATGTTCACAGCTTTCTTCGAATACCATTCATATCCATCATCGTTGACGGCTTCGCAAAAAGGCCGGATGCTCTTGTTTAACCCGCAGGAGAGCGGGTGCATTTTGCTTGCGCAGCGGAAAAACGCAGCCGCCCCTTTTCCTCTTCCCCCCTCCCTTTCCCTACCTACCCATTTTCACGGCGAAATCGGGGTACAGCGCGACATGTTTCGAGTCCACCATGATTGGAGCGGAACACACAGCTTTCCCGATCAAGCTGCCACACGATCGACATTGGTGCACAGCCTGCAGCAATTCAGGCACCGGTTGGCTTCATATAGCGCATCCTGTTCACTGATGACGAGATCGCTTTCGGCAAAGGAGGTGATTCGCTCGGCTACGGGAAGTTCCGGCATCGGCGTACGTTTCCGCTTTACGACACCTTCGACATGTTGGAACAACGATTCCGGAATATGACGCTTCTGAAGAGAAAGCGGAACCGGAGTCACTTCCTGGCCGCTCAGGTAGAGATGAATCGATCGCGCGGCCCGCCTTCCACCACCGATGGCCTCGATCACGAGGGATGCACCCGTGTAGGCATCTCCGGCAGCAAACACATAGGGAATGTTCGTTTGCAGGGTTTCCCGGTCCGCCTCGATCGTGCTCTTGCGGCTGATGCGAAGGTCCGCAAGGCCCTTGTCCTGCTGCTTGAAGGCGACATCGGGCCCCTGACCGATGGCGGATACGATCATATCCACTTCCAGAAGCGTTTCAGACCCGGCCACCGGCACCGGCCGTCTTCTTCCGGATGCATCCGGCTCTCCCAGCTCCATGCGCAGATATTCGAGGGCCTTCACCTTTCCGGCTTCATCGGCGATCACCCGTGCCGGTGCCGCCAGAAAAACGAATTCGACGCCTTCATGTTCTGCCGCTTCGATTTCGACCTCGTTGGCCGGCATTTCGCTGCGGGTTCTGCGGTAGACGAGATAGACTTTTTCCGCACCAAGACGGATCAAGGTCCGAACACAATCGATGGCCGTATTGCCGCCGCCGACGACCGCACACCGCTTCCCGATCGGAAACTGCTTTACAGGCTTGCCTTCCTGCTGATAACGGGCAAACCGGGTCAGAAAATCGATTCCTGTCGTGCAGCCTTCAGCATTTTCCCCTTCGATACCCAGGGCATAGTCCTGCCAAGCGCCGATCCCGAGGAACACGGCGTCGAATCCTTCGGCTTTGAGGCTTTCGATATCGAAATCCTTTCCCAATCGGACATTGGGCCGATGGGTGATGCCAAGATTCAGGATGCCGTCCGTCTCCCATTTGAGCACGGCCTTCGGAAGCCTGTATTCCGGAATCCCGTACCGGATCATCCCGCCCAACTCGGGCATCATATCGAAAATCGTCACGTCATGTCCGAGCCGCCGCAGGAAATAGGCACAACTCAGACCTGCAGGCCCACCTCCCACGACGGCCACTTTTTTGCCGGTAGGTGGTGCGCAGGGAATGGGCAACCGTTTTCCGGAATTCATTTCGTAGTCCGCCACAAACCGTTTCAGCTGGTTGATGGACACCGGCTCGTCTTCCAGCCCCCTGCGACATTTGGTTTCACAGGGATGGGGGCAGACCCGGCCGCAGGCCAGAAGCAACGGATTCCGTTCTCGGATGGTGTTCACGGCACCCGCATAATCCCCCTTGCGGATACGATCGATATAGGTGGGAATGTCGATTTCTGCGGGGCAGGTCTGCTGACAGGGAGAAAGCGCACCATCTTCCGTGTTGAAGGTCAGAAGCCGCTCGGACATCGTTCGAACGGTAAGGATGTTTTTCGGACAGGTAGATTCACAGGCACCGCATCCGACACATTTGGCCTCATCAACGACGGGATATCCATCGGGTCCCATATGAATGGCATCGAAGAGGCAGGCCTTGATGCAGTCTCCATACCCCAGACATCCGACACGACACTGACGTCGACCACCGTAGAAGGCCGATAGGGCACGGCAGCTCATGACCCCGTCATATCGATACTTGTCCGAAGCACGGTTGCCGCCGTCGCAGACATTCAGAGATTTGCGTGGCTCGGCAGCCCCCGGATCGATACCCATCACGGCGGCCACCTTCTGAGCGCCTTCCGCACCGGCAACGATACAGACACTGGGTTTGGCTTTTCCGGCGACGACAGCGGCCGCCGCTGCCGAACATCCGGCATATCCGCATCCACCACAATTGGCTCCGGCCAGGCATTCTTCCACTTCCGCAATCCGCGGGTCTTCGTATACATAAAAAATCCGGGATGCCGCACTCAGCAGGGTGCCGCAAGCACAACCCAGTCCCAACATGAACAGGACGGCTTCGATCATTGGTATTCTCCAGGGGAATAATGATGGACTTGCAAAAAGTCCAAGATATGGACGACTTCGAAAAAAGGCCGCAGGCAAGGAGTGCAAATCCCGAGGAGTGAGGCGTACTTATACGTACGCCGCAGCGACGAGGGATGTAGCACGACACAGCATCCGGCCTTTTTGCGAAGTCGTCAATAATGGGCGGTATCAGGAGTCATCCACCTTTCTTTCGGCTTCTGACTTCTGACTTCTGGCTCCTGAATGCGAACTCCTCGTCAAACCATGCCCTTGAAGGCAAAGAAGGAAAGCGACAGAAGCCCTGCCGTCACCAAACCGATGGACGTATCCTGCAAGGGTTTGGGAACACGGGCCAGCAAAATCCGCTCACGAACACCGGCAAAGAGGATCAGCGCAAATCCGAACCCCATGGAATACCCCAGAGAGGAAATGACGGTCTGGAAGAAATTGTAATCCTCCTTGATATTGATTAAGCATACCCCCAGAACGGCGCAGTTGGTCGTGATGAGCGGCAGATAAATGCCGAGACCCGCATAGAGGGCCGGAATGCTTTTCTTGAGGAACATTTCGACAAATTGCACGAGGGATGCGATGACGACGATGAAGGACATCGTCCGCAGGTACTGAAGGTTGAGCGGCTTCAGAACGAAAGTTTCCGTCAGCCAGGTGATCACACCCGCCAAAACGAGAACGAAGACAACCGCCATAGCCATGCCGGTTGCAGTTTCCATCTTCTTGGACGTTCCCAGAAAGGGGCAGTTTCCAAGATACTGCATCAACAGGATGTTGTTTACCAGAATGAAGCTGATCAACATCACAAAAATATCGCTCATGACTCATCTCCTATGGACTTAGCTTCCAGCCGAAATTCCCCCCGTCGCACATCCGGATCACCGAGACTGCTGCGCATTATTTCTTTCCGAGTACGTTCATGACGCAGAGCATAAGACCAAGACAGACAAAAGCTCCGGGGGCTTCAACCATGAACGTAAAGGGCTGGAAGGATGGACCGAAAACCGGATGACCAAAAAATGTTCCCACACCGAAAACTTCCCTCAGGGTGGAAAGGGCTGTCAGAGAAAGGCCATACCCGATTCCAAGCCCCAATCCGTCGGCCATTGAGGTCAGAACACCGTTTTTGTAAGCGAATGCCTCCGCCCGTCCTAAAGGAATGCAGTTGACGACAATGAGTGGGATAAAGATACCCAGCTTCATGAAGAGCGAATAGGTGTAGGCCTGCATCAGCAGCTCGACGACGGTGACGAAGGTGGCGATGACGATAATGAAACAGGCAATCCGAACCTTCGATGGAATGACCTTTCGCAACAGGGCCACCAGGATGTTGGAACACGTCAGAACGAACGTGACGGCGATTCCCATGCCGATACCGTTTTCTACGGATTTGGTAACGGCAAGGATAGGGCAAAGGCCCAATACCAGGCGAAATGGCGGGATTTCCGCCCACAACCCTTTTGTAAATTCCTGTGCAATGGATTTCGCCATAGCCTCTCCTATTTGTTCATGGCTTTAAGTTTTTCGACCAGTTGCGGCTTGGCCTGTTGATAGAGCTGAGCTGCCAGCGTGACGGCACCTGATACGCCGCGGGAGGTGACGGTGGCGCCGGACAAGGCATCGACCTTACCACCATCCGATTTGACCTTGAATTCACCACTTAACGGCATACCGACGAACTGTTTGGTGAATTTGGCATCGGTCTGAGCTCGGGAACCGATACCGGGTGTTTCGCTGTGGGTGGTCACAGCCACCCCGGCGATCTTGTCCGTCGTCACATCGACACCGACCACCAGACCCAGGCTTCCACCGAATCCCTTCCCGGTAGTTTCAAAGGTCACGACGCTGGGTTTGCCGTTCACCACACCGACGAAGAAACTTTCTTCCCGATCACCGATCTTGATCTTGAAGCGATCCTTGATCGGATCGTTGGTCGCTCCGGCCCCTTCCACCAGAATCTTTCGAATGGCCGGTCCCTTGACGAATTCGAGCTGTTGGTTTTCGATCTGATCCTTGGTGCCGTCTCGCAGCGCCGCCAGAAGTCCTCCCGAAACCGAACACAAAACCGTCAATACCACCACCATTTTCACCATTTCACGCATGATCGTTCACCTTTCCCACTGCCGCCGGCCGGATCTTGTCCAGCAGCGGATTGGCGATATTGAACACGAGGATCGCGAAGACCACACCGTCGGCATAGGCGCCGATGCAGCGAATGAGAACCGTCAGGATACCCGCCCCCAATCCGTAGAGGATCATCGGCAGGAAGTTCACCGGAGAAGAGGAATCATCGGTGGCCAGGAAAAAGGCGCCGATCAAGGTGTATCCGGTAACGAGATGAAAGAACGGAGATGCGTACTTGACTGGATTGGCTCCATGAAAGGCGGCGGCTGTTAGAAAGACGCCCGCCAAAAAGGACAGGGAAATTTCCCACCGGATGAATCCTCGAAGCATCAGGTAGATGCCGCCCAAAATGAGCCCGATCGAAAACGTCGATCCAATCCCTCCCGACTGGCGTCCCAGCAGCAGATCGTACCACTTGTAAGCGTTTTCCGCAGCGGAGCCGTGCTGCTTGATCATGGAAAGGGGATAAGCCATGTTGAAGCCGAAATCGTAGTGAACCAGGGCGGCATTGAAATCGAAGAGGGCTTTCCAGGAAATCATGACCATGGCCAGGCCGATCAGGGTGGGGTGGAAGGGGTTTCCTCCAAGCCCTCCGTAGATCTGCTTACCGACAAAAATGGCCAGAAATGTGCCGAGCACAACCACCCACCAGGGAACGGTCGCAGGAGACAGCATGGCAAACAGCAGCCCGATCAGTGCGGCATTGCCGTCACCGATGCTGTAAGGTCTTGCCATCAGGCGGTTGGCCAGCAGTTCCCACAGCATGGCCATGGAAACGGACAGGCACACGACACCGAGTGCCGGAACACCGTACATCCCGATTCCGAAGATAACTGCGGGCAGGGCGGCATAGATCTTATGCAGATGCCGTTCGGTGACACTGCTGCCGTCGTGCCAGAAGGGAGCCGGGGATACGACGAATTTGGGGTTATTCATGGACTTCCTCCGCCGAATGCGCCAGGGCCAGCTCGTGTTTGCCCAGGGCGATGTATTGGGAGATGGGAATGCGGGAAACGCACACAAAGGTACATAGGCCGCAGTCGATACAGGAGAGCAGGTCGTAGCGATCGGCAGCCTCCTGATATTGACGGGCCTCGAGGAACCGAATGAGCATGTTCACTTGAATGCGCATGGGGCACACCCGAACGCAATCTCCGCAATTGATGCAGGGCGTGTCGGTGTAGGATGGGATTTCACTGCCTGCCTGCACCAGAAGACCATCCATATCGGGGGTGACGGGCTGATCCAACGAAAAGAGCGGGGTGCCTGTCATCGGGCCGCCGGAAATCAGGCGATCGCCTTCGGATACCGGGATGCCGAATGCGGCGAGCACATCCCCGATGGGTGTTCCAATGACCACGGAAGCGATATGACGACTTCCATCCGGAGCAACCACCGTCAGGAGCTTTCGGCAGACAGGGTGTCCTTCTGCAAACGATTCGGCCAGAGCTGCGACGGCCTCGACGCTGATCGGCAAAATCCCGAGATCTTCCGGAGTCTTACCTGCAGGAACCGTGACACCCATGACCTGTTCAACCATCCGGTTGGGCAGGGCCGCCGGATAGACGGTATCCACGAAGTGCATCGTTGCGCCGATGTGACCGTAGCCATGAATGAAATCCTTCGGTACGGCGATTCGGATGTCTTCGATGCCCGTCAAGTCCCGCAAGCGGTGAATCCCTTCTTGAACGGCCTCGAAGCGGCTGTTGATCACCTGAGCCCGCGTATCCAGCATCAGATCGGCGTCCGCAGCACAGATCAAGATGGTAGAGATGGGTTGTCGGGAGCTTTTCAGTCGATAAAATCCGGGATTGCCGGGAAGGAACGCGAGATGGTCGGTGAGGATGGCAGCCGAAGCTTCGGCTGCAGCCTGTGTGAACGTCTCATCCACTGCTGCAGCCGGATCGACGCTGATGGTGACGAGGGTCTGTTTTTTGCCGAAAGGCCCCAAGAAGGATTCGATCGCTACGATTTTCCCTCCTGCAGAAGCGACGGCATACGCTGCATCTTCCTCATAGACACGCATTTTCTCAAAGGCTTTGACCGTTGCGGATGGTTTCAGCAAGGCATTGGCCGTTGTGGTGTAGGGCGTGTCGATGATGAATGTCAACCTGGCTGGAATGGGAAATTCCTTTGGAACAACGGGCTTTTTGGAAGGGGGCGCGTAGGTGATCCAGGGCTTGAGGAAGCCGAAAAACGATTTTTTCAACATGGTTCGCCTTCTTTCCGATGGGGTGCTGGAGAAGTCATCGGCCGGGTTGTCGGATGACCATCAGAATGTCGAATGGCACTCGGCACAGGCCGTCGGCCCGGCACCGAACTGCTTGTGACAGGAAATGCACTGGGTATGATAGGCATCCGTCTTGCTGAGCATCTGGAACCCTTCGATTTCGGAGGGATCGTGGCAATCCTTGCAGACTTCGGGCTTGGTGGTGTCGCCTTCAGGCTTGTGGCAATTGTAGCAGGGGCCGTATTTCTCGTCGAGGTGGGGCGGATTGTGGTGGCAATCGTTGCAGGATGTACCGTAGCCGGTGTCTGCCGAATGGGTTTTGTGATCGAAGAGAACGTTTCCGGCGATTCCTTTGAACACGACCCGAACAGGCCGCTCGGGAGTCTTCTCGGAGTATCCGACATAGGTGAAGACACCGACGATGAACAGGATAATGGCACAACCCAGGGCGATTTGAAACGGTTTGGATGGGTTCATGATACGATAGGGTCCTTTCAAGCTTTCCGTCTGGTTGCAGGCAAGGCCTTCACTGACTATGAACGGGGAATGTCACAATCGACTCTTTGATTTCAGCCTCCGTACTTCTGATGGTCTCGCAAACAGCCGGTGATTCTCAAATGAGCCACAAAGAGACAGCGACACCTACCCGACCGATAAAGGGCTGTCGACCAGTTAAAATCCAGAAACGCTTATCACAAATCCCGGATAGCTTCAACAGGATTCCTGCGTAAAAAAGGAAGGGCGAAACCATCCGTCTGATGCGTTCCCCATAAATCGTCCGTGTACCGGCCCGATCTGAAAGAGTGATGGACTCGCAAAAAGTCGATCCTATGGACGGCTTTGCAAAAAGGCCGCAGGCAAGGAGTGCAAATCCTGAGGAGTGAGGCGTACTTAGACGTACGCCGCAACGACGAAGGATGCAGCACGACACAGCATCCGGCCTTTTTGCGAAGCCGTCAAGAATGCCTGGTTACAAGGGCATCAATTGGCGATCACAACACTGATGTCACGAACGGAGTTGAGCACTTTCTGAGAAACGCTTCCCATCAGGAATTGCTGAACACCGGAAAGTCCGCGTCTACCCATCACGATTACCTGATATCCCTTGCCGGCCTCCTTGACGATGTCGCGAGCCACCCCTTCCTTCTTGTTCTGAATCTTGATTTCGATGCTGAAGGGATCGAAGCCGGCATCCCGAAGGGCGTTCTTCGCCTTGTTGAGGGCCTCGGTGACGAGTTCTCGTTTTTTGATCTCGAGCTGACAAAAACTGGACTGTTGGGAGACGAAATACGGCGTGAGTTCCGGGCTGTTCATGTCGCACAGGGCGGCTGTGTCGGGCAGGACACTGAACAGGGTGATCTTGCAGTCCGGCTTGAAACAGGAAATGATGAAATCGATCGTTCGGAAGGCGTTTGGAGAATCGTCCATGGGAACCAGAATGCGGGTCGTCATCGGTTTACTCCTCTCATGATGGATTTCGAGGGGGAAAGACCACTCGATCGATCCGATAGGAACTTCCTCGATCGAACGTGAACCGGAGCATCTTTTACTGGAATTCGGGGCCGATTTCAAGAACGAATCCGGAAAACGGCCGCCCCCCAGCCATCCTCATGGGACAGGGCCCAGAGATCCAAACCTCCGGAAGCATAGTGTGTAACGATGTCTGGAAGTTCTTCGGAACGCATGCCGGAACAGACGACGACCCCTTTGGGAGGACAAAGGCGGACAAGCTCCGGCAGAATCGCATGCAGGGTGGGAGGACGAAGATTGGCGAGAATCAGATGGAAGAAGGGGAAGAGGTCTTCAAGCGGGGCATCGGTAACGGTGATCCGATCGGCAACACCGTTGATTTCCGCATTTTGTCGGGTTTCAAATAGGGCACAGGAATCGATGTCCGTAGCTGTGGCCGCCCCTGCTCCCAGCAGAAGCGCCGCAATCGCCAGCACTCCGGAACCCGTTCCGATATCGAGCACCCGGTTAAAGCGAACAGGTTGCTCGTTTCCGTCCACATGAAACACATCATCCATCAGTCTGAGAGCCAGCCGGGTCGACGGATGCTGTCCGGTTCCGAAGGACGCACCGTGGCGTAAACGGACGGTAATACCGAAGGACAGAGAGAAGTGCCCTTCCGGTGCAAGAGCGATGTGGGGGCTGATCTGAATACGTCGATGAATGGACGGTTCGAGCACCTGTCTTCCGTGAAGGGAAGCATAGGCCAGCTCCCCTTCCTGAATCAAATGCCGAAGGGTGTTGCGGATGAGGGCACGGGGATATCGCCTTCGCAGGTGAAGCTCGATTTCATGAGGGGTCGGCCGATGGGAGACGGATTGGACCATTGCCAAAATATCGCTGCTGCAGGCAGCCGTGTCATCAGATGGCCTTTTGGGAAGACCATCCGCCATCCCTCTCCCGTCTGCGCTCATTCCTTCTGATGGTTCTCCTTGACGGCCTTGAGCGCTTCTTCGACGGATGGATAGATTTTGAAAATCCGGTCCATCCGCGTAAGACGAAAGAGGTTCATGACGGTTTCACAGATCGAACACAGCATGAATTCCCCTTTTCCGCCAAGAGCTTTCAAGGTAGAGACCAACACGCTCAATCCGCTGCTGTCGATGAACTCCACGTGATAGAGATCCAGCAGAATGCGGTAATTGCCTTCATTGATCCAGTTCAGCATGTGCCCCTTGAAATCCGGTGCAATGGAAGCATCAATCCGGTTGTCCAAAGGGGTGACGATGAGCAGGTCCTCCGATTTGCGCGTATCGATCCGCATGGTTCTTCCTTCCTGCAGGTTAGCGGTTCGGGAAAACCAGCCTGCCGCCCAACAAACCGGCCACAACGGCGGCCGCCAAATTCAGCACGTAGATGAAGAGATAAATGAAGCGGGAAGGAGAGCCCGCCAAGGCGACATTGGCATCGAGCGCATGCCAGACACACAGAACCAGGCTGAGCAGAAAGACGACGCCCGCACAGACCATCTTCCCGAGAAACAGATGGGTCAGGTTCCCGTTGTAGACGGTTTTCCAATCGACGTACCCGGCAAAAGCCACCCACGGCATGGCCAGCACGACGACGATCAGGTTGTAGAAGGCCGTTCGATCCAGGGCCGGACTGTTGAGGGCCATGGCAAGAACGAGAAACAGAAAGGACACCGGCAACACACCGTTGGGAATATGCACGGAAATGGGGTGGGCATGGTATTTCACCATGAGTTGCGTCAACATCTTGTAATACGGTTCGAAGGCGTTTTTCGCCTCTACCAGGATTTCCCGGCTTTCGGCAGGGGCGGACTTCTCTTCGGGTGCTACCGCTGCCGTCGTATCCACCACATCGGCTTTCGGCGTTTCGATCGGTTCATCCTCGAGCAGAACGAATTTGCTGCGATCCGCACCGCAGACCGGGCATTTCTCCGGAGGTTCCTCTCCCGTATGAATGTAACCGCAAACGGTACATTTCCAACGCTTCATTGCTTACTCCTTCGTTCCATGGTGGTTTTCCCAATTTTGGGGGATTTCCTTGCCTGGACATGGGGGGAGATACGCCTTTTTATGTTGCATTGGATACTTGTTTGAAGCCGCCGGAGATCGTTGGGACGGGCATGGACTACCAAGCCATATCTGTTTGAATAACAAGATATTGCTTTCAATTGGCTTATCGTTGAAGTCTGGCCACATGCCCGACCCTTACGAGCTCGGGCGGCTGAGTTTATCCGATGCAACGAAAAAGGCGTGTCTCCCCCATGCGACTCGAATGAGACTTTTGGACTTTTTGCGAGCCCATCATTTCATCCAATGACCATAATGACATCTCCCGTCGAAACTTCCGTTCCCTTTTCGACGCGAATTTCCTTGACGGTACCGGCCGCGTGGGTCATCAGATTGTTTTCCATCTTCATGGCTTCCATCACGGCGACCGTTTCCCCGGCCACCACCAGTTGTCCGACCTTGACTTTCACCTCCAGGATCAACCCAGGCATCGGGGCCAGGATGGCCTCTCCTTCGGCTGGTGCATCATCCTGGACTGTCGAGGTGGCAGGGGCCGCCGGCTGAGACACAGACGGCGAACCGGTGGAAACCGGCGGAACGGAAGCCACATGCTGGACGGTTGGAGTACCACCGCCGCCGCCTCCGGCCGTCTGCCCGATCCGAACGTCATAGGGTTTTCCGTTCACCAGCACCCGTGCGGTAGAGCCGGTGATACCGGCGATGGTGACATCAAAGTCTTTTCCATTGATGGTCAGCTGATAATTCATGGTTTTCCTCATTCCATTGAAATGGTTCAAAGGGTTTCATACCATTGGAGACGGATGAAAGCAAAGGGCATTTTTCTACGAAATCGAATATCAGGAGTCAGAAGTCAGGAGTCAGGAGTCAGGAGTCAGAATAAAGGTGGAAGAAACCTTTTTTCAGACTCGCCCCCTGAGCCTTGCATTCATAGGGGGTGAAACCCCGGTTGCATGACGACGTATTTTGAAAATGCGAGATGCGTCGTTGCCAAGTACGAAAGCATGCAGGGGCGATCCGGCGGGTCGCCCCTTAAGAGACCCAGCCCCAGCCAGAATAGATTGCGTCGGCCGGAAATGATTCGTCTTTGGGACAGTTCCTACCGCCACGAACATCTATCGAGAAGGAATCGGTCGGGTGAACACCTGCAGCCGCGTTTCCTGCAGCAGTTGCCTTCCGACGATCGCCCAGTCGTTTCGACCCCCCAAAGATCCCTCCCGGGCGGATGAACCGGCATTGGCTTCAAGGTACAGCGCAACAGCGATAGCCGCAGCGATGGCCTCCTCTTCCTCCGCTCGTCCTCCCCGACTCAGATGAATGGCCGTGGCGATGGCTGCAACCGCAGCCTCCTCCCCCCCTTCGGCCGTCGGAGCGGAAGACGCCTTTTTCGCAGGTGCCGGAGCAGTTTTGGGAGCAGCGATCGCTCCGCCTTTCTCGAAGTGTACAAACAGCCTTCCCACAACCATCATTCCGATCATCAGAACGGAAAGCACCATGAACACCCCGAAAAACCGGATCACCAACGTCCCCAGGGCATAGCTCCAGAATCCATCTTTCGGTCCACCGATAAACCGAATCCGGCCGTCCGCCGTTCCGTCAGCATCGAAGGGGCCGCCGTCTTGAATCGAAACGGAAAACGTGTACACCTTATCGGCAACCTTTTTTGCCGCAACACCACTATCACTCCACCGGACCGCACCATCGGGACGATACACCCAGTATTGGGTCGATGATGTGAAGAAATCCGACGTGATGCTCAGCACAACCTGCCCTCCCGGAACCACACCCTCGATATCCACCTGAAAGAAAGCCGATTTGAATTCCTTGATATCGAGATCGGGCGTACGGATGGTTTCGAAATCGATTCCGGAGACCTCCATCGGAAGGGATCGATCGGGTTCGAACCGGATCTGGACGCTCGTACTCTTCGCCCTTGGAAGCAGGGTAGCGATGACGGTATTTCCTTCGCGGACAAATTTGGGCTGGGGTTTTTCAATGTCGTCGCCAAAGGCGGCCCATCCGATACCGGTCCACCATCCAAACAGCCAGACGATCCAAGCGGTGGCAAGAAAGGATCGACACGTGTTTCGTTGGTTCATGGCGGCCTCCTATTGAAACATGGCAATAAACATGCCGGCTGCGGCAGCACTGCCGATGACACCGGCCAGATTGGGCCCCATCGCATGCATGAGCAGCCAGTTGTCCGGATCGGCCTTCAATCCTTCACTGTGGGACACCCGGGCGGACATCGGAACCGCCGACACCCCCGCCGAACCGATGAGAGGATTCATCTTCTCCTTCAGAAACAGATTCATGAGATGTACCGTCAGAATACCCCCGATGGTACATACGGCAAAATCGAGCATACCAAAAGCGAAGATGATCAGCGGCTTGTAGTTCAAGAAGACATCGGCCTGCATCGTCGCCCCGACCGAAAGACCGAGAAAGATGGTCACGATGTTCATGAGGGCATTCTGGGCCGTGTCGGAAAGCCGTTTGACCACCCCGCTTTCCCGCATCAGGTTTCCGAGCATGAACATCCCCATCAGAGGAGCAACGGCCGGTATCAGCAGGACAATCAGTGTACACCCGATGAGGGGAAAGATGAGCTTTTCCCGGGCGGATACCGGACGAAGCTGGCGCATACGGATTTTTCGTTGAGCTGGTGTCGTGAACAACCGCATGATGGGTGGCTGAATGAGTGGCACCATGGCCATATAAGAATAGGCCGCCAGGGCGTTTGCACCCAGAAGATGGGGAGCGAGTTTGGCCGTGAGATAAATGGTGGTCGGACCGTCCGCTCCACCGATGATTCCGACCGATGCGGCCTCCTTGAGGGTGAATCCAAAGAAGAGGGTGCCGATGTAGGTGACGAACACCCCGAGCTGAGCACCTGCACCGACGATCAGCGTCTTGGGGTTGGCAATGAGGGGACCGAAATCCGTCATGGCGCCGAGCCCCAGAAAGATGACACAGGGAATGATTTCCCATTCGACGCCGTATTTGTAAAACGCCCGGATGAGCTCCGGCGTCCCATGTTCGGTGTATCCCATCAGAGGCGTAATGGGAAAATTCACGAGAAAAATGCCGAATCCAATAGGCAGCAGCAAGAGGGGCTCATATTCCTTGGCAATCGCCAGATATAGGAAGAATAAGCCGATGCAGATCATGACCAGCTGTCCGCCTGTTAGATTCGGAATTCCGGTCTGCGAGATGAGAATGTTCTGAATGAGCTCGACGATCTGTTCCCAGGTCATGCCGCCTCCTTACAACGGGATGTTTCCGTGTTTCTTGGGGGGGTTGATGTCCCGTTTGGTTCGAAGCATTCGAAGGGCCTGAATCAGATGAAAGCGCGTATCGGCCGGATCGATGACATCGTCGATATATCCCAGTTCTGCAGCCCGGTAAGGGTTCGAAAACTTTTCCTGATATTCGGCGATGCGTTTCGCCCGTTCTTCCTTCGGATCGGAAGCCTCTTGAATTTCTTTGCGGCAGATGATGTTGACGGCGCCTTCCGCCCCCATGACGGCGATTTCGGCCCCTGGAAAGGCAAGATTGATGTCTCCGCGGATGTGTTTCGAATTCATGACGATGTAGGCTCCGCCGTAGGCCTTTCGGGTGATGACTGTAATGCGGGGAACGGTGGCTTCACAGAAGGCATAGATCAGCTTGGCCCCGTGCTTGATGATGCCGCCATGTTCCTGGTGGGTTCCGGGGAGAAAACCGGGGACATCCTCATAGACGATGAGGGGGATGTTGAAGGCATCGCAGAACCGGACAAAGCGCGCCCCCTTGATCGATGCGTCGATATCGAGGCAACCGGCCATGACATTGGGCTGGTTGGCGACGATGCCGACCGGCATGCCGTCTAGCCGCCCGAAGCCGACCACAATGTTTTTGGCCCAGTGCTGGTGCACCTCGAAGAAATAGCGGTTGTCGAGATTCGAGTGGATGATGTCCCGGATATCGTAAGGTTTGTTGGGATCGGTCGGGACGACTTCCCGCAGGGCTTCATCCCGTCGTGCCGGATCGTCCGTCGGCTGGATGCGGGGCGGATCTTCCATGTTGTTCTGCGGTAGAAAACTCATGAGCTCCCGAATCATGGCGAGACAAGCCCGATCGTCGGGTGCAGAGAAATGGGCGACACCGCTCTTGGCGTTGTGCGCCATGGCGCCACCCAGTTCTTCCTTGGTAACGGTTTCCCGGGTAACGGCCTTGATGACCTCCGGCCCCGTGATAAACATATGACTGGTCTTCTCCACCATAAAAATCCAGTCGGTCAACGCCGGGCTGTACACCGCCCCCCCTGCAGACGGCCCCATGATGGCTGTAATCTGCGGAATAACCCCCGACGCCATGACGTTCAGAAGGAAGATGTCGGCATAACCGGCAAGGCTCATAACCCCTTCCTGAATGCGGGCCCCTCCCGAATCGCACAGCCCGATGACCGGGGCGCCGATCTTCATGGCGGTTTTCATGATCTTGCAGATCTTTTCAGCATGAGCCAGAGAAAGCGAACCGCCGAAAGCGGTAAAATCCTGTGCAAAAACAAATGTCTGTCTTCCATTGATGGTCCCATAACCCGTAACGACACCGTCCCCAGCGATTTTTTGGGACTGCATGTCGAAATCGATGCAACGATGCACCTTAAACCGATCGATTTCCACAAAGGATCCGGGATCGAGAAGTTCGGCGATCCGCTCCCGCGCCGTCAATTTACCGGCTTGGTGCTGTTTGTCGATCTTGTCCTTTCCGCCGCCTTCCAAGGCTTCCATCTGTTTGTGACGTAGTGTTTCGAGCAAGGTCGATGCATCCATAGGGTTGGCTCCAGGTTGATAGTTATAAAGTAATTACGATATAGCCACAACATACCAAAATCGACCAAAGAATCAAGTGAATCGTTGAAAATCAATGAACTCAAAATGAGTCGAAAGAAACCAAATCGGTCATTCCCTGTAATGGCCATCATGCAGTAAACACAGTCCATCTCTGGTTATCCTGCTCGTCGCTTTCACAGGGGTGACGGCTTGTTGCAAGATGATCAAAAAAGATGGCCTCGCAAAAAGTCGCTGTACCCCTGATTGCATGGTATTTCCGGTTTAAGCATGGGGGCGGGTACGGCTTTTGATGCTGCAAGGATGTATTCGCGTTCATGTGGTTCACTGTAGATTACTTGGCTTTTTGCGAGTCCATTAAAATAGTGAAAATGATTTTGGCATCCTTACGCCGGACATGTCCGGGTGTCAATTGCGATTTGTCGGTACTTGCAGATATTTGACTTGATTCGCTGATAAAAGCGGCATACATATTCAAATTACATGCTCGTGGCGATGGTCTCCACCCCCGTCGATGAAAATCAGTCATTGTTCCGGACCAATACACGAACTCAGAGGATCTGCCTACGCTGGACCACGCAGGGGCGACCCGGCGGGTCAGCCCTAAAGGTTCTTCCGCTTTTATTCTGACTTCTGACTCCTGACTTCTGACTCCTGATATTCGACTATCATAGGAACGTGCCAGTTTCTCAACGACATCACCGTAAAGATCGACCATGAACCGCATCGAAGATATCAGCCTGCTCTACGAAATCAGCAACGCACTGAACGAATCCCTCGACCTGCGCAAATCCCTATACCGGGTGCTCGATATCCTGGCCAATTCCATGCAGATGATTCGGGGCACCATCACCATTCTGAATCCGATCACCAACGAAATCAGCATCGAAGTCGCCCACGGCATCGCCCCATCCACGGTGGAGCGCGTTAAATACAAGCTCGGCGAAGGCATCACCGGTCGGGTGATCGCATCCGGAACAGCGGTGATCATTCCGGAAATCAGCAAGGAACCGCTCTTTCTCAACCGAACGAAAACCCGCAAGGCTTCACCTTCCCAAGAAATCTCCTTCATCTGTGTTCCCATCAAGAACGCTTCCCAGGTGATCGGCGCTCTCAGTGTCGACAGACCTTATGACCCGAAATATTCGCTGAAAACCGGTGAGCAGTTGCTTTCCGTCATCGCCACCATGGTCGCCCGCCACGTCATCAATCTCGAAACAATCCGGATGGAGAAGGAACACCTCAAGGCCGAAAACCAGCGACTCAGGGACCAACTCGGCCAGAAATACAGTTTTTCGAACATCGTGGGCAACAGCAGCCGCATGCGGGAAGTCTTCCAGATGATCGCCCAGGTTTCCAAGAGCAACGCCACGGTGCTCATCCGAGGAGAAAGCGGCACCGGAAAAGAGCTCGTGGCGCACTCCGTCCACTTCAATTCCCATCGGGCTACAGGCCCTTTTGTCAAGGTCAATTGTGCAGCCCTTCCTCCCAATCTCATCGAAAGCGAACTTTTCGGACACGAAAAAGGCGCATTTACCGGCGCCATCCGCCAGAAACTCGGGCGCTTCGAACTGGCGAACAAAGGGACGATCTTTCTGGATGAAATCGGCTCTATCGGACTCGAGGTTCAGGCCCGCCTTCTTCGGGTACTTCAGGAAAGGGAAATCGAACGGGTCGGCGGACAGAAGACGATCAAAGTCGATGTGCGGGTGATCGCAGCAACGAACAAAAATCTGGAACAAGCGGTTGAGGAAGGGTCTTTCCGGGGGGATCTCTATTACCGGTTGAACGTTTTTCCCATTTACATGCCCCCGCTTCGGGAACGGAAAACCGACATCCTGCTGCTGGCGGAGTATTTCCTGGAAAAATACGCCAAAGAAAATCACAAGGAAATCAGGCGATTGTCGACACCGGCCATCGACATGCTCATGCACTACCACTGGCCCGGAAACGTCCGGGAACTCGAGAACTGTATCGAGCGCGCCGTCCTGCTGTGCAACGAAGGCGTCATCCACAGCTATCACCTGCCGCCGACCCTTCAGACGGGTCAGGAAACCGGCACCCAGCCCACCTATTCGATGGAAGAAGCCGTGGCCAATCTGGAACGGGAAATCATCGTCGATGCCCTCAAAAACACCCGAGGAAACCTGACCCTCGCAGCCGAAATGGTCAAGACCACGGTCCGAAAATTCGCCTACAAGGCGAAGCAACACGGCATCGATTACCGAAAGTACCGATGATAGCCCATGGCGGCGTCACCACCCTCCATCCCTTTTCCATCCCCTTGCTGGCAACGCTTTCTGATCGAAGCCGCAGCACAGACAGGTTTGCACCTCACCGCCGATCATGCCATCCGTTTCGAAGCCTATGCGCTTGAGCTGCTTGCCTGGAACCGGAGAATCAACATCACCGCCATCACGGATCCGACGGAAATCGCAGTCAAACATTTTGTCGATTCCCTAATCCCGACCCCCCATATCCCAGAAAATGCTTCACTTCTGGATGTGGGATCAGGGGGTGGTTTTCCGGGGATACCGCTTGCCGTGTTTCGGCCGGATCTGCAAGTAACCCTCTTGGATGCCTCCAGGAAGCGGGTGAATTTTCAGCGGTCGGTTCTTCGAAGACTCGGGCTGGGGAATGTGATCTGTATCGAAGCGAAACTGACGGAAATCCTGCGGCAGGATCACTTTCGGGAAGCATTCGACACCGTCATTTCGAGAGCCTTTGCCGCCTTCGATCGGTGGATGCCGGAGGCATTACCGCTCGTGAAATCCGGAGGTCGTCTCATCGCCATGACGGGTGCCGTTGATGACGCCGCGATTCATCATCTCTACAACACCCCTTTTTGTAACGGCCCTGTCATCGAAACAATGGCCTATAGGCTTCCATTGGGTTCGCCTTCCGAACCTCGATCCCTCATCATCGTTCGCGTTGCATAATGTCAACCCGGCGCCGTATCGATGGCATCGAAAAGAAACAGTGCACATTCGTTGCAGACGGCTCTTACACGATTCCAATCATGCCATCGTTGCTCGAGATGCTTGTATTCGGATAAATCGAGGCCTTCCAAATCATAAGGCATCGGCTGCGAAAGCTGAATCAAAAGTTGTTGCAATGCAGATTCGTTATTCGGTTGAGGGTACAATTCGTCGAATCGTAGGAGGGCATCGATTACCCGTTTGTTACCTATATGGTCGGCCAATGCTGCGAAATCCAAATAATCTCGCGTTGCATTGCGCCTGAGAATCAACACCGCTTTGACACGAAGAATTTCAGCTTCCGTTGGAAGCAGGATCTTTTTCCCCAAGATTTCTATGGAAACCGTTTCCAACGGTTCTTTCCGAATCAATTGTCGGATTCCGGTTTCGATGCCGTCCAAACTTCCCAAAATCTGTATTGGTCGTTGAATGCGAGCTGTTTTCCAGCCTGCTACGGATTCAAGTTCATTCAGGATCTCATCGAAATGCTCCCTTAGATGGAGCAGGACATGATCGGCATCCGCTGAAAACCTATGTCCGGCATAAACAGCAGCAGCGGTTCCTCCTACCAGAACAGCTTCTGGAATCACCTGCTGTAGATGTGCAGCAGCGCTCAGCACCTGTTCCCATTCAGGCAAGGTGTCTTTCGGCATAAAGCTTCCAGAAATGGTATCTTTGGGCGTAGGGATCGGCAAGGTGAGCCTGACAGACACGCAGGATTTTCTTGAGAATCTCGGGGTCGTTCCTTGCGGCACGCCGCAACTGCAGCCAATCCAGGCGATTGCCTCTACCAATCACATCATCGATCGCTGCCAACGTAAATTCTTGATGGCTCAAATGCCGATGGATCATTTATGATGGTCTCGCAAAAAGTCCAACATATGGACGGCTTCGCAAAAAGGCCGCAGGCAAGGAATGCAAATCCTGAGGAGTGAGACGTACTTAGACGTACGCCGCAACGACGAAGGATGCATGCAGCACGACACAGCATCCGGCCTTTTTGCGAAGCCGTCATTTATCGAGGTACGTAGTTCCCAAGTGCGAGAGTGCGAAAGCCTGTAGAGGCGACTCGACGGATCGCCCCTACAGGGTTGGGCATAAGCCAACTTTCTGAACCTCTGCTTCGGTACGAACGAACGACCGAAGTTTCATCTTCAGAGGCGGTGCGATATACCTTCGCCATAGGCATTCATTTGGCAATCATGGCCCGCATCATGTCCGCTGCATTTTCGGCATGATCCGAAATGCTTCCCATGTACTGCACCAGCTTGGTCAGGTGAAAGGCAGACGTCGGATTTTCGAAGGGATGAGAGAGAAAATCCGATTTGAGTTTCCGCTCGACCATGTCGGACTGCGACTCGAAGTCCCGAATACGACGGATGGCTATCTTGACATCGGTTCGGTGTTTTTCGGAATAGCTGTTGAAGTAAATGTCCGCAACTACGACCATCGGATGCATGGAAGTGAGCACATCCCCCACCTTTTCCACCATCAACAATAGATCGTCCACATATTCGTCGGGTACGTCCGTCTGTCGATAGGAAAGCCAGTGAAGCGCATTCTGCACACTGTCGAGCATCTTGTCCTGCTCGCGCAGATACCAGAGAATCTGGAACTTATCGACCGGCAGCAGAATATTTCTCGGCAAATGCCCCCGGATGTTGCGCTTGATCTCATCTCCCCAGTGCTCGATCATCGTCACCTGATTGTGATAGACCTCGAAATCTTTCGTTGCGCCATCCAGATAGGCCAGAAAGGCTTGTCTGAAGACAGGATTGCAATCACTGATCAATTTGGCATGCTTGATCAACCCTTCAAAAGGGGATTTGCGGAACAAGGACATGAGCGCCGTACGCATACAAACTCCTTCAGACAGGCAAGAGCCACTTGAAAAGGTAAAACAAAACGATGGTCGGAATGGCAGACAGGGGTAGAGAAACCACCCAATAAATGGTGATTTGCCAGACAACCCGAAAATCCACGGCCCCGAGCCCGCCGCTCAGCCCGACGCCGATCACCGAACCGACCGCGGCATGGGTTGTCGAAACCGGCAACCCCAGTTTGGAGGCGATCAGCACCGATGTCGCCGTCCCGAAATCGACCGCAAAGCCCCGGGTATTGTTCAGCACCGTAATTTTGTGCCCGATGGTTTCGATGACCCGGTATCCCCAGGTAAATACCCCCAATGCGATGAAGAGGCCGCCGCCTGCCAACAGAAACCAGGGCACTTCGGCCGTCGTTGCGATGGTGTGGTATTGATAAATGAAATAAATGCCTGCCAGAGGTCCGATGGCATTGGCCACATCGTTGGCACCGTGTGCAAGGGAAACGTAACAGGCCGTAAACACCTGAAGTCTGCGGAAGATATGTTCGATCCCCTCTTCCTCGGTTTCGGTTTCAAACTTCTTCATCCACCTTTTTGCTGCAAACCCGAGCAGGATGGAAGCCAAAAGCGACCCGACGATTCCCTCCCACATACCGATTTGAAGGCGCTGACCCAGAGGGGTTTTGGTCAGCAACGACAAAAAGACCACCAGAAACGTGATTCCGGCAAAGAACGGCGTCCATCTCAGGGCCTTGAGGAAACTTTCCTTCTGACTGAGAATTCGGCTTCGGATCAGAATGAAAATCACGTAGGTCAGAAGACCGGCAAAAAGGGGTGAAACGATCCAGGATGCAACAATGGGAACAAGCCTCCCCCATTGGACGGCTTTCAATCCTCCGGCGGCAAAACCGAAGCCCACAACGGCACCGACGATTGAATGGGTTGTGGAAACAGGCAATTGTTTCCAGGTAGCCATGAACACCCAGAAGGCAGCCGCAAACAAAGCGGCCAACAGACCGATGGCAACGGTGTGGGGATCGGAAATCAGATCGGTTCGAACGATATCCTTACTGATGGTGGATGTGACATGGGAACCAATGAATGTAGCTCCGATGAAATCCAGAACACCTCCCAACACCACAGCCTGCCGAAGGGTAAGCGCCTTGGCCGCCACTGGAGAGGCCATACCGTTGGCGATGTCGTTTGCCCCGATATTCCAGGCCATGTAAATGCCTGCGATCAGGCCAAGCCCCAAAACGATTTCCGTCATGCCCTCCCCAATCCTATTGTCTTGGAGCGATCAGTCTCCCGAACGCTCCAGCTCTTCCCGGATTCGTTCGGCGCCGGAGCGCAATGCTTCCAAAAGCGCGCTTGATTCATATTGCCCCAAATCCTTCGAAAAACCGACCACCCACAAGGCCAGAAGCAACCCCCGGTAATAACCGACACGGGTGGCCACCGCCCGAACCCCAGGGATATATTCCTCGTCATCGAAGGCAAACCCTTCCCTTCGAACCCGATCGCAGGCCTCCAGATAGAGCGGAAGCGCCATGATCGAGCGCTCTGTGTACGGTGTCAGCCCCATTTTTGTCAAGATGTTTATGGCCTCATTCGGATCGAGTGAGGCCAGATAGAGTTTTCCGAGAGCCCCCGCAGGCATGGGGATGGTGGTCCCCGGAGGGGAAGAAATGGCAAGTGGATTCCGGGATGCCGCAGTCGCGACGATAACGGCCTGGTTTCGACTCAAAACGCCCAAGAAGACGGTATGACCGATGACGTCCCGCAGTTCGTCGAGAATGACCGCCACAGCCTTACTGGTAAAGAGATAGCTCCAACTCCGAAATGCGATGTCTACGAGAGCCGGCCCCAAGATGAACGCTTTCCCGGAGTTGGTTCGCTCGAGTGCCCCGACCTCGATCAAGGAACTCAACAAGCCATGGACGGTGCTTTTACTAATATCCAATTTGCGGGAAAGATCGCTGATGCCCAGAGACGATCCGGAATCGATGATGGCCTTAAGAATCTGAAAGGCCTTTTGAACGGCCGGAGCCTTGTAGGTGGTTGCCATATAGTTCCTTTAATAAGTCAGACGTATTCTTTCCATCCCACAGCCATTCATTCAGCATAATGAACGGCTGTTCCGCTCTCTATAGGGTAGAGATCCCCCCTTGTCAACCTCGTTTTAACGAACTTATAAGGTTTCATAAAATTCTCCTTGACTTTCTACACATAGCTGATACATAGCTACATCCCAGAGAAAGGTTCATCAACCTGAACAAGGAGGGCGGAATGAAAGTCAACAAAATCTTGGAAGGCCCCCGGGATGGGGAAGTTCGATGCTTGACCTGCTTTGCGCGGTTTCGGCCCGCGCCGGGGTCGGAACGAGCCACATGCCCTAACTGCGGCATTGAATGGCGCATTTCCTGGCCATATCCCAAAACCGCAAAAATTCGTGGACCCGTGTGGGAGAACTATCCGACCGGTCTCGATCAATCCATTTGAATGCATAGAAAGGAGAGGTTATGGCATTGGATCGAAAGATCGCCACGATCGATCTTACAACGGATCGAATCGACATCGAGCCGATTCCCATCGAATGGCGAAAACAATTCATCGGCGGTCGGGGCCTGGATGCATTCCTGCTCTATCGGAACACCCCGAAAGGCTGCGATCCGCTCGGGCCAGACAATGCGGCCATCATCAGCGCCGGACTTCTGGTAGGCACCATGGCATCGGCTTCGGCCAGAACGCACGTCATGGCCAAATCTCCCCTGACGGGTCTCACCGGCTCGGCCAATATGGGGGGATTCTTCGGTCCGGAAATGCGTTGGGCGGGTTTCGATCATCTGGTCATCAAAGGAAAGGCGGAAAAACCGGTCTACCTGTATATCAACAACGGCAAGATCGAAATCCGAGATGCCGCAAAGATCTGGGGATTGGGGGTTTACGACACGCAGGATAAAATCCGCAAGGAACTCGGTGACGAGGAAACCCAGATTCTATGCATCGGACCTGCAGGCGAGAACCTCGTTCGTTTCGCCTGCGTCATGACGGGCCGGAAGAATGCCGCCGGAAGAACCGGCATGGGTGCGGTGCTCGGATCGAAAAACCTCAAGGCCATCGCCTGCAGAGGAACGATGGATCTGTCCATCAAACATCCGGTGGAAGCCCTCGAATACAACAAGGAAATCATCGACCAGGTCATCTCCACAAAGGTCAGCCAAATCATGCAGCGCTGGGGCACCGGGTTCATTTTCGGAGTCACCAACACGACAGGCCTCGTGCGAACCCGCAATTTCCAGTACAACCAGCTTCCGGACAGCGAGGACATCGAAGCCGAAAATCTCGACAAATACAGCATCGGCGTCGACGGATGCTTCGGATGCCAGGTCCATTGTCGGCATCGATACATCATTCAAGAGGGCCCCTATGCCGGAACCTACGCCCAGGGGCCGGAATACACAAGCCAGGGCGCCTTCGGAACGGAAGTAGGCTGCCGGAGCATGAACACGATCCTGACGGCCAACCATCTGGTAAACGACTATGGAATGGATACGCTCGAGACAGGCAGCATGATCGCCTGGGCCATGGAATGCTATGAAAAAGGACTCCTGGCGGATGCCGATACCAACGGACTTGCTCTCGAATGGGGAAAGGACGATGTGGTCCTCGAAATGATCCGACGGATCGCCTTCCGCGAGGATATCGGCGATATCTTGGCTGAGGGCCCCAGAGGCGCTGCGAACCGAATCGGGCCGGAAAGCTGGAAATACCTGATTCATGTCAAAGGCATGAGCAATCTGCATTCGGACGAGCGGGCCACGCCTTCTCTTGCACTCAACATCGCCGTGAGCTCCCGAGGGGCGGATCACCTGCGCGGGAGACCCGCCATCGATCTGTATAACCTTCCCATGAAGGTGCTCGACAAGGTCTACCGCCAACCGGATGGATACGACGGCCCGCTGACAAACAACTACAGCGAATACGAAGGCAAGGCCCGAATGGTGATGTGGCAGGAGCTAAATTACATGGCTGTGGATTGTCTGGGGGTATGTAAATACCACACGGTCTTTCTGAGCCCCAACCATCCGACTTTCGGTGAATTCTCAAAGCTGATCCAGCTCAACACCGGCCTCGAGCTGAGCCCGAAGGAGATTTGGGACATCGCCAACCGCTGCTACACCATCGAGCGTCTGTTCAACCTACGGGAAGGCATGACACGGGCGGACGATTGGCTTCCGGATCGCTATTTCGACGAACCGACCAAGCTGGGGCTTCCGGTTGCCAGAGGAAAATGCATCGACCGGGAAAAGTTCAAGGCCATGATCGATGAATACTATCGGTTGCATGAATGGGATGAAAACGGTGTGCCGACCCCTGAACTTCTCGAGCGTCTTGGAATCGCCGATCTCACTGCAGACAAGGCATGATGCGTTTCGGCATAGAAAAGGAGAACACCCAGCATGTCCAAGAAAATCTATGTTGTCGATCCAGAACGATGCACGGGATGCCGGCTCTGCGAAATCATCTGCTCGGTGAAACACATGGGCGTGAGCAACCCGGCCAAATCCGCCATTCACATCATCAAATGGGATCAAGAAGGCTTCTACCTGCCCATGCATTGTCAGCATTGTGAAGATGCGCCCTGCATGGCCATCTGCCCGAAAAAGGCCATATCGAGGGACGAGTCCCTTGACCGGGTCGTCATCGACTACGACCTGTGCATCGGCTGCAAGCTCTGTGTCTCGGCCTGCCCCTTCGGTGCCATGGGATATGATCCCGATCAGAAAAAAGTCTTCAAATGCGATCTTTGTGATGGAGATCCGCAGTGTGTGCGGTTCTGCGACATGAAGGCCGTGGATTATGTAGAGGTTTCCCGCCACAGTCTGCAGCGGATGCGGGAGTCTTCCGAACGATATGCGGAAGTGATGCGAAAGCATTGTGGCGGTTAAGCCAGGGGGCAACCTGCTGCAATAGCCTCATCTTCGATGCCATCGCAGAAAGTCGGGGAAAACAGGAGGCAACAGCCACCCGAAAACAGGAATTCAGAACGTCGGCTTACCCTCAACCTCGTTGAACCCGCAGGAGTGCGGGTGCATTTTGCTTGCGCATCGGAAAAACTCAGCAGCCCGATCTCGTAGGATCGGGCTGCTTCAAACACGTTTCCGCTGCTTCGCAAAACACCACCCACCCTCCTGCTGGAAGCCCGGCATTGGAAGGAAAGCGGTATGTGGCGACTTTTTGAGAGTCCATCATCTGTAACGGGCCACACTGCCCACTGCCCACTGCCCACTGCCCACTGCCTACTGCCCACTACTCAAATGAATGTCCGCAAGCCTTCGAATCCATTTCCGGTTGTCGAAACGCTCTGAAACGACCTGCTTCGCAGTATCCATCACCCTGGAACGAAGCGCCTCGTCCGTCAACATCCGCTCGATGGCCTGCGCCATCGCATGAGGTTGCCCGGGTTCCACCAGAAGACCCGATGTTTCGTGCTTCACCAGCTCCGGTATGGCGGACACCCGTGTAGCGACCACCGGAACCCCCATCGCCATGCTTTCCGCCAGAACATTCGGAATGCCATCCCGATCGCCATTGGCAGCCACTTCACATCCGATCACGAAGACATCACTGTTCCGATACTGATCCAGCACAACGTCATGGGGTTGGGTACCCATCCAGACGATCCGTCCCTGAAGTCCCAGATCGTCGGCCAGTCGCATCAGGTTTTCCTTTTCTTCTCCGTCTCCGATGACCGTGTATCGGAAATCCACTCCCCAATCCTGCAGCAAACCGAGGGCCGACAGCACCGTGTGAATCCCTTTTTTGGCTGTCAGTCGGGCGACCGTCAGCACCCGGTAAGGAGCCGTTGGGCGAATGGGGGCCTCGTTCGAGGTGAACAACCTGAGATCGATGCCATGATACACCCGAAACAGCGGCGTATTTCCGCTTTTCGGCAGCTGATCGAGGTAGCGTCGGTTGTATTCGGTGCAGGTGATGACAAATGCGGCTCGATCGATCTTTTCAGCAAGTTGGATGGGATCGGAGGTATAGATATCCTTGGCATGGGCCGTAAACCCAAACGGGATCCCGCTTAACATGTGGGCATAGAGGGCGACGGATGTGGGTGAGTGGGCGAAGTGGGCGTGAAAGCGGTCGATCGAATAATGCGGCAGCAGACGATCGACGAGATAGGCGGCCTGCAGGATGTGTTTGATCGAAGCGGTCTTTCGCGTTCGAAGAAAACGCCTACCTGCGAGGTGCCATGCCGATCGAAAGGATTCCGGCCGGCTCGAGGCAAGCCTGGCGCTGGAAGCCAAAAACATCCCCATTCCCCGCAGGATTGTCTCCGGAAGATAATCCACCGTTGCCTGGATACGGGAAACACTCCTGTGGGAGAAGGACTCCCGCGGTTTTCGCATGGAAAAGAGATGAAACCGAAACCCCATTTCTTCCAGCAACAGGATTTCGTTGGAAATGAAGGTTTCGGAGATGCGGGGATATCCCTTGAGAATCAAACCGATGGTCGGCGTATCCATGCGGGTGACTTAGGGGAAGGATTGCTGAAAGAAGGCGAGACGATCCCGCATGATGCAAAGCCCTGTCAGGGAAAAGTCCTGGATGGCGTCCTGATACCGTTGCGGAGAGCAGAGCAGATCGGTGATTTTGTCGTGCATGGCCTCAGGAGTCATCTGGCTCCAGGGGATGTAGTCGACCAGTTGCCTGTTCTTCATGGCCATGGCCCGAATCAGTTGTTCCTTTCGAGGAATTTCCCGGGGAATGACAAGCGCCAACGTTTTCTGCGACAGGATTTCACAGATGGTGTTGTAGCCGCCCATGCAAACGACCAGATCGGATGCTGCGATCAGGTTTTCCATTTTTGCATAGAAATCCCAACACCGGATTCCGAGACGCTTCGCCCGGGCGTGAACGTCATCGCGCTCCTCGGCCGGCATGAACGGACCCGTCACGATCAAGCTTCGAATGGGCGTCCCGCAGGCAAACCGCTCGAGCATGCACAGATAGGTATCGATGACGGGGTATCCATCCCCACCGCCACCGGTTGTCACCAGAACAACCTTTTCCTTTTCCCGGACGCCGAATTTTCGGCGAAGTTTCCGGGCGATCTCCGGTCCAGGAACCTTGCGCGGGATATATCCCGTATAGATCATCTTCTGTCCGATGGCTTGGGGAATGTCATATTCCACCACCGGATCGTAGATCTCCTGGTTTCCGTAAATCCAGATTTCACTGTACAGCCGGTCCAGAACGGAATAGACCCCCTTCTTTTTCCAGTCCAACACCACGGTAGCGGCTTCGTCCATGATGTCTCGAAGACCCAGAATCGTCCGGGTCTTGGGCAAACAGCGACGGAACCATTCGAGGGTCGGCAGAACCTCCTTCTTGAGGCCCAGAGGTTCCTTGTCTACGATGAAGAGATCCGGCTGGAACGCCTTTGCCGTAGCCGTGATAATGCTTTTTCGAATGTCTACGGCATGCGCTGGATGGATTCGAATGGAAAGCGGCAGGTATTCCTCGTTGGTTTTCTTGATCATGCCCGGAATCCGGACGAAATCAATCTGTTCGGAAAAGGAAAACCGGCCGACGATGGGGGATCCGGTCAGGATCAGAACGTTGACATTCGGGCCCTTCAGGTGCTCCGCTATGGCCATCGTTCTGCGGATATGTCCCAGACCGTAAGTGTCATGGGAATACATCAGAATGTTGTAGGTGCGTTGCTCCACCGTTCATTGTCTTCCGAATAGGGGAAACGGGGGGGGAACTTTCGAATGGATTTCAGAAAAACGTTCCGGCATTAAAACCAAAAGCTGTAGTTGCTCCGGCCGTCTTCATCTCCACTGGCGGATACCTCACCACTGTAGGAAAAGGAAAAGGCCTGCGTCCCTTCCGGGAGCGGAAGACTGCGGTCAAATTGCATGCGTTGATCGATAGGTTGTCTTCCGCCAACGAGATAGATCGCTTTCTGACCGTGAACTCGACCTTCTGCATCCAAAAAACGTACGGAAAGCGACAAATGATCGATCACCGTAAATCCGGTAACCAGATAGTTGTCGAGGACGAGATCCCCGCTCAGCTCGAGGGTTCCGGGTGCGATGATGCGGTAACGATATCCGATCTGAATATCCTTGGCGATCCAGGTGCCTTCCTGAGTTTCTTCTTTCACGGGAAGACGGTATTTTTTCGCAATCGGCTTGGCATCGTCCAGACGGGTCAACCCACAGCCCGTCAGTATGATGGCACATCCGATCCAAACGGTTATCCATCGCAACATCTGCATGACCGCCTCCTGCAAAAAATGAAGGAAAATTCAACCGCCTAAATAGGAGAGGCATGAATGCCTGTCAAGGAAAAAACGGCCTTTTCCTGTTCCCCTTTCATCTTGACGGAACGGATGGCTCGTTTTAGGATGCCGAGCATTCTCGATGGCCCCGCAAAAAGTCGATCCTATTGACGACTTCGCAAAAAGGCCGCAGGCAATGAGTGCAAATCCCGTCTGTGAGGCGTACTTAGACGTACGCCGCAGCGACGAGGGATGCAGCACGACACAGCATCCGGCCTTTTTGCGAAGTCGTCATTCTTCAAACTATCCGGCAAAGGAAACCTGATACATGGAATTTGAAGCCGTTATCGGTCTGGAAGTTCATGCCCAACTGAAAACAGCGACCAAAATCTTCTGCGGTTGTTCCACGTCATTCGGTGCCGCACCGAACACCCAGGTCTGCCCTGTCTGCCTCGGAATGCCCGGTGTTCTGCCGGTACTGAATCGGAAAGTCGTCGAATATGCCATCCGCATGGGTCTGGCAACCCATTGCCGCATTTCAACGGAAAGCCGGTTTGCACGCAAGAACTACTTCTATCCGGATTTACCGAAAGGCTACCAGATCAGTCAGTACGAACAGCCGATCTGCCATCATGGGTGGATCGACATTTCCCTGGAAGATGGAACCAAGCGGATCGGTATCACCCGCATTCACATGGAGGAGGATGCCGGAAAACTTCTACATGATCCCGGCGGCGCCTTCAGCCGTGTCGATCTCAACCGGACCGGGGTACCACTCATCGAAATCGTGAGCGAGCCCGACATGCGCACCCCGGAGGAAGCCGTCGCTTACCTCAAGAGCCTGCACAGCATTCTACGGTATCTGGACATTTGTGACGGAAACATGGAAGAAGGCTCTTTCCGATGCGACGCCAACGTATCCATTCGCCCCAAGGGAAGCGAAGGCTTCGGAACCCGAACCGAGATCAAGAACGTCAACTCCTTCCGGTTCATCGAAAAGGCCCTTCAGTATGAAATCCGGCGCCAAATCGACGTCGTTCTGGATGGCGGAAGCGTGATCCAGGAAACCCGGCTTTGGGATACGGCTACCCAGCAAACCTTCTCGATGCGCGGGAAGGAGGAGGCTCACGATTACCGCTATTTTCCGGATCCGGATCTCGTTCCGCTGCACATCGATGATGCCTGGATACAGGAAATCGAACGAACCCTTCCCGAACTGCCGGATGCCAAGCGAAAGCGATTTATGGAAGCCTACGGTCTTTCCAGCTACGATGCCGCCATCTTGACCTCGGATCGGGAGCTCGCCCACTATTTCGAACGATGTGCAGAGCACTCCGGCAACCCGAAGGGCAGCTGCAACTGGATCATCGGCCCCCTGCTATCCTTGCTGAAAACCGAAGGATCGGGAATCGATGCGATCCGCATTCAGCCGGAAGATTTGGCCGAATTGATCCAATTGATTGATCGGGGAACCATCAGCGGCAAGATCGCCAAGACGGTCTTCGAGGAAATGGCGGCAAGCGGGAAAAAAGCCGAAGCCATCGTTCAAGAAAAAGGACTCGTTCAGGTGACCGACAGCGCTCAAATCGAAGCTATCGTTCGAGAAGTGATTGCCGCCAATCCTAAGGAAGCAGCGGATTATCGGGCAGGGAAGGAAAAATTGATGGGCTTTTTCGTTGGGCAGGTCATGAAAGCCAGCAAGGGCAAAGCCAATCCACAAGTGGTCAACGAGATACTGAAGAAAATGCTTTCGGCGTAAGGCGGAGGAAAAAGAGGAGAGAGTCGAGAGATAAGAGCAGAGAGTGTGCAGAGTTGAGAGAAAAGAGGTGGATCAGATGGATGGGCGACCGGCTGGTCGTCCATCCATCTGATCTCGCAGTAAATATCCGAAAAATCAGGACGCCGGAACCGTTTCGACGACACGCCTGCCGATCGTCCGACCGTATTCCCGACATTTTTCCAGCGCATCTGCCCCAGGAACATACTGGTGACGGATGCCCTCCGCAACCATCTCGAATTTCATGTCCGACAGCTCTTCCTGAATCCGTTTGACCGCCTCGCCGCTCCACCCGTAGGAACCAAAGGCCCCGCCGAGTTTGTTCTTGGGTTTCAAGCCTTTCATGTAGGTCAGAAAATCCGAAACCGTCGGGAACAGCCCGTTGTTGAGGGTTGGCGATCCGACAATGACCGCAGCCGCATCCAACACCTCCGTCATCACGTCGCTTCTGTGCCAGCTGCGCAGATGCATCGGTCTCGCGGCGACCCCCGCCTCGTACAGCCCCTCACAAATCGCATCAGCCATCGCCTCAGTGCTATGCCACATCGTGTCATACACCACGACCGCCTTGCGGGTTGCGACCTGTCTGCTCCAGCGATCGTATGCAGCGATGATTTTCCCCGGGTCCTTCCGCCAGATGATCCCGTGATCCGGACAGATCATCCGGATATCGAGTTTCATAGCAGTGACTTCTTCCAGAAGCTTCGCGATCAGATTGCCGTAAAGCATCAGAATGTTGGCGAAATATTTCTGCGCATGCGGCATGATATCGGCCGTCAGCCGATCGTCGAATTTCTCCAGAGATGCGAAGTGCTGCCCGAATCCGTCACTCGAGAACAGAATGCCGTCTTCCTTCAGGTAGGTGAACATGCTGTCCGGCCAGTGAACCATCCGGGTTTCCAGAAAGCTCAGGGTTCGCCGCCCCAATGAAAGGGATTCTCCGGTGCCGACCGGGTGCAGGTTCCATTTCTGCGGATAATGCATCGAAAGGTTTTTCTGTCCCATCTTCGAGCAATACAGGGGTTTGTCTTCACCGATCCGGTGCATGACCCGGGGCAGGCCACCGGAATGGTCCATTTCCGTGTGGTTGCTGATCACCAAATCGACTTTTTTCGGATCGACAATTGCCGAAATGTTCGCGATCAGTACATCGGCGAATTCCTTCTTCACCGTATCGATGAGGGCGATTTTCTCATCGACGATCAGAAATGCGTTGTAACTGGATCCAAACGGCGTGGAATATCCGTGAAAATCCCGGATATTCCAATCGTTCACACCGACATCATAAATGTTTGGTGCAATTTCAACGGGAGCCATGAGGTTTCTCCATCAGGCTTGTTTTTCGAAATCGGATTTCGCCGCACCACACACCGGACATTCCCAGGTATCCGGCAGGTCTTCAAATGCCGTTCCAGGTGCTATACCGGAATCCGGATCTCCGAGAGCCGGATCGTATACATACCCACAGATGCTGCAAACATATTTGGCCATTTCATTCTCCTTTCTTGAATTACACGCTTGACCACAGGCATATTCAATATCGATATCGAACCGTCATGCGACACAGAATGCCTGCCGCACTTTTTCTTCGACCATATCCCGTAATTGGGCCATCCGTTCGCTGTCTTGGATGTCAACGGTCGGAAACTCCCATGCCGTAATGTCGCCCGGCTCGTTTGCAAACCGCGATGACACCGTTTCCATAACATCCGCACCCATGACGACAACCTGCTGAGGTAAGAAGGCCGGAGCCAGTTCATCGAAGGGCTGGGGACGGAAAAACCCCATATCGATGCCTTTTTCCCCCATGGTGGTTTCGACAGCCGGTTGAAGTGTTTCGGCCGGAGCGATCCCGGCGAAATCCGCATCGATGCGGTCTCCCGCATGGATCTGGCTGAATGCCCAGGCCATCGCTGAGAGACCGGCGCCGTCCTTGTCCACAAAAAGCACCCGCTTTCGCTGAACCAGTGGATCAAGCAACTCGGCTGCTGCCTTCCGGACATCTTCTGAAAATGTCGGATGCGCAGCCATGTCTCCAGGCTTCTCGATTTTCCAATAATAGAGGTTTCCTGATGGAGCGGCGCCAATGGCATCGAAGAAGTACTTTGTCGTCAATTGAAGCCCTTCGAACAAATTCTTACCGCGAGTTGCACCCTGTGCCAGAACGAAGCCCTTGCGCAACGAGCGTTTCGGATCTGTCAGCGCCAGACGGTATTTTCGGGCCCACAAGGTCTGGGTCCGGTCGATCAGAGCCTTCAGTTGCGCCGGAACGTTGTAGAAGAAGATGGGAGTCGCCATGACGACGACATCGGCCTGGCGCAGCAGGGTATAGATGTGATCGTGCATGTCATCGCGAAGCGGACACTCCCCCTTTTTCTCACAGACCACAAGCTCCTTGCAAGGAAGGATTTCCTTCCGGCACACCTCGAGCATGAGCGTCCGGCATCCCTTGGAACGGGCTTCCTGCAGAAAACGATCCAGCAGGACGAAGGTATTGCTTTTTCTTCTCGGACTTCCCTGAAGGCCTAACACCAGCATGATGAGGTCCTCTTGTTGGGATTAACGATTGCGGGGCATTGCATGTCTGGGCCAAGGGAAGGCAGCAGAACGACACATCTGCCACCTATAAGCCCGTAAACGAAAACACGAGCATCCCCCCGGCTATTTGATATGACATTGCGCACACGTCAATGGGCCCGTTTTTTCACCGGCGGCATGTTTTTCTTTATGACACTTAACGCAGAGGGTATTCATCACCAGCTTCGGCTTGAGGGATCCGGCTCCTTTCATCTCGTCGATCGACCCGGCTTTCTGCGCAAAAGTCGCATGACAGGTATTGCAATCTGCAATGACTGCCTGATGGGCATGGTGAGGAAACGGAACCTTTCCCTGGCTGCCCCCGTTCAAGGTCATTTCCTTGGCGCCTTTTTCCGGGGACTGAGCTGCAAAGGCAGTCCCCCACATCAGTGTCCATCCAATACAGACGATCACCAGAAGGTCTTTCATGGATGTTCCTCCGATCAAACCCCGCCTGAGAGGGTACATTGGGAAAAATCGATTTCTTTACCGCACTTCTTGCAGGTGTGGGGTTTGTTGAATTCATCCGAGAAAATTTCGATTTCTTCCTGGCACTGGGGACATTTGCAGGTAAAGGACTTCAGATGCTTGAACTGTTCGAATCCAGGGCAATGCTGTGGGGTAGACATGGTAAACCTCCTTTTCTGGGTGAGATGGGTGACGAACGGCTGCGGGAGTTGGATCTCCCATCCTGTTCACACCTGCAGGAACAAGGTGAATACGTGCGTGTTGTACGGTTTCTTCAATGGAAATCGTTCATGCAAGTAGGGCCGGGAAGCGGCATCCGACCCTACTGCATTCCGATGAATTCGCAACATCTGATCGGTCGACTTTTCCCCATGAACACTTACTGAATCATGGCAGCGACGGATTTCCCGTACTCTTGGGCCATTTGGACGCCGCCTCCGAGGGAGCTCGATTTCAGCCGCAGGGCTTGACCGACCATGTTCATCTTGAAAATGTGCTTCATGGTATCGTAGATGCGATCCGGGGCTTCACCACTCCACCCAAAGGCTCCAAAGGCGCCCCCGACCTTTCCGGCGAGATTGGCATTTTCGGCCAAGAAGAGAAAGGTTTTCATCCCCTGGATCATATCCCCGTGATACGTCGGTGCCCCAAATATCAGGGCATCGTAAGCTTCCAACTCCGCGGCTTTCTTGACATCCCCGACCTTGACCATGTCGGTTTCGACACCGGAAATCCGCAGTCCTTCCGCAATCAGTTCGGCGATCCGCTCGGTTTCTCCCGTTCGAGTCGCATACACAATCAAGGCCTTGGCCATAATGACTCCTCCTGTCTTCAAATCCCTGCTAAGTGCTCCAGGAGCTATGCCGCCCCGGAGATAACCATACGTTGGTTATCCCAGGCTGATTCAAAAATCCAAAGCATTGGGCTAAGCGGGACCTCGTAGGGGTTACCCACCGGGTCGCCCCTACAGGCATTCGTACTTTCGCATATGCGAACGACGTATCTCGCATTTTCACGATCATCCCCCCTGCACCCGGGGTTATCCCCCGATGCAGGAACATCACAGGGACGAACCTCAAAAAACAGTATGTTTCCGCTGTTATTCTGACTTCTGACTTCTGACTCCTGTCTTCTGACTCCTGTCCTCCGATACTCGACTTTCTCGGATGACCGTTTACGGCCATCCTCGAAGTGACGGACCATACTGCCCACTGCCCACTGCCGACTATCCACTATTGCTTGGCGATCCGAGGATCCATTCCTTCGGCCGTACAGTCCGGCGTATAACAGCTGTTGTCCAAAAATTCACACTTTTCTTTGCAGGATGGACATTCATCCGGCGGCGCATCGGACGTCATCGTGTAACCGCAGTTCTTGCATTTCCAGCTTGCCATTGTCGCCTCCCAGGCCATCAGGCCTTCCAAAGTCCATGCAAGTTACAATATTCCCGGGCACTGATTGTTGCCGCCTCGACTGCAAAAAAGGCTTCCGGTTTCTGGCCGGGCGCCAGAAACTGCCTGTAAGCTTTTCCATCCGCCAACAGTTCGATCCATTCGATGTAATGCTTCTCCTCCATCGGGTGAGCGACACTTCCGACCTTCACCAGATAGCCGCCGGCCGCCTTTTCGATCACCGGGACATGCTTTTCCTTGGCTGCATCCACCGTGTTTTCAACCATGAGTTTCATCGGCTGACCACAGCAAACCAACTCCCCTCCGCCTGCATGGAGCACTTCCACGATGTTGCCACAAGTTTCGCATTTGTAGATTCCGAGCTTTTCCGCCATGACAATCTCCTTTCCAGATGGTATTTCGTTGGGAGGAACCGGCTCGCTCCCTTTTCGGGAGCAAGCCGGAAAGACGATTTCAATCGATTACCAGTTTTCTCCGAGCAATTCGAAATAGGCCTGCGGATGGGCACATGCCGGACACATGGCAGGAGCTTCCTCTCCTTCGTGGAGATAGCCGCAGTTTCGGCACCGCCAGGTGACCTTCTTGTCCCGTTTGAACACCCTGCCGGCCTGGATGTTGGCTGCCAGATCCCGATACCGCTTCTCATGCTGTTTTTCCGCTACGGAGACTTTTTCAAAGACCATCGCAACCGCTTCGAAGCCTTCTTCTCGTGCCACCCGAGCAAATTCCGGATACAGCATCGTGTGCTCTTCGTGTTCGCCTTCGGCAGCTGCCAGCAGGTTTTCAAGGGTAGTGCCGATCTTCCCGGCTGGATAGGCAGCCGTAATTTCAAGCATTCCACCTTCCAGAAAGCCGAAGAAACGCTTGGCATGTTCTTTTTCCTGGTCGGCTGTTTCCGCAAAAATGTCCGCGATCTGTACATAGCCGTCCTTGCGGGCCTGGCCTGCAAAATAGGTGTAACGGTTCCGGGCCTGAGACTCCCCCGCAAAAGCCTTCAGCAAATTCTTTTCCGTCTTGGTGCCTTTTACACTTGCCACGATATTCCCTCCTTTGATGGATGATGGTTATGGATGAATGTAGGGTTTTCCGAGGAACGCCGACACGCGTGACGATCCCCACAAGTAGAGCACTTCAACAGGACGCATTCCACCAACCTTTCAGAATGTGCGCCTGTTTCTCCTTCTCTGCGATCTGCTTCAGCCTGTAGGCGGCATCCCGCATGATTCCATACATAATGCCGCATCCGACATCCTCGCGTTCCAGATCTCCCTTGTCGGCAAGGGAGATCATGTCCTGAACCAGTTCGAGCGTTCTTTGGATGTTGGCATTGCAGGGTCTCACGATATCGGCTTCCTTCGGATGTCGAAAACGGGTGGTCATTGGAGCGGATAATGGGTTCAACCGCTTTACCCAATCTCTTACAAAAGCCGTGCCATGAATGCTTCCCGCGTTGAAGATGAACAATTGAGGTAGGGAATCAGCTGCTTAGGAATTGTCAACCGAAATGGTCTATGAAAGGTCACCGGAGTTTGGTACAATTCATTTCGGATGATTGGATCCGCTTAACCCTTTGCATACCCGGGAAAGGCACGCACGGAAGCGGATGATGTATCGTTCGTTTTGCTTGGAATGTGCCTCATGAGACATATGAGACAGGTTGTACCTCTGAATCGTGAACTTTCGTCGTCGTGACTTCTATGAAAAATCGATGGAAATATCTTGTCCTGATCTTGATGACGGCTACCGCTCTTGTGATGATTGCGGCTGCGACCATCGACCGTTGGCTGCCCCCCTTGATCTGTCGCATTGCAAGCACCTTATTGGATGCCGATGTCCATGCCCTTTCCATCCGGGTGACATGGAAGCCGGAGACGATCCTCCAGGCCGAAGGCCTCCGCATCCATCTTCATGACGGAAAACGCTTCGAGATTGCACAGCTTGAAACCCATCTTATCGGAAATTTCCGGGACGGTTTCCGGCCGACGCACACCCGCATTGAAGGCATCGATATCGATTGGAGCGGAAACTCCACTGACGTACCAGCCTCTTTGAGTGCTCCAGCCGGAATGGACATCGAGGAATCGGTAAAGCTGGTCCTTTCCGAGCTGGCCCGTTTCGGGCTATGGGAGTTGCACCAGGTTCACCTCGAGGGTGTTCTGGCTGCCCATGCCATTCAGTTGGATCATGTCTATGTCGGCCCATCGCTTTCCGATGACATCTTCCTTTTTCAGACGTCTGGAACCATCGACGGCACCGACCCTGCCGTCCCCTTTTCGATCGAAGCCCGCCTGGGAACCTCGGCACCGTTTCGGATCGATGCCGCCATCCGTACTCGGGATATCGAGCTCCATCGACTGTCTCTTCCTACCGAGACAATCACCGGCTGGTCCGGTATAGCCGAAGTGGAACTGAGCCTATCCGGAAACATCGATGCTCCGATCGGCGTCACCGGTTTTCTTCACAGCCGAAATCTCAACTTTCGCCTGAAAACAGATCGAGGCCAAAAATCCTATGCGTTCCCGTCTGCAGCTGCCACCGTTTCCGCTGTTGTTCGAATGAACGAGGGCATCCGTGCCGCCGTTGCCCTGGATATCGCAAGCACTACCCTTTTTGCCCGATTTGAGAGACAATGGGTGCAAGGTATTCCCGGAGGAAGGCTTGCACTTCAGATCGAGACCCCTTGGATGGATGTCCGAACCCTCCAGGCCATCCTCCCCACTCCCCTTCTCCCGCTGTGGATCTCCCAGGACATTGTCGATCGGTTTCAGGAAGGGACGATCAAAATCGAAACATTCGCTCTTGAGGGCACTCCGGAACAGTTGGCACACCCTGCAGCCGACGGGAACGAGCATGTGTTGCGGCTTCGGGCTCAGCTCAATAGCATCAAGGCTCGATTCGATCTCTTGCCCTATCCGGTCTCCGACCTCAAGGCGCTTGTCGCCATCGAAGACGGTACCCTGAACGTTTCAAATGCTTCAGCCGCCGTTTCTGGCTCATCCCTGAAACAGGGAAGCTACCGCATTCAGCATCTTTATTCCGACAACCCGGAAGATCGGCTGATGGTCGATGCCGTCATCGACCTGGCCGATCTCGAGGTATTTCGGAGAAAACCGTGGTTTACGGCATCGGTTCCGCCCATGATCAACGATATCGATCGGCTTTCCGGAACCGCATCCGTGCAGGCAACCATCGACCACCTTCTCAAGCCGCACGGTCTGAAACTGCCGAGCGTGGATGTGACCCTTCGAAAAACAGATCTCACTCACAAGGACATCCCGGAAACCGTCACGATCAGTGAAGCCAGAATAACCCTTCGAAATCTCGATCAATGGCATATTACGGCCTCCGGCAATATCGGGACATCCCCCATTCGACTATCTGCAGGCGGTGCCCTTTCGGATGTGGCCGGACAGGCCCACATCGACGGAGATATCGACGCATCCCGTCTTTCGACATGGATCGATCCGGAAAAGCGGTTCATCGAGACGCTTTCCGGCCGAATCCGATCCGATATCGGTGCCCAACTGTCCTCGGCAGGCATTCACGTGACGGGACATTTACAACTCGATTCCTGGAGCCTGGAAACAGCGGAGATCGCTTTTCGACCGACCGCAGGCCCCCCTGTCATCACCTTCGATATCGACATCCGGCCGGACCGTTTCTTTCGGGTGAACCAGTTCACCCTCCAAGCAAACAAAGATATACTTTCGGTCGTTTCGGATTGGGCTCGTCCCCAACAATTGCCTGAGCGGATTCATGTTCGAACGGATCGGTTCGACCCCGAAACATTGGGTCTGCGCTTCAAGGCTTTCGACGTTCCCGTATCCGGGCTTTTCAAATTTGACGTCGCGTTTTCGCCTCGTTCGCACCCTCCCTACCTCGACCATGCCCGGGGAAGCATCGCCATCGAGAATCTGAGCGGGGTGTTGGGGAACCAGTGTCTACCGGTCCATATTCAGGACCTGTCGGTTCGTCTCGAGGGCGAACATGTAGACATCCAGCCCCTTCTGATTCGGATCGGAGAAGAGATCGTCGATATTTCTGGAACTATCGAAGGACTGCACCCCCTCACTGGAAACCTCTCCATCGAAGCCCCTCAGCTGAACATCGCCCGAATGGTCACCTCCTGGAACTGCCCGCAGACGCAGACATCCGGTATCGGGTGGATGCCCGATCACCTGCGGATCCGGGTCCACACAGATCGCCTGTTCGGCAAGGCCATGACCTTCGGTCCATGCGATGCCGACCTCTCCATCGGCTGCCAGGGGCTGCTCCTCAACGAGGCCATGATTCGAACAACCACTGGTTACATGCGATGGAAGGGAGCTCGGTCGAACGATCCGGAACACAACGATTTTATCGGATATCTTCAGTTGACCCGTCAGGAGTTCGAGCCCCTGCTCCAGGAATTCGGATGGAGCTCCCCCCGCATGCATGGTTTGTTCACCATGGACGGCCTGATCCGCTTGAAGACGAAGGACATCCGGCTCTGGAAATCCGGAATCGAGGGTTCGGCGTCTGTCCTCCTCGAAAACGGTCATATTCTCGGATCCAACCCCTTCCTCACCATTGTCAGTCTGCTCAGCGTGCAGAACCTCATCCGGTTGAAATCCCCGGAGCTGGTCAACGACCGCTTTCCCTTCGATCGGATGATCGGCGAAATTTCCGCCGATAGCGGGGTGCTGTCTCTCAAGGGCTTTCGAATGGACAGCCCGGTGTTCAATGCCGTTGGAACCGGATCCCTTCCATTGGATTCTCTTCGGCTCGATGCAGACATCGGGGTGCATCCGTTGACGGCTGTCGACGAGATCGTATCGAAAATCCCCTATGTCGGTCATGTCCTCACCGGAGACGAGAAAGCCTTGTGGGAATATTCCTTTGCGGCTTCCGGCGTTCTTCCGGATATCTCCATTCAGTACAAACCGTTAAGCAAGGTGCCGAACAGCATCTGGGGGTATCTCAAACGCAGTCTGATGCTTCCCCAGGCGATTTTTTCATCCTTGTTCGGCGACAAAGATCCGAAGCCATCTCCCGCATCGGGAAAAACCGAACGCGAAATCCAATACGATCAGGAAAAAATCTTGTCTCCCTTCGATGATCATGCTATGGAAAACAGTTGATAATTCCACTCCAGGCCATCTTCCCCTTTGACCGTTGAACGCATTGACCGGAGGTATCGTCATGACACGTGAGAACAGTTCCACCATCACCCTGCTCATCATGCTCACCATTCTGCTGCAGGTTGTTTTTGTGTTTGCAGACACGAAGGACGCCCCCCACCGGGCCGTAACGGCGTTTGCCAAATGCTATTTTCAACTCGATCCGCGTATGGGAACCCTGGTGTGCGACAAGATTGCAGGGGATTCAGAAGAAAGCCCCGTTGCGGCTTACCTTCAAGAAGCCGAACGTCAGGCACGAGAACGCGGGTTCGAGCCCTCCTTTCTGAAGAAAACCCTGTATGACATCCGCACGGAAACCCTTCAGGCCGACGACAAGAAAGCCACGGTTCACATCACTGCGGAAATGAAACGGGGTATCAACCCGGTCTTTGCCTATGTCGGGAAGATTTTCTTTTTGGGGAACACCTTCCATTTGGATCGAACGGTCGATGTGGTCTTCGAGGGTGGAAAATGGAAAGTCTGCAACGGCTTTTTCGATATCGCAGACATTGGATGAACCCTTCTTGTGTCGTCTTCCATCTATCGGGATATCCAGAAGCGGGCGCGTCGGATCGTTGCCGACTCGCCCATCCCTTCCTTTTATAGGGTTCACGCCGGTGAATGGAGGCATTCTCGGCAATTTCTGAACACCGATCCTGCGGTCCGTCTCGTTCTGGATTTCGTTACCCGACAATTGGACAACGATTTTGGCCACGGGTTCGTGCACGCTTGGAAGGTTGCGATCGATGCAGGTACGTTGGCCATGGTCGAATCCAGAAGTCAGGCGGTTCATCCGTCGGACATCACCACCATTCTTCGCAATGCCCAGATTGCCGGGCTGCTTCATGACATCAAGCGAAAAGAACGCCACCACGCAATCGCCGGGTCCCAATATGCCGAACAGGTGATGCAAGCCTTTGGATTCATGCCCGAGGCCATCGAAACCGTCAGCCGAGCGATCCGCAACCACGAGGCCTTTCAGAAACCCGGCTTGATCGATACGGTGGAAGGAAGGCTCGTTTCCGACTGCCTCTATGATGCCGACAAATTCCGCTGGGGTCCGGACAATTTCGAAGACACCCTGTGGGACATGCTGGACCACCTCCATCCCCCCTTTTCCGAATTCTTGAAGCGGTATCCTTCCGGAATGGAATTTCTCGTGAGGATCAAGACCACGTTTCGAACGGAAACCGGAAAGCGTTTTGGTCCGGAATTCATCGACATCGGTTTGGCGATCGGGGAAGTGATTTATCAGATGCTTCAAAAGGAATACCATGGAATGTAAAAAAGACAAGAATCTCAGCCGATGCAATTGCTCCTACGATCCCTGCGAGCGCAAGGGGATCTGCTGCGAATGCCTGGCCTATCACCTCCGAAGCCGTCAGCTTCCCGGATGCTGTTTTCCGAAACAGGCGGAGGCCACCTACGATCGATCCTTTGAGCATTTCGCCAAGTTGGTCGCTCGAAAGGAAGTTTGACAGCTTCGCAAAAAGTCGATCTACCCCTCTTTTTCGGGTAGGTCCGGGCCTGAGCATGGGGGCGGGTACGCCTGTTGATGCTGCAGCGGAAACGTGTTTGAAGCCGCCGGAGATCGTTGGGCCGGGCATGCAAAACGCTTCGGCTTGTGTTTGAAAAGCTTGCCATTTCAATGAGATGCTCTCTCCTGGAGCGTCTGGCACCATGCCCGGCCCTTACGAGATCGGGCGGCTGAGTTTTTCCGATGCAGCGAAAAAGGTGTACACGCCCCCATGCGGCTCGTTGGAGGCTCACTGACTTTTTGCGAGCCCATCGATTTTAATGAAGCGATTTTCGTTGGAACCTACCGATGCAACTTGCGAGTTCATCATCATCGGACATTGGCGACATCGCTTCTGATTTCTGATTTTCAACGTCTATTCCCTTCGCGACAATCTAACGGAACAGATGATGAACAACGACCGGTCCGCATCCGGAACTTTTCTGAGGGCTCTTGCAGCCGATGCATCCGGGAACATCTTCGATATCGAAGGGTATGCAGCCGTCGGCATGGCAGCAGAACGCCTTGTCCCGTTGACCTCTTCCGAAACCGTTCCCATGCCCTACGGCAGCGAACGGATGCTTCTTCCGGGCAGGATTCCGGTCTTCTACAACCTGAAATCCCGACAGCTCGAGGCGCTTTCGGTTCACCCGAACGATCCTTCCATGCGAATCTTCCCCGTATCGGTGTTCAATTCGCCTGGATACGTTCTTCGTTACACCTGCGCTCACCGCTCCGAAGCGGATGCACCGGCACTGCCGTTGTTTTCCTATGGGGCCGTGGGGTTGCACCGCGGAAAGTTTCGCAGTGCCGCCATTTGCGTGGATACGGAACCACGACAGGACCTGCGGCAAATGAAACCGGCCGACGTCCGCAAAGGCGTCCGGATGCTTCGAAAACGCTTGCCGAACAACCGTCTTCGGGAGCACCTCGAGCATTGCGCGCTGGTATATGGATGCCCCGCCGGAAAGAATTTTTTCCTCGGACGCTATGAAGCCCCTTTGCCGACGTCTCCTTCCTGCAATGCCCGATGTCTGGGGTGCCTTTCGCTTCAGAAAGACAGCGACATCCCCCACAGCCAGAACCGTATCCGGTTCAAGCCGACGCCTGTCGAAATCGCCGATGTGGCCTGTTTTCACATCGATCGGGTGCAGAAAGCCATCGTCAGTTTTGGTCAGGGCTGCGAGGGAGATCCGCTTCTGGCTGCCGATGTCATCGAACCGGCCATTCGGTTGATTCGATCCCGAACTTCCGCCGGAACGATCCATCTGAATTCAAACGCGGGACTGCCGGATGTGCTCTCCCGATTGATCGATGCTGGCCTCGACAGCATGCGGGTCAGCCTCAACAGTTTTCGCCCGAGATGCTACGAAACCTATTTCCGGCCCAAAGGCTACGGTTGGACGGATGTCGTCCGCAGCATCGATCTGGCGCTCGAACGGGGTATCCACGTCGCCGTGAACTATTTGAATCTACCGGGTTTCACGGACTCCCCGGAGGAAGTCCAGGCATTCATGCACTTTCTTAAACACCACCCCATCCATATGATTCAATGGCGCAACCTCAATTTCGATCCGTTGCGATACCTGAAGGTCATGCAGGAGGTCGAAGCGCTGGGCACTCCGATCGGAATGGAACGTCTTTTGGATGACGTAAGACAGGCCTTTCCGTTGTTGCGGTATGGGTATTTCAATCCGCCGAAGGAAACCTTTCCCCTGTGACTCCGACCATGCCCACCCTCGGCATCGCCGTCATCGCCTGCAACGAGGCCGACCGCATCGCCGGTCTGATCGAAAGCTGCCGCTTCGCCGACGAAATTCTGGTGGTCGATTCGGGAAGTGTGGACGGTACCCAGGCCCTTTGCCGTCAATTGGGCGCTCGGCTCATCGAGCATCCATGGATGGGATACGCCGCTCAAAAACAGATCGCCCTCGAGGCCTGCACCTCGCAATGGGTTCTCAGCCTCGATGCGGACGAGCGGGTTTCGCCGGAACTGGCCCGGGAAATCGTCGAAACCCTTTCCTGTGCAGGAGAAGACGTAAACGGGTTTTCCATGCCCCGCCTTTCCCGATACTTCGGACGGTGGATCCGACACGGAGGATGGTATCCGGACCGGAAAATCCGTCTGGTGCGATCCGGGAAAGGCCGCTGGGTGGGGGACGGGCTGCATGAAACCCTCGTTGTGGAGGGGCGGGTGAACCCCCTGCGTCATCCCCTGCATCATCTCGTATACCGCAACATTTCGGATCAGCTGGCCACCATCGATCGCTTTTCCACCGTTCATGCCGATCAAACCGGGAGACGAAGCGGCGGACACGTCTGGTTGGGGGTGCTGCATGCCATCGTCAAATGGTTCGAGTGCTACATCTACAAGCTTGGGTTTCTCGACGGAACGGCAGGGCTCATCATCGCCATGAATTCCGCATGGTACGTTTTTCTGAAGCACGCCAAGGCGTGGGAAAAGGGCATTTCGGATGAAACATTTCGACAGGATCTGTGAACGGGCAATCGAGCACATCCTCCGGCTAATGGGAAGGATACCCGACGGTCTTGCCGATCTGAAAAGCCGCATTTGGGGGCTGCTGTGGTATGCGCTCGACGGCAAGCATCGACACATCGTTTTGGAAAATCTTGCCACCGCCTTTTCGGAAACCATGAATCTGTCGGAGCGGCACCGTCTGGCCCGAAGGGTGATGGCTCGACTGATGCGGATGTTTTTCGATATGGGTCGCTACCTTCGGTTAAACCGGAAGGAATTGGAAACGAGATTCCGGGTCGAAGGCATCGAGAACATCCGGTCCGCTCTCAGCAGCGGCCGGGGGGTGTTGGCCTTGACGGCGCACTTCGGCACATGGGAACTGCTTCCTGCGGCTGCAGCCCTTGCCGATCTTCCGGTATCCATCGTGTACCGACCGCTCGACTTTGCGCCCCTCGACCGGGTCATCGCAAGGCTTCGCACCCGTTTCGGTGCGGAACTCATTCCCTCTTCCCGTGGGGCCATGCGGCTCATCCTCCGGGCGCTTTCGAAGGGTCGGATTGTGGCCATGCTCATGGACCAAAATGTTGACTGGTATGAAGGCGTGTGGGTGGACTTCTTCGGAAAGCCCGCCTGCACCAACAAGGGAATGGCCGTCATCGCCCGAAAAACCGGTGCTCCCGTCGTCCCGGTATTTCTGCTTCCGGACGGAAACCACAAGTGGAAGGTGTGTTTTCAGCCGGAGCTTCCCATCTCCATCAGCCGGGACAAGACCAGCGACATCGAGACGAATACGGCACTGTTCACTCGGGCCATCGAAGACATGATCCGCCGGTACCCGGATCAGTGGTTCTGGGTGCATCAGCGCTGGAAAACGGCCAATGCCTGCCTTCTTCCCGGAAACGAGGGGACCAACGGACCATGAAACCGGTTTCTCCGCTTGCCGACAAGGTGCTGATCCGTTCGGCCAACTGGGTGGGAGATGTCGTCATGAGCCTTCCGGCCATCCGTGCCGTGCGGGCCTATTTTCGGGGGGCCGAAATCACGGTGCTCGCCAAACCCTGGGTGGCGGATCTCTATCGACACCTTCCCGATATCGATCGGATTTTCGTCTATGACCGGGAGGGGCGACACGCCGGTCCTCGCGGCATCCTCCGCCTGTGCAGCGAACTGCGGCAGTTCCGCTTTGATGTCGGCATATCGATTCAAAACGCCTTTGAAGCCGCCCTTCTCCTGTGGCTATCTCGTGTGCCCATTCGCATCGGGTATGCGGCTGACGCTCGGTCCCTGCTGCTCACCCACAGAGTCTATCGAACGAAGGCCGTTCGCAGTCTCCACCAGCTCGACTATTACCGGGCCCTTCTGGAAGGTGTCGGCATCCCGGTACCCGATCGATCGATCCGACTGGTTCTTTCGACAGACGAGCGTCTCTGGGCCGAAGAACAGCTCGCCCTTTTTGGAACGAATTCTTCCGAGGTGATCATCGGTATCAATCCCGGAGCCGCCTTCGGAACGGCAAAACGATGGCCGGAAGACCGTTGGATCGAATTGTCCCGGCGGATGCTGGGATCGGGAATCGATCGGATTCTCGTTTTTGGAAGCCCATCCGAGACGACATTGGGAGAGGCGATCGCCTCGGCGGTGGGCTCCCGATGCCATTCGCTGTGTGGAAAGACCGACCTCAGACAGGCCATGGCCTTGATCGCAGCATGCCGTCTTCTGGTGACGAACGACTCCGGACTCATGCACGTGGCTGCGGCCCTGAATGTGCCGCTTGTGGCCATTTTCGGTCCGACCCGTCATGATCAAACCTCCCCCGTCAGCCAGACGGCCCGCCTGATCCGTGTGCCGGTCGACTGCAGCCCTTGTATGAAACCCCATTGTCCCACAGACCACCGGTGCATGACGGCTGTTTCCGTGGATCAGGTGCTGCAGGAATCGATGGAAGTATTGGACATGAGCCGGTCATGAACATTCTGATGGTCAAGTTGAGCGCCATCGGCGATGTGCTCCACACCCTTCCGGCCTTGAACGCCCTTCGACAGGCGTTTACGGACGCTCACATCACCTGGCTTGTGGAAGAGGCTGCAGCCGCCCTCGTACAAGGGCATCCAGCGCTCGATCGGGTGCTGGTTTGCAGACGAAAATCCTGGATCCGAGACTGGAGGGCCGGCCAACGAAAGGCGGTCTTGGCAGAGACGGTCGATTTTGTTGCAAGGCTCCGGGATACGGTTTACGATGTGGTTCTCGATTTTCAGGCCTTATTGAAGGGCGCCGTCTGGATCACCTTGTGCCGAGGAAAACGCAAGATCGGGTTCGACCGGGGCATGGAGCACATGGAGCATTCCTACTGGTTCCTGAACGAGCGGATTCCGCCGATCAGCATGGAAGTGCATGCCCTCGAACGCAACCTCCTGATGCTCGAGCCCCTCGGCATTCGAAACGTGCAGGAAATCGTCTATCGATTGCCTGTCACGACCGAGCATCGAAGTCTGGCCAAGCGACTGCTGCAACCGCTCTCCGATACAGGCCCGATCGTCTGCATCAATCCCGTGGCCAAGTGGGAGACGAAGCTCTGGACAACCGGCGGGTTTGCCGCCGTTGCAGACCGGTTGATTGCAGAAGCTGGCGCCACTGTCGTCTTCACCGGCGCAACGGAAGATCGGAAGGTGATCGATGACATCCGCAGCCAAATGAGCCAACATGCACTCGATGTCAGTGGGAAAACCGATTTGATGACACTGGCAGCCCTCTATGAGGCTGCGGATGGGGTCATCAGTACGGATACGGGTCCGATGCATCTGGCTGCGGCCGTCGAAACCCCCGTCGTCGCCCTGTTCGGGCCGACGGCCCCCTGGCGGACGGGCCCATACGGAAAGCAACACCGCGTCATCCGCCTTGGAACTGCCTGCTCGCCCTGCTTCAGGCGAAGCTGTGTCGACCCGGTCTGCATGCGGGATATCGATGTCGAATCGGTTTTCAAGGCAATGGTAGGTGTGCTCAACGATGCCAAAAGGATTCAGACGTGATGGTGCTGCTTGAAAGATCAAAGCCGGAAGGAAACGCAATGAGCACACCTATTGATTACCAAGTGATCCACCATGGGGGCAAACCGATCTTTGCCCTTCTTCCGTGGGATGAATTCGAGCGACTCCGACGCCTGTTAGCGAAAAAGGAAGTCCTTTCGGATGGAATTCCTCAGGAAGTCGTCGAAGCGCATGTCGGCAGAGGACTTTCCATCGTTCGCTCCTGGCGGGAATATCTATCCATATCGAAGGAAGAACTGGCCTCTCGTCTAAACATTCCCCCAGACGATGTCGATGCCATCGAAGCATCACAGGCGAAGCTGCGAAAAGCCGATATACGAAGAATCGCCAAGGCCCTTGGACTCACGCCTGGTCAGTTGGATGTCTGAAGCAACACCCTTCCGCTGAAAAGATACCATCATCAGGAGGGAATCACTTGAATGAATTGAGTCGAAGCCAAAAGAGCCGGATCGCCATCCGCAGTTTCAAGACGATCGCAGACGCCCTTGCCCTTCGGGGGATGTACCGCCCTTCCGGTAGATCGGGGAAGACGCTCGAAAACGCGCTACGGATTCTCAGCCCCGAAATCTACGGAACGATGAACGATCCGCGCAGCATCGAGCTCAAAGGGCTTGAATATGTGCTGGACCGACTGCCGAAGGGGATTGAATCCTGCACCCGGGTCGTTCTGACAGCAAAGGATGAATTCGATCAAACGGGCTTCGAGAAGATCGTCCCCGTCAAGCGAAGGCGGATTTCCTACCGGGTGAGCGAAGAGCAGATGTGCTTTGTCATCACGACCGGTCTGAGCGAGGTATACGACGTACTGACCCATCTGACTTTCCTGAACATCGAAGCCCACAAGATTCACGCGCAGATGCGGGATGAATCCGGTGAGATCAGCGTCAATTGGAAAGATCTCGAAGCGACCGTACGGAACGTCGATGGGCTGAAGGGCCGTGAGTTGGATCAGGCCATCTGGAATTTGAGTATTCTCCTTGGCAGGACCTACCAGGAAACCCGAAGCACGTTCGATTATCTCGAGGAAATGCGGGCCAGCCACCAGGCCAACAACGGTCTTTTCCAGATCGTATACGGTCTAGGCAAGCGCGTCGAAGCCGGAGAACTGGACCGAGACAAGCAGTTGGCCGTGTATTTTACGCCATCGTTGCAGGACATGATCGGACGCCATGCCTACGGACCGCACTGGGCGCAGGCGATCTGCGGGGCACTGAAGGAAAATCGGCTCCACCAACGGCCGATACACATCATCAGCGCCAACATGCACAGTATCGTCAACCTTCTGTACGGGTATGCAGCCGTTTGCGAAAGCGGGCCGGAAAAGCCCGAAGGAGACCTGTACCGGTTTTTGATCGGTTTGAAGCAAAAAGGAGCGCTGGTCCGCGACTATGCAAGGCGGCACGGTTTCATCGATCTGCCCGATACATCCGGGATGCTCATCGACAGCCAGATCATCGACATGGGTAAACTGGCCGATGTACCCTTTCATCCCGACATCCATATCGAGCGGGACAACATTCGCAACCAGGAGCCGGTGTTGCTCGTGATCGACTACGCGTTCGGCACCCAGGCCTACGAAGCGATGGACGAGCTGCTGGAGCAGCTCTCGACCTTGTGTGGCTGCCAACCGGTGAAGTCCATTTCCATCATGGGAAAAGCCGGGATTCTTCCGGGGAAAAAGGGGGACATCATGGTGGCGACAGCCCATGTCATGGAAGGAACCCCTCACAACTACCTGGTTCAGAACGAACTGCGAAAAGAGGATTTCGAAGGCGAAATCGACGTGTTCGTCGGACCGATGGTGACGGTGCTGGGAACGAGCTTGCAGAACCGGGATGTGCTGGAGCGCTTCCAAGCCTCGAGCTGGCGGGCCATCGGCCTCGAGATGGAAGGCGGGCACTACCAGCGAGCCATCAGCGGCGCCATCATCCGAGGGTATCTCGCTCCGGATGTCAAGCTGCGATATGCGTACTATGCCTCGGACAATCCGCTTATCAGCGGCCAGACTCTCGCCTCCGGAAGCATGGGAGATGAGGGCATCAAGCCGACCTATCTCATCACCAAGGTGATTGTCGAGAAAATCAGCAGGCAGATCGGCTGACGAATGGCTTTGGTGCCGGTTCCATGGTTGGTTTCCCGATTCACCATCCTCACACACAATCAGGAGTCTTTTATGCAATCCAATGTTTATGAAAAACTTGCCGATGTTCTCGATACCCTGCCGAACGGATTTCCCCGAACGGATTCGGGCATCGAGCTGCGCATTCTCGAACGAATCTTCCGACCCGAGGATGCCGAACTCTTTTGCGATTTGCGCCTGCATTTCGAAACCGCCGATCAGATCGCCAAGCGGACGGGTCGACCGCTCGAGGGGCTGGAAGCACACCTCATCGAGATGGGAAAACGCGGACAGATCTTCGACGTCGATCTGGGCGGGGTTCACATTTTTCGGATGTTGCCCTGGGTTTTCGGCATCTATGAATTCCAGCTGCATCGGCTCGACCGTGAGCTGGCCGAGATGTGCGAAACTTACAACCAGGTTTTTGGAAGACAATTTTTCCAGACCAAGCCGCAACTCATGCAGGTCGTTCCCATCGAGAAGGAAATCGAAGGCACCCACGAAGCCCTTCCCTTCGAGCGGGTATCCACCATCATCGAAAACGGCAAATCCTTCATGGTGCAGGACTGCATCTGCAAAAAGGAACGGGGCATCATGGACCATCCCTGCACCCGACCCTTGGAAGTCTGCATGGCCATCGCACCGGTGGAAGGCGTTTTCGACAAGAACGAACACGGCCGGAAATTGACGAAGCAGGAGGCCTATGCGCTTTTGGAGGAATGCGAAAAACAGGCCCTTGTGCATCTGACCTGGAACGTACAAAACGGGCACTATTTCATCTGTAATTGCTGTGGATGCTGCTGCGGAGTCCTTCGTTCGGCAGGGGCTTGGGGGGCTTCGAGTATCGTCCGATCCAGTTTCTATGCCCAGATCGATCCGGATGCCTGCGTCGCGTGCGGCGTTTGCGCGGAAGAACGCTGCCAAGTCAACGCTATCGAAGAAGGGGATTCGGCCTATCGAGTGATTCGCGAAAAATGCATCGGCTGTGGGCTTTGTGTCACCACCTGCCCATCGGATGCCATCCGTCTGGTGCGGAAACCGGCAGCAGAAATCGAACCCGCTCCCAAAGATGAAATGGAATGGTATATCACCCGCAGCAAGGCTCGTGGTCGAGATATTCAAAGATTTTTGTGATACAGAGGGGATCGGGAGTCGATAGGCAGGAATCGAAAGAAAAATGAAGTCATACCGGTAAGATCGGATGATCATTAAAAGGTTGCGCTTTCGTTGACGCACTCCGATCTACCGGTATGCTGACAACAACGACTGCCCCTGGAAGCACTGCCTTCAGGACAAGCGGATGCTGGAGATAGACTGCCACTTGTCCGAATGCTGTGGGTTAGAATTCCAGGGAAAGCTGGGCACCGAATTCATAGGGATTGGCGGAATTGGTCGTGTAAATGGCCTTGTTGATGACATCATCCGCCCACAGATAGGCGCCCACCAGATCCAACTTCAATTCTTCGGTGATGGCATAGGTGACGACAAGGTCCAACTCCGTGCCGAGCTTGTCGCCGTATTGACCGTTCGCCAATAAGACATCTTCGGCCGTTTTGGCGTACCACAAATCCGCAGCCACTTCCAAATTTGGCAGCACCTTGAAGGTCGCACCGATGTTGCCGATCATCCGGTTGGAAATCTTGTCGGAGAATTCGCCTGTCGGATCGTCCGCCGTCGCTACACCGAGCGCATCGAAGATTCCATATCCCATGATTTCAGCCCAATAATAGGATGCACCCGTTCCACTGCCGCCCGGATTGTAAAAGGCCTTGTATTCACCGTTCGCATAGCTGTCCTCCTTGTTTCCGGACGCATAGATTCCCTTGATGCGAAGGGTTGCTGGCCCGACCTCCATCGATCCGAACAGATCGAAGAGATAGCCTTTGAAATCCAAGCTGTCTTTTCCGTAGCTCGCCACCGGAACATCCACGCTTCCAAATTCGAAAATACCGGTCGCACCGATGGTGAAGGCATCGAATTTCGTGTCGAATTCAAGACCGGCCGTATACAGATCGAGCTTGGTCGCACCCGGAACTTTCACGGACAAGAGAGCTCCCTGAGCGGCTGCCCGGGTGAAGTCATCCGTCTGCCAGTAGGTGAAATGGGGCTTCAGGGTGGTTTCCTTGTTCAGATAAACCGTCGGATAGAACATCCAGGCATTGACATCGTAGTCATCCGCCGACTTGCCGTTGATCTTTCCGGCTCCGCCTTCATACCCTTTGATATACAGGATCGGCAGATAGATATTGTCTGTAGCCTTGAAAATGGCCTTGAAGCCTGCGGCGTCATCGTCGAAGAGATAGCCGCGCGCTACGGTATAGTCCTGAATGCCGACCCGAAAGTCGTGGTCACTCAGCTTGAAGTTGACGTACGAGTGTTTGACGACGACATTGGCGCCGTCCGCCCCCAGCTGACCGTAGGTGCCGGCCCCGCCCCACACGGCGTTCATTTCGAACTTGTTGACGAACTTGAGATTGTCACTGAATTTGGCCGTGTAGAACAAGCGGGTCCGGGTATCGATCCTGTCCAGATCAAGGTCCTTTGACTCGTCTTCTCCGGTAAAATTCTTGTCCGTAAATGCACGGGTTCTCCAGTATCCGCCGAATTGATTTTCGAGGGCGAATGCCGGAAGAGCCATGCATACAACCAGAAGCAATACCAACACCAACCGTTTTTTCATTCTCTTCTCCTTTTCTCCTTTTGATAACCATGTGGAACCCTATCTTCCGGATAGCAATGCGATCTGCACCCGAACATTCCGCTCCGCGATGCGTAACCGCATCTATCGCTACCATACGGAAACCAATCTCTCAAACCCTATGGATGCTTCACCTCCCTTTCGTCCGTGTAGTTTTTATCCCCTCCTCAGGGGGCTATGAATCGAGTAGGTCCATACGAGTTTTGTGTAATGCGTGGTTCGAGAGCCGCTCCCCCCGCAATAACAGCCGCCACTCGCTCGAGGGATTTCCTTTTCGGACCCCATAAGTCTCGGCTTTATAGCACATGTCCATCGCATATAAAACAACAAAAAGGAAATGTCCATCAGAAGGCCAGGGACAGCTGGGCACCGAATTCGTAGGGGTCTGCGGCGTTGGTGGCCGAAACCGCCTTGTTCACCACATCGCCTGCCCACAGATAGGCTCCGACGAGATCGAGTTTCAGATTGTCTACCAGCATATAGGTGATAACGACATCGAGCTCCGTACCCAACGAATCGCCATAGGTGCCGTCCACCAATTTCACATCCTTGGCGGTTTTCGCATACCACAGATCGGTGGCAATCTTCAGGTCTTTGGTCGCACTGCAGGTGATGCCAAGGTTTCCGATGATCCGGTTGCTGATTTTATCGGCGTACAATCCCTTCGGGTCGTCTGCCGTTGCAATCCCGAAAGAATCGAAAATCCCGAGCCCCATGATTTCCGCCCAGGAATATTGTGCCCCGGTTCCCGTTGCCCCAGGTCCTCCAGGGTTGAAAAAGGCATCGACATTGCCGTTGGCATAGCTGTCACGATCGTTGCCGGAGGAATAAATTCCCTTGATCCGGAGGGTTGGAATTCCGAGGTTGACACTGCCGAAAACATCCACGAGATACCCTTTGAAATCGAGGCTGTCATGGCCATTGTAGGCAGCAGGGGGGACATCGATACTCCCGAATTGGAAGATCCCGGTCGCCCCGACTGCATAAGCCCCCATCTTTGCATCGAACTCCAGCCCCCCACTGTAGACATTGAGCTTGGTGGCGCCGGGGATGCGGTTCATGACGTATCCTTTGGTGGACGCCTGTGAGTAGTTATCGGACCCGATCCAGGAAAAATGAGGTTTGAGCGTGGTCTCTTTGTTCAGATAAAATGTGGGATACAGAATCCACGCATCGAGATCGTAATCGTCGGCATCCTTACCGGCTCCGCCTTCATACATTTTCAGATAGTAGATCGGCAGCACAACGGAATCCGAAACCTTGTAAATGGCTTTGACACCGGCGATGTCGTCGTTGAAGAGGTATCCTCTGGCCAGCAAGAAATCTTGAACACCCACCGAAAAACGCAGGTCGGAACTCTTGAAATCCACATAGGAATTCTTGACGACGACGTTGGCACCGTCCGCTCCAAGCTGTCCGTAGGTGCCGGCACCTCCCCAAACAGCGTTCATTTCGAACTTATTGATGAATTTGACGTTTTCACTGAACTTGGCCGTATAGAAAATCCGCGTACGGGTGTCGATCCGATCGAGATCCTTCGCTTCCGTTACGTCTTCACCGGTGAAGTTTGTCTCGGTATAGGCCCTCGTTCGAAAATACCCGCCGAATTGGTTCTCCAAAGCGTTGCCTGTTCCCTCCATGAGGAAAGAAAAGGCCAGCAGGTAAACGCCAAATCCGATAAAAACTCTCGTCCACTTCTTCATTGTTGATGGCCTCCCAACACGTCGAAAAATCCCAAGTAGGTTACAAAGAGGGGATGCACCATCCCGGTTATGGTTTCCTGAATCCTCTAAATCACGTTTAGTGCTTCACAAATGCGAACAGCCGGAAAGAAAGCTCTTTCCGGCTGTTCGATGCTTCCGTTGATGCGCCTTCACACGTTCGATGCAAAGGCGATGGGAAAAATGAACTTAGAAAGCAAGGGAAAGTCTGGCACCAAATTCATACGGATTGGCGGAGTCGGTGGCAGAGACGGCCTTGTTGATGACATCGCCTGCCCACAGATAAGCGCCGACCAGGTCCAGATTCAGGTTGTCAACCAGTTTGTAGGTGACGACCAAATCAAGTTCCGTACCCAGCGTATCGTCGTAGGTCCCATCAACCAGTTTCACATCTTCTGCTGTTTTGGCATACCAGAGGTCGGCAGCGATCTTCAGATCCGGCAGAACCTTGAAATCGATGCCGAGGTTGCCGATGATCCGGTTGCTGATTTTATCGGACATATCGCCTTTAACGTTGTCTGCCGTTGCAGGCCCACGGGTATCGAAAATACCGAAGCCCATGATTTCCGCCCAGTAGTAGGAAGCTCCGGTGTAGGGGGTTCCGGGGTTGAAGAAGGCATCGATATCGCCGTTCGCGATGCTGTCTTTGTCGTTACCGGAAGCATAGATTCCCTTGAGTCTCAGGGTGGCGGGACCGGCCGCATAAGAACCGAACAGATCGAACAGATAGCCGTTGAAATCCAGTTTGTCATGGCCATACATGGAAACCGGAACCTTTACATCACCCCATTGATAGATCCCGGTGGCTCCGACCGTAAATGCATCCATTTTCATATCGAATTCAAGACCGCCTGTCCAGGCATTCAAATCTTTTGCACCGGGGATTTTTTCGCTGAAGGTATACCCCTTGGTGTTTGCCTTGGAGTAGTCGTCCGAGAACAAAGTGGCGATGTGGGGTTTCAATGTGGTGGTTTTGTTGAGATAAATCGTGGGGTAGAAGACCAATCCGTTGACATCGTAATTGTCCGCATCTTTACCGGCGCCGCCTTCATAGGCTTTGATATAAATCAAAGGCAGATAAACGGCATCGTTCAGCTTGAAGATCGCCTTGACACCGGCGGCATCATCACCGAAAATGTATCCACGTGCCAATTCGAAATCTTGAATACCGACCACAAACCGGAACGGTTGGATATTGAAATCGACATAGGAGTGTTTCACGACTACGTTGGCACCGTCGGCACCCAGCTGACCATATGTTCCTGCACCACCCCAGATGGCGTTCATTTCAAAGCGGTTGACGAACTTCAGGTTATCGCTGAATTTGGCGGTGTAGAAAAGCCGGGTACGGGTATCGATCCTGTCGAGATCGGCTGCTTCGGTTTTGTCTTCACCGGTAAAATTGGTCTGGGTGAAGGCCCGGGTCCGCCAATAACCGCCGAAGATATTTTCGAGAGCGGCTGCCGGCAGGGTCATGGCTACAACCAGAAGGGCTGCAACTGCCAATACGGTAAACTTCTTCATTCTTTTTCCCTCCTCAATAATGGTTACAGTGAGTTCAACCTACCTAATAATCTATCATTCCAACAGGTTAATACCAAACACCACCTCCTTTCCAACTGCATAAAATTTTCTTTGACGCTTCTATTGCACAGATTTTCTGTGAAATCAAGCAAAAATATGCATGCCTTCCGAACCGATACAGGATGGATCGAGACGTTCCGGAGTCGAATTCTTCTGGTGAGAGGATTGCGACATCCACCAGCCTCCACTGAAATCCTTCTTTCGTTGCGGCCTGCTTTCTGATAAAAGTTCACCCGAATGGGTTTCCTACCCTCGCTTCTGAATCCCATCAACGTCGATCTACCCCCGATTGTGGGGTATTTCTGGGCCTGAGCATGGGGGAAGATACGCCTTTTGATGTTGCATCGGATACTTGTTTGAAGCCGCCGGAGATCGTTGGGTCGGGCATGCGATTCCCAGCCATATCTGTATGAAAAACAAGATATTGCATTCCAATAACCCATCGCTGAAGTCTGGCCACATGCCCGACCCTTACGAGCTCGGGCGGCTGAGTTTATCCGATGCAACGAAAAAGGCGTGTCTTCTCCCATGCGACTCGGATGAGACTTTTGGACTTTTTGCGAGTCCATCGATCCAATAGAATCACCAAGAACATCTTCAAGGAGATCCAGCGTTGAAACCCCGTACTCTTCTGTATACCCTGCTGTCCCTCTTCTGCACGTTAGCCATTTCAGCTGTACCATCCACAGCCGCATCGAACCCATCGATCCTGATTTTCCCCTTCGAGGTGGAAACCCAGGGGGATATGGCCTTCCTGCAAAAAGGCGTCTTCGATATCCTTCAAAGCCGCGTGTCCTCCGGCGGAGGCATCGAGGTCGTCCCCTACGAAACCTACAAGACGCTGCTCGAAGGCATTCGTGACAGCCTGAGGGAGCAGGATGCCCTGTCCATCGGCTCCCGTCTGAAAGCCGGCTATGTGTTGATCGGAAAAATTCGGATCCAGGGGGATACGTCCCTGACGGATGCCAGGCTCTTGGATGTGTCCACCGGAAAACCTGCCCTCACCTTCAGCCGGCAAGGAAGTACTCCGGAAGATGTTTTTGGCCACATCAAATCGCTTGCTTCCGAAATCCGAACCACCCTGACGGGCGAAACACCGTCCCCCAATGGCGCCCCGAAAGCGACCGTCGAGCCATCCGCCCCAAAGCCCAGCGTCAAGAGTTCTTCCGACGACCTCCAATACCAGCATCCGGAAAAGCTCTGGCGCGGCCCACTCGAGTTGGCCAATGAACCGATCCGCAGCATGACATCCGACGGGAGACTGCCTGTCTCCATTTGGAAAAGTCCGAAATTCAAACGGGAATTTCGAAGCATCACCCACGGCGATATCGACGGCGACGGCAAGGAAGAAATCGTGATCGCCAGCGACGAAGCCTTATCGGTTTTCCGCTATCAGGACGGAAAGCTCCTGTTGCTGGCAGAAAAGCCGTGTGATTCCGACGAATACCTTTTCCGGGTGGATGCGGCAGACCTGAACCACAACGGCCGTGCGGAAATCTATCTTTCCCGCATGTTGAAAGACCGAAGCCGCTTGCGATCTCAGGTTTTGGAATGGAATGGAACCCAATTGACGATCCTTGCCGAACCCGAACTCTTCCTCCGTGTCCTCCCCCCCAACACGACTTCGAAAGAGCCGGTGCTTCTGGGACAGGAATCCGGAAGAGGAACCATTTTTGACACCCGGATGCAACGCTTCGAATGGCGGGGGAACTCGCTCGAATCCATCGGAGCCTTTGCCGTTCCCTTCTCCGAAAGTATCTATGCCTTCGCATGGGCCGACGCCCTCAACAGCGGGCAGGATACCTTTGTGTGGTTCACACCCGAAGGCTTTCTGCGCCTCATCGAAGCGGATGGAGAAGATTGGAAAAGCGGCGAGCGGTTTACGGGGGCAGCCAGCTACATTCCCTATCCGACGGGGGATGAGGACCGAGGCGGCCCGGGTGACACCCCTCGCAAGAGGCGCTATTACCTCCCCCAGCGCATCCTTGTGGCGGACATCGATCGAGACGGGAAGAACGAAGTGCTCACCATCAGCAACACCGACCTGACCACCCACTTCTTTCCCAACATCCGCATCTTTCGAAACGGCCGCATCGTTTGCCTCTTTTGGGACGGTATGGGCTTGGGGCAGAAATGGCGAACCTCCGAAGTATCCGGTCACATCAGCGACGTCATGGTCATGGATTTGAATGGAGACGGGAAACTGGATATGGTGTTTTCGGTGGTATCGACGATGAGCTCGGCTTTCAACAAGGCGGAAAGCTATCTCGTCTACTGGACGGCGGATTGAAAGGAGCCGGCCGGCGGTTGCCTTGAACATCCGGCCCTAAATCTTGAACGGGGTGGCGTTGCAACGCCCCCCGTTCAAAGGAAAGCCTAAGCGAAAGTTCTTCGTCTCTTGGCGACTCGATCAATCCCCGGGCTCAAAAACCCGGGCCACAAGCCGATTATGCTTTCAAGCTGTATTTTTCGGCGATGGTTTCGAAATACGACTTGTCTGCGATCGTCCCCCACACCCCGACCTGCTTCTTGAACTTCTTGAATGCCTCGTGAACTTTTTTGGACATCGGATCCTTGGCAGCTTCCTCCTCCAGCACTTCGTACGAGAGTTTGCGAAGCGCATCCATCATGGGCGCCGGAAATTCCATCAAATTGACCTTGTGAACCGTGATCAGTTCTTCGAGTGCAGCCCCATTGCCTGCCTCAAATTCGCAGAGACTCCACAGATTCGTTTCCATCGCGACCGCATCGAGGATGACCTGCAGATCTTTCGGCAGAGAGTCATAGGCTTTCTTGTTGAAGATGACTTCCAGGGTCGTTCCCGGCTCGTGCCAACCCGGATAGTAGTAATATTTGGCGGCCTTGTAAAAACCCATCCGCAGGTCGTGAAGCGGTCCGACCCATTCGGTGGCATCGATGACGCCGCGCTCGAGCGATGTAAAAATCTCTCCTGCAGGCATGAGGGTAACGGTTCCGCCGGCTTTGGCCACCACCTTTCCGCCAAGACCCGGAATCCGCATCTTCAATCCTTTGTAATCGTCGATGGTTTTCATCTCCTTACGGAACCACCCGCCCATTTGTACACCGGTGTTTCCCTGCGGACGAGGCACGACATTGAAGGGGGCATAGACTTCTTCCCAAAGCTTCAACCCTCCTCCGCTGTAGAACCACGCATTGATCCCCTGAGGGTTCAGCCCGAAGGGAACCGAAGAAAACCACTGCCCCGCCGGGACCTTCCCCGCCCAGTAATAGCTGGCACCGGAGCCGCATTCCACCGTCCCGTCCGAAACAGCGTCAAAGACACCCAGAGCAGGAACCAGTTCGCCGGCTGCATAGACCTGGATCTTGATTCTGCCGTTGGTGGCCTCTTCCACCCGTTTGGCGAACCGTTCGGACCCGGTTTGGAGGATCGGTAGATTGGGGGTCCAGGTCGTCACCATTTTCCACATGTAGGTCTTGTCGGCAGCCAGAATCGTTGGGGCTGCGACCGTGGAGGCGGCGGCAACAGCAGCTGCAGCCATGGAGGTCTTCTTCAAAAACTCTCTTCTTTCCATGCAACTTGCTCCTTTCGTTCTTGAATCGGTTGATGGTTGTACAGCAAACGGCTGGGATGATCGGCAACGGGATGATCGAAAAATCCATCACGTCGAACAATATCCGTCAATTCGCAAACACCACTTTCGGCAACCAGGTCGACAGAATCGGGAACAGCACGCAGATCGTCAACCCGATCAACTGCAGGGCAACGAAGGGGATGATCCCCCTGTAAATGTGCCCCGTTTCCACCTCCGGTGGTGTGACGGCCTTGAGATAGAAGAGCGAGAACCCGAATGGCGGCGTTAAAAAGGACGTCTGCAGGTTGACCGCCAGAAGCACGCAAAACCACAGCGGATCGATGCCGAATTCGATGATAATGGGTGCCAGCACCGGAACGTGGATAAACACGATCTCGATGAAATCGAGAAAAAATCCGACGATAAAAATGACGCACATGACGATGGTGAAGACGAACCACTTGCCATGTGTGGCTGCCAACCCGCCCAAGAATTCCCGAACGAGCGTATCCCCGCCGGTTCCACGAAAGACCAAGCCGAAAGCAGCGGCACCCACCAAAATGATGAAGACCATGCTTGTCAACTGCATGGTGGAGTAACAGACTTCCCGCAGGATCTGATAGCTGAACTTCCGATTCATGACCGTCAGAAGGGTCGCGCCGACAGCCCCGACGGAAGCGGCTTCCGTCGGGGATGCGATCCCAGCAAACATGGAACCCAATACGGCCACCATCAGGAAAAGCGGCGGGAAAAGCGCCTTGCTGACACGTCCCCAGAACTGGCCGGATTTCAAGACATCGAGTTCCTCCTTCGGGATGAGCGGCGCCCAGTTCGGTTTGATGAGGCAGGCCACAAGAATGTACGCAATGTATAAGCCTACAAGTACCAAACCCGGGAAAACGGCAGCCATAAACAGATCGCCGACCGGCACACCGATGATATCCCCGAGAAGCACGAGAATGATGCTGGGCGGAATGATTTGCCCAAGCGTACCGGAGGCGGCAACCGTACCTGTCGCAAGTTCTTTTTGATAGTTCCGTTTGAGCATTGTGGGAACGGCGATCAGGCCCATCGTCACGACGGTTGCGCCGACAATACCCGTCGATGCCCCAAGCAGCGCACCTACGACGACAACCGATACCGCAAGCCCTCCCCGCAGCTTGGCGAAGACCAGGCCCATCGTATCGAGCAGTTCTTCTGCAAGCCCGGAACGCTCCAGCATGACCCCCATGAAAACGAAAAGGGGAACGGCCAACAGGGTCACGTTGTTCATGACCCCCCAGATCCGCAGGGGAAGAAGATTGAAGAAGTTCCACCCGAAGCCGATCAATCCGAAGGTGAGCGCTGTACCCAACAGGGTGAAGGTGACGGGAAAACCGACCATGATCAGAATGGACATCGCCAAAAACATCCAACCGGCAAGATATTGCATCAGGCTTCCTCCTTCTTCGGATCGAGGTCCTTGCCGATGATCGTAAAGAAGCTCCGGATGCCCATGGCGATCCCTTGAAGCAGAATCAGCAGATAGCCGACGGGAATGGCGGACTTGATGATGAACCGGTAGGGGATGCCGCCGGGATCGGGCGAGCCTTCGAGGTTCATGAAGGACGTATGAGCGAATTTGGATGATGTCGTGATAATGAGGTAACATCCTGGAATGAGAAACAAGATCGTACCGAGGAGATTGATCCACGCACGGCCTTTGTCACCGAGCCTCTGATAGAAAATATCCACCCGGACATGACCGTCCTTGTAGAGGGTGTATCCGGCACCGATGAGAAAGATGAACGCAAACAAGTGCCATTCGAGCTCTTGCATGAACACATAGCTGGTGTTCATGGCATATCGCATGACGACATCGATGAATACGACCAGAACGACGACGAGCGCCGCCCAGGATGTAATGTTTCCGACGGCCTTGTTGATTCCGTCGATGGTGTTACAAAACTTCCGAAAGAAATCGATCATTTGTGGCAAGAACCTCCTGGTGTTGAGATGTGTAGTGCTTGATGGTCTCGCAAAAAGTCGCTGTAACCACCATTGTGGGATCGTTCCAGGCCTCAGAGCATTGAGGCGGCTGGCGCCACCCATTTCCCATCCTCCGACGGTCTGATGGTCTCACCTATCCAACCTTTCGCCCCAATACACCATATGGCAGCCACCTTCAAGAGAGAAATAACTCCGATTTACCGGATGAATCGGATTTGCGCTACAATTCATACCCACCGGGCGGTGGCCTTGTCAGGGAATCCATCTTCCCTGCAGCCTATCGGCGAGAAGGGAATAGCGCTTCTGGACCCGATCGTTTTTGATGCCGATGGCCAATGCTTTCTTGGAGCCGACCAGAACGACCAGCTTCTTTCCCCGGGTAACGGCCGTATAGATCAGGTTGCGCTGCAGCATGACATAATGCTGCGTCAGGATGGGCACAATCACTGCTGGATATTCGGATCCCTGGGACTTGTGAATGGATATGGCGTAGGCCAGAACCAGCTCGTCCATATCGGTAAAGTCGTAGAGAACTTCTCGTCCGTCGAAGCAAACGATGACCTGTTGCTCCTCCAGATCGATGCCCTCGATGCGGCCGATATCGCCGTTGAAGACATCCCGATCATAGTTGTTGCGGATCTGCATCACCTTATCCCCGCGTCGAAATATCCGTCCCCCACGTGTCAGGCTCACACCCGAAGGATTGAGCCGCTCCTGCAGCTTCAGGTTCAGGTTCGATACGCCTGCAGCCCCTTTGTTCATCGGGCTGAGCACCTGAATGTCTTCGATGGGGTCGAGGCCAAAACGTTTCGGAATGCGATCCGTCACGAGGTTGAGGATGGTTTCGACCGCCTTTTCCGGATCGTCGCGTTCGATGACGTAGAAATCGGACAGGGAAGCGTCCACATCCGGCTCCGGCAAAAATCCGCGTTGAATCCGATGGGCGTTGACAATGATCCGGCTGTTCTGGGCCTGGCGGAAAATGGCCTTCAAGGTGATGACGGGAACAAGACCCGAGCCGATGATATCGGAGAGCACGCTTCCCGGACCGACCGAGGGCAACTGGTCGATATCTCCGACCAGCACCAGCCGGGTGGACACGGCGACCGCCTTGAGGAAGTGATACATCAGCACGATATCGATCATGGAAGCCTCATCCACGATGATGAGATCGGCATCGAGCGGATGGTTCTCGTCTTTTTGAAACCCGCCCGCCTGCATGCTGTAGGCCAGCAGCCGGTGGATGGTTTGAGCCTCGAAACCGGTGGCTTCCTGCATCCGCTTGGCCGCTCTTCCGGTAGGAGCGGCCAACAGAATTTTCTGATTCAGTGCCGCAAAAATCCGGATGACGGCCCGGATGATGGTCGTCTTCCCGGTGCCCGGCCCGCCGGTGATGACCATCGTCTTGTGGGAAAGCGCACAGCGCACGGCTTCCTTCTGCTGTTCGGCAAGCTCGATCCCGATTCCCTTCTGGGCCCACTGGATGGCTGCCTCGGGATCGAAGGGCCGGAGGGCCACCGGCGCCCGGTTGAGGATTTGAAGCCGTGCCGCGACACGGGTTTCACAGACATGAAATTTCTGCAGATAGATGAGATCTTCTTTTGGCTGGGTCGGATTCTGGGGATGGGATTCGCGGACAAGGACGGCAGACTGAACGAGCCGGTCGACGGCCTCGGAAACGATGTTTGTCGGGATGTCGAGGATTTCGATGCAGGACTGGAGCAGTTCTTCGAAAGGATAGTACACATGCCCTTTTTCGGCCTGCTGATGCAAGACATAGACGATGCCGGCCTCCGCTCTCCGGGGCGAATCCTTGGGAATGCCGAGCTTTTCGCCGATTCGATCCGCCGTCAGAAATCCGATGCCGAAGATTTCCATGGCCAGTCGGTAGGGATTTTCCCGGACGACATCGATGGAAGCCTTCCCGTATTGTTTGTATATCTTGGCGGCGAATGCCGGGCTTACCCCATGACTTTGCAGGAAAACCATCACTTCGCCGATTTCCTTCTGGTCTTCCCAAGCCTGACGGATAAGAGCGATCCGTTTCTCCCCGATACCCGAAACCTGTGCCAAGGATTCAATCCGGTTTTCGATCACCTCGAGCGTTTCGGCCCCAAACCGAGAGACGATACGTTCGGCCATTTTGGGCCCGATCCCCTTGACCAGACCCGAACCGAGGTATTTGCGGATCCCTTGTACGGTAGCCGGGGTTTTCGTCCGATACTCCGAAAATCGGAACTGCTCCCCATATTTCGGATGGTTCGACCACCCTCCTTTGATTTCGAGGATTTCACCGGGTTTCGGAGTCAACATGTGCCCGATCACCGTAATCAGATCTTTTCTGCCCTTGACCTGGATTTTGGCGATGGTGAACCCGGTTTCCTCGTTGTGGTGGGTGATGCGCTCGAGCAGTCCTGTCAGAACGACCGGTGCCGATGGGTTTTCTGGCGGTGTCATGGAAGGCCATCCAATGGTTCGATTCGAACCGATCCTGCGATCGATCCGCTCGTTGTCGGTTCACGGAACCATAGGACAGGGCGAAGGGAAGATCAAGAAAATGTAAGCCGCAACGAGGTTAGACGGGAAGGGCATCCACGGGAAGCATGTCTGCAAAACGACGGTGGGGCTCGAAATGACGCTTGAAATGCATCACGCACGCCGAAACGATTTGAACGACGGCATCCTCGTCGTACAGCCCGGGCAGAGCCTCGGCCAGCCGGGGATGGCGGCCCAGTTTTCCACCCAGAAGCACCCGCCAGCCGGATACCCCACGAACGATCATCTGCGTGGGACAGGCGGCGATACATTGCCCACATCGAACACAGCGGACCGGATCGATTTGCGGCACATCGGAGGTCGTCCGAACGTCCACGGCACCCTCGATGCACGCTGCGCTGCACGCTCCACAGTGACTGCATTCCGATGAACCGACCTGCGGTTCGACCGCAGCGATGATCCCGATATCCCGAATCTGGGGTTGGGAGCAGGCATTCGGGCAGTCGGCGATGGCCACACGGAATTCGTGATGGTATTTGAGCCGATCGCCGAGCCGGGTTTGAAGAAATGTCCGCAAATCGGCGGATGTCAGGGGTTCCTTCAGGCGTGCCGCCAGATGGGAGCCATCCAGAACGCGGTTAGGGCATCCGCTATCGCTGAAACAGGTTTCGATGCGATAGCCCTGCACTTCTTCGTGCATACCCGACAGGAACCGCCTTCTGGTTTCTTCAACTTCCTGGAGCGTCACTTGGGAAGAGCCTTTGGCCACAGCCTCGGCTTCGACCCTTGCCTTCACCCGCTTTCGCACGAAGAAGGGAACCCGCTCGACGGCCTTCAGGGCATCGTCGGTCCAGGGGAGTTGGGATTTGGATGAGAAGAGAGCCATGTCAGTGGGCAGTCGGCAGTCGGCAGAAGTCGAAAATCGGAAATCCTGATGGCCTCGCAAAAAGTCAGATGTTCTCGGTTGACCCGCAGGAGAGCGGGTGCATTTTGCTTGCGCAGCGGAAAAACTCAGCAGCCCGATCTCGTAGGATCGGGCGGATAGCCAAGATGGAAACAAAGGTTTTCTGATCGGTAAGAGGCGACTTTTAGCGAGACCATCAGTCCTGATTCCGATGTTTGAATCCACAATCCTCAATCCACAATTCAAAGCATCTCGGCATCCTTCGGCTCGATGCGACGCAGCACTTCCCCCCGAGTCGAGATGACGACCGTTGTCAACGGAATCGACGTACCAGATGCCTGCATCGCCTTCTTCAAGATAAACGGCAGCCCCGAGCAGCAGGGCACTTCCATGATCAGAGCCGTCAGGCTGCGGATCTCGTTTTGGCGAAAGATCTGGGTGAACTTGTCGATGGCCTCCTGAACGTTGTCGAATTTCGGGCAGCCCAGGAGAATTCTTCTCCCCGGAAGAAACGTTTCATTCATCGCCGGATAACTGACGGGAACGCAATCGGCCGTGACCAGAAGGTCGGCGTTCTTCAGGAATGGCGCATTGGGCGGTACGAGCCGAATCTGAATGGGCCAGTGCGACAGGTTGGAGTGAACACCCCCTGCTTCTTGTTTCAGTTCCTTCGGGACATTGGCTTTCTCGCAAGTGCCAGGGAATCGAAGGTCCTGGATAGCAGCCGAAGGGCAGGCAGACACTTTCTGATTGCGGCGCAGATGTTCCTCGACGGCCTTTTCGTCGAATTCTTCCGCTTCCCGTTCGATCAGTTTCAGCGCATCGTTCGGGCATTCCCCAATACAGGCCCCGAGTCCGTCACAGAAGACTTCGTTGACGACACGGGCTTTTCCATCGATGACTTGAAGCGCGCCCTCCGCACATCCGGTAACGCACTGCCCGCATCCATCGCATTTTTCCTCGTCGATCTGAATGATTTTCCGTTGAACTTTCATGATGATCTCACCCTTCTTTTCCCCTGAGCCCAAACTTCCGTCTTCCGACACCCGACGCCAGCCTCCCGTCTCCTGCCTTCTGCTTTCTGTCTCCTGCCTTCTGCCTTCTGACTCCTGACTCCTGTCTTCTGACTTCTGACTCCTGACTTCTTCCTTCTGACTCCTGCCCCTCACGTCAGCAACACATCTCTCGCTACCGCCCTTCCGGCATCCGTCAGAAAGGACTTTTCGATGATCGACTGGATTCGCTCCGCAGCTATCGGTGATTCCTTGCGGTTGTCTTCGATATTGGCGATGAGATCGGCATCGTAGACGGCCTGAAAGTTGACAGTCTCCGTTTCCCGTGGATGGTGGTGATGACCGACAATGTCGCACACTTCATCGATCAATTCGGCCTTGGCCTTCAGCTTTTCGAGAATGGAGCGGGCGATGGGCGGCCCTTCCATCTCCTGGTATCGGGCCGCCGTACTCTGATATTTCCGTTCGGCCTCATGGATTCCGATATCATGCAGGTAGGCGGCAGCCAGAACAACGGCGGGATGGGCACCCAGAAGCTTCCCGATGCGCTCGGCATAGCGCGCCACCCGCGAAGCATGACCGATCCGTTTGAAATCGTTCTTGAAATACCGCTTCATCTCCACGGCTACCCGATCCTTGAGCAGATCGTCCCGCTGTGCGAGTGCCTCCTCCGGCAGGGTGCCGATGCACTGCTCGGCATAGGGACAATAGGCCGCACAGCCAAAATCCAATCCAGGGTTCACGAACCGGTGACCGCAAGCCGAACATTTGCGGCTGGTGTCGTCTTTGAAGAATTCCACCGATGCACCGCATTTGGGACATGTGGCTTCATAGATTGCACCGGGCTTCCAGTATTGGGTGTCCTGTCCGGGACATTTCATCGGGTGCCTCCAGGAGTTTTGGGGGCGATCCATCGGATCGCCCCTGCGGTTGATTGATGACGACAGTCCCTCTTTATCCGAGAATGGCCTTCAGGTCCGCCTCCGGCGTGCTGATGGGCATGATGTTGAAATTCTTCACCAGCACGTCGAGCACATTGGGGGTGATGAATGCCGGAAGGCTCGGGCCCAAACGGATGTTCTTGATGCCGAGATAGAGCAGGGTCAACAGAATCGCAACGGCTTTCTGTTCGTACCAGGACAGAATCATCGACAACGGCAGATCGTTCACCCCGCAGTTGAAGGCATTGGCGAGAGCGACGGCGATCTGGATGGCCGAGTAGGCATCGTTGCATTGACCGATGTCGAGCAGCCGGGGGATGCCGCCGATGTCACCGAGATCCTTGTCGAAGAAGCGGAATTTTCCGCAGGCAAGCGTCAGCACCACACAATCCTTGGGCACTTGTTCAACGAACTTCGTGTAATAATCCCGCCCAGGCTTGGCGCCGTCACAGCCGCCCACCAGGAAGAAATGGCGGATGTTCTTGTTCTTGACGGCTTCGATGACTTTTCCGGCAACCGACATGACGGCGTTCCGGGCAAACCCGACCATGACGGTCTTCCCCGGCTTGTCTTCGGTGAACCCCGGCAGGGCAAGTGCTTTTTCGATGACCGGTGCGAAATTCTTGTCCGCAATGTGCCGGACGCCGGGCCAACCGACCAGGCCCGTCGTAAAGATGTTGTCCTGATAGCTTTCCTTTGGCTTCTGGATACAATTGGTCGTCATCAGAATGGCACCCGGGAAATCGGCGAATTCCCGCACTTGGTTCTGCCAGGCCGTTCCATAATGACCGTAGAAATGCGCATATTTCTTCAGCTCCGGATAACCGTGACAAGGCAGCATTTCACCGTGTGTGTACACATAAATGCCCTTGCCTTCACTCTGCTTTAGAATTTCTTCGAGGTCCTTGAGGTCGTGGCCGGAAACCAGGATAGCCTTCCCCTTCTTGGCCCCAAGCGGCACGGACGTCGGCACCGGATGTCCGTAATGCCCTGTGTTGGCGGCATCGAGCAATTCCATCGCCCGCAGATTGATTTCCCCGCATTTGAGAACCAGCCCCACCATTTCATCGAGTCCCGCCTGGGCATTGAGGGTGGCGGCCAACCCTTCATAAATGAACTGGAACACCTTGTTGTCCGTCTGACCCAATATCGCCGCATGATCGGCGTAAGCCGCAACACCTTTGATACCATAGGTCAGCGTCTGCTGAAGGCTCAAAATATCCGGGTTGATGTTCGGATCGGATTTTACACCGACTCGTTCGCCCTGCTCGATCAACCCCTGCAGGGTTGCAGCCGGTTTGAAGGTGAAGGCATCCTCATTGCCGGTGAGGTTCAATTTCTCCTTCAACGCATCTCGGTAGGCGACGGCCTTGTTGATGAGCGCCGGAAACCGCTCCGGATCGAAATCGACATTGGTCAGAGTGGAGAAAACGGCCTCGCACGCAAACCGATCCATTTCAGAATCCGTCATGCCGGCCTTGGCAGCTGCGACGGCAGCTTTGGACAGTCCTTTCATGGCATGGATCAACAGATCCTGCAGCGCAGCCACTTCGGGTTGCTTTCCGCATACGCCGATCTTGGTGCATCCTTCACCTTTGGAGGTTTGCTCGCACTGATAACAGAACATGGTCGATCTCCTTTCTTTGAAGTACGGGGGTTGATTCCAACAGGGTTCCGGGATATATCCCGAAACCGATCGTCGTTGTTGGGTGGGGTTATAGCCGATCCTGAACGTCAGCTCCTTGACCTGGATCAAGAAAGCATTTTTTTGGAGATGGAACCATCATGGAACCCGTACTCGATATCATGGCCCGGGCCCCTCTGTTCAACGGACTGTCGAAAGATCAACTGGAAGCGCTGCGTGCGATTGGAACGGTTCAACCGACCGAGAAGGAACAAATGATTTTCGAAGAGGGAGAGCCAGCAAACGGTTTTTATGTCCTTCTTTCCGGGAAAATCAAGGTATACAAGTCATCGATGGATGGAAAGGAACATATCCTTCATATATTGGGGCCGGGAGAACCGTTCGGAGAGGTTCCGGTATTTATCGGCGCGAATTTTCCAGCAACCGCCATCGCCCTGGTTCCTTCCAAACTTCTCTTTTTTCCGAAACAACGCTTCATCGATCTCATCACGAAAAATCCATCGATCGCCCTCGGCATGATCGGGCTCTTGTGTCTGCGTTTGAAGGAATTCACCCACAAGATCGAAAACCTGGCGCTGAAGGATGTGGCTGCACGACTCGCATCGTATTTATTGACGTTGCTTCGCGATCAACAGGCACCGTCCAGAACCATTCGGTTGACGATATCGAAAGGGCAGCTTGCCGGTATTCTTGGAACGGTCCCGGAGACCCTTTCACGGGTCTTTTCCCGGTTGAGCGCTGCAGGGTATATCCGGGTGCAGGGGCCCGAAATTACGGTCTTGAATCCTGCAGGGCTGGAAGAAGTTGTGATATCTGGGAGATGGGGTTGAACATACATGACGACTTCGCAAAAAGGCCGGATGCTGTGTCGTGCTGCATCCCTCGTCGTTGCGGCGTACGTCTAAGTACGCCTCACTCCTCGGGATTTGCACTCCTTGCCTGCGGCCTTTTTGCGAAGCCGTCCATAGAAGTGACTTTTTGCGAGGCCATCATACATGAGGAATTTTCATCCGACATCGCGGTGTCGGGAACCCCGAGATGTCGGATGGATATCGAATCATCAGGCTTTGAAGGCCGTCAACTCCTTGGCCAACAGCCGAATGTGCCCCATTTCTTCCTTGATGATGGCATCCAGCCGGTTCTTCCCCATTCCGACAGGCACCAGTTCCTTCATTCCCAGATAGAAAACGATCGAATCCTTCTCCGCCTCGATGGCAGCCTTAAGGATTTCTTTCATCGATGTCGTATCGATGGATTTTTCGAAAAAGACCTTGGTATCTGCGAGGGCTTTCAGATACAGAGCGGCCTCGCCTTGTGGATCGAAAGTGGTCGGGGTTTTTTCCTTGTCGGAGAGCTGCTTCCGCATGTCGGCGAACGTCTTTTCATGGGAAACCTCCATCTGGCTTAACCTTTCGAGGAAGGCTTTGGCCGTAGGATCCGAAATGGAGGTTGCAGCGGCTGCGTAAAATGCGGCACCGTTCTTTTCGATTTGCTGAGCCATTTCAAAAATGTCGTCTGCGTTGAAATCAAAACTCATGTGGGTTTCCTTTCTGCGATGGGTTGAAGCGGTTAATGCCATACCTGAATCCGATACGACTACGAAATACCCTGTAGGAGAGCATGCCACTACATTAAAATATGTCCACGGCTGCAAATGTAATGGTTCCTGAAAATTTTGTAAATGCCCGAAAGCGAATTTTCCATCAAGGAAAGAACGTAAAAGGAGCCCAAGACTCACAGCAGGTGTTAAAGCAGGAAGGAGGAGGAAAGTGAATCGTTCGGAATGATCTGGAAGGCAGGTACGTATTCGCCCGAAAAGGGGAGGCAAGGATAATTTCCTCTTTTCGGGCGATAAGGGGTTGGAATTACTTTCCGCTGACAGGAATTCCCCACCATTTCTGTTCGCCTGATTTCTGAACTTCATCCGGGGTCGTCGGAACGTATCCGCCCCAGCTGTATTTCAGATGATCTCCGCTGCGATAAACCGAATCATGCTGCCAGAATTCACTTTCCTTTGCAGCGGTGCCACATCCTGCCAGAAAAAGCCCCATCATACCGATCATGATCCATTTCTTCATAGCGTTCTCCTCCTCGTTTGGGTTGGGTTTTCGATGGAAATGCTCCATCTGATGCCTACCTCTATGGTAGGCAATTACATCTTATAAATCAAGCGGTATTCCAGAAGGGCAGGATATTCCGCTTGCAATTTCGAATTGTTCAGGCTATAAAACCGCCGCATCGACCTCCTCTTCAAAAGAGGTAGGAACATTTTTGGATTTCCGTAAACCCGTTCCATAGGCGGGTCATAGGATTCATCAACGGTGTGAAACCAGGAGGTGCAGGCATAGACAACAGGATTCAGCAGCGACCGGTCAAGTCCGACAAGGTCAATGTCAACCGGGAAATCAAGGCCAAGGAAGTTCGGCTGATCGATGCCGAAGGCAAACAAAGTGGAATTGTGCCGCTCTACAAAGCGCTTGCTGCGGCAGGAGAAGCCGGTCTCGATCTGGTAGAAATTTCGCCGACAGCCAATCCGCCGGTCTGCAAGATCATGGATTATGGGAAGTACAAATACGAGCAGACCAAGAAAAAGCAGGAAGCGAAAAAGAAACAAAGTACTTTCCAGGTCAAGGAAATCAAGATCCGCCCCAAAACCGGAGACCACGACCTTCAAACCAAAATCGACCATATCAAGCGTTTTCTTGTCGATAAGGACAAGGTGAAAGTCACTGTCATGTTTCGGGGTCGGGAAATCACTCTGACCCAAGCGGCGCAGGAGTTGCTGGACAAGATTCTGCTGGGAACGGAGTCGGTTGCCACAGTAGAGCAGAAGCCCAAATTCGAAGGCCGCACGATGGTGATGATCCTCGCTCCGAAATGAAGCCTGCATCCAGTTGAGCCTGGGTTGCTGTCATCTGCCCGCCGTAAAGATAGGATCACCGTCATCAAACCACGAAAAATCGCCTCGTAGATTACATTTCAAGGTAGCGGTTGGATGTACGCCTATTCGGCCTGATTCTTTTTTGTTGTGTATCGGATGTTGTGGCGCAGGATGGGTTTGCCTTGCGCCATATCTTTTTTTGAAGGAGGTTCTCATGCCCAAAATCAAGACAAACCGTTCGGCAGCCAAGCGTTTCAAACGAACCGGAAGCGGGAAATTCGTCTATCACAAGTCTTTCGGCAGCCACATTCTGACCACCAAAAGCCGCAAACGGAAGCGTGCCCTAAGGCAGAGCCCCGTTCTGGACAAGGCCAACAATCGCGAGTTAAAACTGTTGCTGCCTTACATTTGATGGGCTCGCAAAAAGTCGATCCTATAGACGGCTTCGAAAAAAGGCCGCAGGCAAGAAGTGCAAATCCCGTGTGTGAGGCGTACTTAGACGTACGCCGCAACGACGAGGGATGCAGCACGACACAGCATCCGGCCTTTTTGTGAAGCCGACAACCCTGAATATCGTGGGACGCCGCCAGCCATCATCAGCTGCGGCTCCACAACCGTCAACCGAATGTTGTTTCGAGGTGCACCATGCGCGTCAAAAGAGGGTTCAAAGCCCGACATCGTAGAAAGAAAGTACTGAAGCTTGCTAAAGGATTCCGCGGCGGACACAGCAAATTGTTCCGAACGGCCGCAGACACGGTCGATCGCGCCCTCAACTATGCCTATCGGGATCGTAAGGTTCGCAAACGGGAGTTCCGCTCGCTTTGGATCGCCCGCATCAACGCAGCCGTTCGTCCGCATGCCCTTTCCTACAGCCGGTTCGTCAGCGGCCTCAAGAAACAGGGGATCGCTCTTGACCGAAAAGTCTTGGCCGAACTCGCCATTTTCGACCCGAACGGTTTTGCCCAGATCGCCCAAGCTGCCAAGGCATAACCGGCAAGTCATCCTGTCGAAAAACAGCCGATCCGTTGCCGCTGTGAATGCCGTTCCCACGGCTATCCCAACCATGCGATGTGAATAGGGCGAAAGCGCGAAAACCCCGTAGGAGCGACTCACCGAGATGCCCCTACGGGGTTCGGCGTAGATCATCGTTGTGCATTTCTGCATCGGCTGGGAAGGACAGGTCGCATCATCGAATCCGGGGGCGGCGGCCGAAGCCACGAACACACACATATACCGATTGCGTCCAGTGGAAACCGATATTGAATCCATTTATCAGGAAGCCATTGCCGCCATTTCCGCCGCAGACAATTCGGAAACGGTAAAGCAGCTGTCGATCCAGTATCTTGGCCGAAAAGGTGTCGTCACGGCCTTTTTGCGTTCGCTGCGTTCCCTGCCTCCGGGAATGCGCCCCGCAGCCGGTCAGCGCGCCAACGAGGTCAAGGCGGGCATCGAAGAAGCCATCCGGCGTGCAGAAGAACGGATCGCAAGCCTTCAGGAAGAGCAGGAAGCCGGGATCGACATTTCGCTTCCAGGCCGAAAACCGGCAATCGGCGGGTTGCATCCCCTCACCCAGACGATCCGCACCATCTGCGACATCTTCACGCGAATGGGATTTCATATTGCGGAAGGCCCCGAAATTGAACTGGATCACTACAATTTCGAGGCCCTCAACATTCCCAAGCACCACCCGGCCCGGGACATGCAGGACACCTTTTACATTTCCGAGGATGTCGTACTGCGCACCCATACTTCGCCGATTCAGGTGCGTTACATGGAAGCTCACCAACCCCCGCTCAAAATCATCGCACCCGGCAAAGTGTACCGATGCGATTCCGACATCACCCATACCCCGATGTTTCATCAAATTGAGGGGCTCGTCGTTGGGCCAACCATCACCTTTAGCGATCTGAAGGGAACGCTCACCGCCTTCGTCCACCAAATGTTCGACACGGATACGGCGCTTCGATTCCGACCCAGCTTTTTTCCGTTTACGGAACCCAGTGCGGAAGTCGACATCCAGTGTGTCATGTGCCGAGGTAAAGGCTGCAGAGTGTGCTCGCAAACCGGATGGCTCGAGGTCTTGGGCTCCGGGATGGTTCATCCGGCCGTTCTCGAAAATGTCGGATACGATTCCGCATCCATCACTGGTTTTGCCTTCGGCATGGGAATCGAACGAATCGCCATGTTGAAATACGGCATTGACGACATCCGAAAATTTTTCGAAAACAATGTCCGATTTTTACACCCCTTGCGATTCGCGTCCTGATACAGAAGGAACCGAGGAAAACTTTCGCGCTTCCCCTCCAACCCTTGTCCGTTGAGGTCCGTCATCCATCATGAAAGTCGCTTTATCCTGGTTGAACGATTACGTTTCCATCCAAATGGATACGGCCCGCCTCGCCGATGCCCTGACGCTGTCCGGCATCGAGGTGGAAACCATCGAGGACCGCTACGCCTATCTGGAACATGTGCGGATCGGCCGCGTCCTTGACATCGAACCCCATCCGCATGCATCCCATTTGAAACGCTGCCTGGTGGACGTCGGAGACCGAAAGCTGTCCATCGTCTGCGGCGCCCCCAACGTTCGCATCGGAGAAGCCTATCCGGTCGCCGAGGCTGGAACCGTTCTGCCTTCCGGTCTGACGATCACCGCCTCGACCATCCGGGGGGTACCTTCGGAAGGAATGCTCTGCAGCGAGGCTGAGCTGGGTCTTGGGGAAGACGCAAGCCGTCTGATGGTTCTTCCGATAACGGCCAAAGAAGGCCAATGCCTGAAATCCTTCGGGAACTATTCGGATCCCGTATTCGAACTCGGTCTGACTCCCAATCGAGCCGATTGTCTCGGTATGATCGGGGTGGCCCGAGAAATCGCCGCTCTTCAGAAAACCGGGTGGAAACGTCCCGATGCCCGCATCCCCGATACGACCGGCGACATCGAGAAAATCACTTCCATCACCATCCAGGCACCGGATGCGTGCCGCCGGTATGCCGCATCTGTCATCGTCGACATCACCGTCGGCCCATCTCCTTTCTGGCTTCAGGATAGACTGATTTCCATCGGTCAGAGGCCCATCAACAACGTCGTCGATATCACCAATTACGTCATGATGGAAACGGGTCAACCGCTGCATGCCTTCGATTTCGATCGGCTGGCCCAGAACCGGATTGTCGTTCGGACCGCCCTCGATCAGGAGACCTTCGTGACGCTCGATCACAAGGAACGGGTGCTCGATTCCGACATGCTGATGATCTGTGACGGTGAAAAACCCGTGGCCATCGCCGGCGTGATGGGAGGGATGAATTCTGAAATCGAGCCGTCCACCCGAAGGGTGTTGCTCGAAAGCGCCTGGTTCGATGCGACATCGATCCGCAGGACTTCCCGGAAATTGGGACTCAAGACGGAAGCTTCCCACCGCTTCGAACGCGGCGTGGATCCGGAAGGTATTGTCCCGACACTGATGCGGGCTACGGCGCTCATTGCCGAGGTGTGCGGTGGCAAAGTCATCGGCGGGATCATCGACGCCTATCCCAAACCCCATGTTCCCGTTCAGATCACCCTGTCGGCGGAAGCTACGCGCACCTTTCTGGGATGCGACATTCCCGATGCCGCAATGCCCGATATTCTCGAACGGCTCGAATTCCGTTGCGAGCCCCTCGCCTCCGGAAGCTGGCGGGTGACCGTACCGAGCCATCGGGTGGATGTTTCCAGGCCCGTCGATTTGATGGAAGAAATCGCCCGGATGCACGGCTACAACACCATCCCCGTCACCTTACCCGATATTCACATCCCACCGGCCCCCATTCCGTTTTCCCAAAAGTTGCGGGAAACGCTGCGCAACCGGATGGTCGGCCTCGGATTTTACGAGGCCATTCACTACAGCTTCATTGCTGCAAAAGCCTGCGACCAGCTGATGATTCCCGAGGGGGACGAACGCCGGCAAACAGTCGCTGTACGAAATCCCCTTTCGGAAGACCAAGCCGTGATGCGTACATCCCTGCTCCCAGGGCTTCTCGGCGCCATGCAGCGAAACCTGTTTCAGCAGCAGCGGCACCTGCGGCTTTTCGAAATCGGCAACGTCTTCCTCGATAGGCCATCCGAAAAACTTCCCGAAGAACGCGAAATGATGGCGGCCCTATGGACGGGAAGCCGATACGGCGGACCGCGGTGGTATGCCTCCGAGAGCGAATGCGACTTTTACGACATGAAGGGGGTCGTGGAAGCGCTCCTGGAAAGCATGGGTTGGAAACCCATCTTCGAGAAGGGAGATCCCGCCCGATTCCCATACCTGAGACGTGGGGCCTCGGCCCAGATCCGCATCGGTTCAACAGTTGTCGGATGCGTGGGGGAACTTCATCCGAAGGTCCTCGATGCCTTCGATCTCAAACAGACTGGCTATGTCTTCGAGCTGAACGTTCAGGCACTGCAACACCTCGAACCGCCCCAGGCCACAGCCGTTCCGTTGCCCAAATTCCCATCGGTTAGCCGCGACACCACCCTGATCGTGGATAAAGAGCAGGCTGCCATGGAGATGGTCGATGCCGTTTACGCCATGCAGGAGCCGCTCGTCGAAGATGTCTCTATTTTTGCCGTATATGAAGGCGCTCCCCTTCCCGAAGGGAAAAAGAGCGTGTCGCTGCGAATCGTTTACCGCTCGGATCAATCCACTTTAGCCGATGAAACGGTGACCCGACTGCACCAGGACATTTGCGGACGACTGATGCCGCAGTTCGCCGCCACCCTGCCTGCAGACCGTTGATTCGTTGATGGACTCGCATAAAGTCGCTGTATCTCCGATTGTGTGGTATTTCCGGGCCTGAGCATGGGGGCGGGTACGCCTTTTGATGCTGCAGCGGAA